>DVKS01000018.1 GCA_018715905.1 Candidatus Caccovicinus merdipullorum | reverse complement strand
ATATGGAAGGGGTCAAGATGCTTTCCAATATGCGTCTCTGTTCCAATGTGCCGGCCCAGTCCATCGTCCAGACGGCTCTGGGAGGCCATCAGAGCGTCAACAGCTACCTGGTGCCGGGCGGCCGGATTTATGAGCAGAGAGAGTACATTTACCGGGCCCTGACCGACATTCCCGGAATCACTGCCGTAAAACCCAAAGCGGCATTTTATATCTTCCCGAAAATCGATGTAAAAAAGTTCAATATTACTGATGATGAAAAGTTTGCTCTGGACCTTCTGCGTGATAAGAAGATCCTTCTGATTCACGGCGGCGGATTTAACTGGCAGGAGCCGGATCATTTCCGGGTGGTTTATCTGCCGAGAATTGAGGTGCTGAGGGAATCCGTGACAAAGATCGCAGACTTTTTCAGCTATTATCATCAGGAATAATTGCCGGAAACAATGCCTGAAAGGCATTATATAAAATGAAAAACAGGTATTGGACAGATAAATAAGCGGGAATTACAATTTATCTAGTAAAGGAGGGCTTTCTTATGAAAAATTTGTATGAAACAGATCCGGAGTTTGCAGAGCGTCTGGAACAGTTTGCTTTTCATGAAGTGGTAAATGAGAAGGGCCAGCAGCTGGATGATGTAACCCGCCATATGGCGGTCTTAGCAGCACTTTTAGGCTGCCAGGGGCTGGATGAGTTTAAGCTGGAGCTTGCCCGGGCGCTGGATGCAGGCCTTACGCCGGTAATGGTCAAGGAAGTGGTATATCAGGCAGTGGATTATCTTGGCATCGGCAGGGTGCGCCCCTTCCTGAATGCGGTAAATGAGATCCTGGAAGCGAGAGGGATTAAGCTGCCTCTGGAAGGACAGGCCACCACAACCATGGAAAACCGCCTGGAAAAGGGAGCGCAGGCCCAGGTGGATATTTTCGGCGAAGGCATGAAAGATGCCTGGAAGAACGGGCATATTAACCGCTGGCTGGCGGCCAACTGCTTTGGTGATTATTATACCAGAACCGGCCTTAATCTGGCGCAGCGGGAGATGATTACCTTCTGTTTTCTGGCGGCCCAGGGAGGATGTGAGCCCCAGCTGACGGCTCACGCAGGCGGGAACATGAATCTGGGAAATGACAAAGAGTTCCTGATCAAGGTCGTGTCCCAGTGCCTGCCTTATATTGGTTATCCCAGAAGCCTGAATGCCATTAACTGTGTCAATAAGGCCGCAGAAAATCGATAGCTGCCTTTTGCTGCTTCGGACAGGCGTCATGAAGGGGTTTCGCGGAAGGAGGTAGATACATGGAGCTTCGCGTTCTGGAATATTATCTGATGGTTGTGCGGGAAGAAAACATTACAAGGGCGGCCAATCTTCTTCATATTACCCAGCCGACTCTCTCCCGGCAGCTAAGCCAGCTGGAGGAGGAACTGGGAGTCCGGCTTTTTAAAAGGGGAAAACATAATATTACCCTGACGGAGGAAGGACTCCTCTTAAAACGCCGGGCACAGGAGATGGTGGATCTGGCAGATAAGACCAGGCGGGAGCTGGTACAGGGGCAGGGGGAACTGAGCGGAACGATTTCCATCGGAAGCGGAGAGACAAAGAGCATACACCTTCTGGCAGAACTGATGACGGAATTCCGGCGGCTTCATCCCGGGGTAAGTTATGACATTTACAGCAACACGGCGGATCATATTAAAGACCGGATTGAAAAAGGGCTGACGGATATCGGGCTTCTTACGGAACCGGTGGAGGTGGGAAAATACCAGTTCGTTCGGATCCCGGAAAAACTGAAATGGGGTGTTCTGGTACGCAGGGATTCGCCTCTGGCTCAAAAGAAAGAAATCCGTCCGGAGGATCTGCTGGGGGTTCCTGTTCTTCTTGCAAATAGGGATTCCGTCCGCAACGAACTGGCCAATTGGTTTGGGGACTGTTATGAGCGGCTGGATATTGCCTCCACTTTTAACCTTCTATATAATGCTTCGGCCCTTGTGGAGAGCATGAACGGGGCAGCCCTTTGTATGGAGCTTGATACACGTTACCAGAATCTGGTGTTTGTCCCTCTGGAACCCAGATTGACTGCAGGAGCGGTCCTGGTATGGAAAAAGAACCAGTTTTTCACTCAGACGGTGGAACAGTTTATTAAATTTATCATGAATGCCAGAGAACGGGACAACTGGGCGGAAGGGGGAGAAAGAAAGTAAATTCTCGGCAATTTCTGCTGGCGAAATTTATTTTAACCCATTATAATGATGTTGGGGTCAGAACGGATTCTGGCCTTTCCAGAATACAGTATGGGTCAGAGTCATCCAGGCAGAAGTATGAAAAGCAGAAAAAGACAAGGGGAAGAGCGTGGGCTGGCTTTTTTGACTGGCAGAGGAGGTTTTTTATGTACAACACACAATTGGAAACCTTTCTTACGGTTGCGGATCTGGGCAGCTTTAATAAAGCGGCAGAGGCTCTTTATATCAGTGCGCCTGCCGTCACAAAGCAGATCAATCTGCTGGAAGGCAGCCTGGGACTTCAGCTTTTTGTCCGGACGCACCGGGGACTTACTCTGACGGAGGCGGGAAAGTCTCTTTATAAGGATTCCAAATACATCATTCAGTACTGTAAGGAATCCGTGGAGAGAGCCAAAAAGGCTATGCAGGAAAAAGACCGGGTGATCCGTATCGGTACATCGCCCATGACACCGGCACAGCCTCTGGTGGCGGCCTGGAATCAGGTTCAGGAGCGGGTGCCGGATCTAAAACTCCAGCTGATTCCTTTTATCAACAGCCAGGAGAATGCCAGGGAGATTTTGAAAAATCTGGGCAGCAATATTGATGTGGTGGCAGGTATTTTTGATGATATCATGCTGAAGCTGCGCCAGTGTGCCGGACTGGAACTTTCCCGGCAGCCGATCTGCTGTGCGGTGGCGGCTGGACACCGTCTGGCCAAGAAGGATAAGCTTACTATGCAGGATCTCCACGGAGAAAATTTCCTTATGATGCACCGGGGCTGGAGCAACTATGTGGATGAGCTGCGGGATGATATCTGGAAAAACCATCCGCAGATTCATGTGGTGGATTTTGATATTTACAGTGTGGATGTATTTAACCGCTGTGAGAATGGAAATGATGTGCTGATGGTGGTGGAGAACTGGAAAGATGTACATCCTCTTCTGAAATTTATTCCGGTGGACTGGGATTATGCCATTCCCTTCGGCATCCTCTATTCTCAGGAACCTTCTGATCTGGTCAGACAGTTTTTAAAGGCATTCAAAAAGTAAACCATCATGGGCCGCCATCCCATAAAAGTCTGGCGGCGCATTTGGCATCCCTGAATACATGCCGCCTAATCGGCGGCAGGACTTATAGTGTAAAAACCCAAAGGTATAAACCATGAAACAAATCGGGACTTCTGCGGAAGTCCTGTTTTTTTTATAATAAAGACAGCAGGAAAAGCGGCGGGAGGTGAGTGCAGAAAGCAAAATGAAAAATTTTATTTTTGAAAACAGGACGCGGGTTTATTTCGGAAAGGGCTGCGTAAAGGAGTACCTTGCCAGTCTGCTGAAAGGATACAGCACGATTATGTTTGCCTATGGCTGCGGATCCATTAAGAGAAACGGAATTTATGATGAAATTCTTTCTATCCTGCAGCGGGAGGGAAAAAATATCGTAGAGTTCCCCGGAATTATGCACAATCCCACTTATGAAAAAGTACTGGAGGGAATCCGGATCGCCAGAGAAAATAAAGCGGAGATCATTCTGGGTGCAGGCGGCGGTTCCGTCATGGATTGCTGCAAGGCAGTGGCGTTAGGGACGGTCTATGAAGGCGATATATGGAAAGACTTCTGGGAGCGGAGCGGAATCATCGATTTTGCGCCCCTTCCGCTGGGTGTCATTGTCACAACAGGAGGAAGCGGAAGCGAATGCAACGGCGTATCGGTTCTGACCAATGAAGGGCAGAATGTAAAGACCGGGCAGGATTACGAAAAATGCAGTCCCGGTTTTGCTTTGATCGACCCGGTGTATACTTTCAGTGAGTCAAGACAGCAGATGCTGTCCAGCGGAATCGCTGCGCTGTCCCATGTAATGGAAATTTATTTCAGCCAGCCGGATGAAGATAATGTATCCGATGATATTTCTGAGGCTCTCATGCGGAGTCTGATCCGGAATCTGCGGATTGCCGGAAGGGACCCAAAAGATTATGAGGCCAGGAGCAATCTGCTCTGGGCTGCAGCCATGGCAAAGAACCGGATCATAAAAGCCGGGAAACGGGGAGATTTTATCTGCCGCCAGATGGAAAGGCAGCTGGAATCCTGTACCGGATGCAGCCACGGGTTGGGAGCAGCTGTGCTGCGGCCGGTTTATTACCGCAACATTGTAAAAAATCATCCGGCAAAATTTGCACGTTTTGCGGCGGAGGTGTGGGAGATACCCCGGAAAGAACGGACACTTGAAGAGATGGCAGCTGCCGGAGTCGATGCCATGACTGCTTTTATCCGGGAGTTCGGCCTGCCGGCTACCTTAAGGGAGCTGGGAATTAACGATCCGGCGATGTTGAAAAAGATTGCAGAAGACTGCTGTGCCACAGCCGGAAGCTACCGGGTTATGGAACACGAAGAGATGGAAAAGATCCTGCTGGAATGTTTCTGAAAGGGAAAATCAGGAAAGCAGGCAGAATAAGGAGGATATTGAATGAGAAAGAGAAACTTGATGAGACTGGCTGCCGTCTTAACGGCAGGCGTAATGATGGCTACCGGATGTTCCAACGGCGCTTCCGCCCCGACTGAGGGGACAACGGCGGAAAGCACAGAGGCAGAGACCACGGAAGCAGAGAGTACAGAAGCGGAGAGTACTCAGGCGGAAGATGCAGAGAGTGCAAAAGGGGAAGAAACAGACAGCGCTTCCGATGAGGCACAGGGAGACGGCCCTCTGGTGATCGCCGATCAGGGAATCTTTTCTGCCGGCGGCATTACTGTGACTTCGGAAGGAACCTTTAATCCTGAGGATCACTGGGAGGAGACCGGCGCAGGCCAGACTTCCCATGTGGATCATGCCAATGTGCTTTATCAGATTCCGGAGGACGAGACGGGGCTTCCCATGGTATTCCTTCACGGCTACGGACAGTCCCGTATGGGCTGGATGACCACACCGGACGGAAGAGAAGGATGGTCTGATATGTTCCTGCGGATGGGACACAGCGTATTCCTGATTGACGAGCCCAGAAGAGGCGAGGCAGGCGCTACCTCTGTCAGCGGCGACATCAGCACCAAGACTCTGGATCAGAGATGGTATACCCAGTTCCGTATCGGCCGCTGGGAAAATGGAAAATCGGTACCCAATGAAGGCTCGCAGTTCCCAAATGATGATGAGTCTGTAGATCAGTTTTTCCGTCAGATGACGCCGGATACGGGAATGACTTCCGATATGGGCGCGGATTTCGACAATGAGACGGTGGCAAGAGCCGTGGCAGCAACCATTGATGAGGTTTATGAGATGACAGGCAAGGACTCGATTCTGGTAACCCACTCCCAGGGCGGCGGTCCCGGCTGGACTGCGGCGCAGTATACGGACCACATTGCATCCATCGTGGCCATCGAGCCCGGCGGAGCGCCGGCAGCGGATTCGGATGATTATAATGCGCTTTTGGAGAAGAGCATTCCGATCACCATGTATTTCGGCGATTACATTGATAACGGCGATCCTGCAATTCAGGCAACGGCAGCATGGCAGGGAATGCGCCAGACCTGCTATGACTTTGAGGAGGCCTATACGGCTGCAGGCGGAAACTGTTCCGTAATCGACCTTCCGGAGGAGGGCATCACCGGAAACGATCACTTTATGTTCCAGGATCTGAATAACGATGTTATTGCAGAGCATGTAGAAAACTGGATTCAGGAAAACGTGCAGTAACAAGTCAGCTTTAGTATGAAACTTTCTTTTAAGCCCGGATGATGCGGAAGCTTCCGTATTAAGCGCATTAAAGGACGGATACCGCCTGATTGATACGGCCAATGCCTATGTAAATGAAAAAGCGGTGGGACGGGCTATGAAGAAATCCGGCCTGGACCGGAAGGAAATCTTTCTGGAGACCAAGCTGTGGCCTTCCTTTTATG
>DVKS01000113.1 GCA_018715905.1 Candidatus Caccovicinus merdipullorum | reverse complement strand
AACGGATTTATTTGCAATTTTCGCTGTAGTAACCGTAACAGGTGAGTTATACCATACACGGACAGTTTAAAGGAAACTTTGCTGTCAGGATGTTCCCGACAAACCAAGATAAAAACCTGCCGGATTCAGCGTAACAGTTCAGCCTAACGGCTGAACTGTTACCAAAAATTATATTTTTTTAAAAAAACACTGGACAAACCGAAAGTTATATGCTATTATAATCAAGCATTCCACAAGGCCTGTTGGTCAAGCGGTCAAGACGACGCCCTCTCACGGCGTAAACCCGGGTTCGATTCCCGGACAGGTCATAAAAGCTGTTGCAGATTCTGCAGCAGCTTTTTTGTTTTTGCACTTCAAAGCTTGATTTTTCAAAGTAGGTTTTCTCTCTATGCCCGCAGACAGAAAACGGACTCCGAAGAGTCCGCAATTCATGGCATAATCCGATATGCCTAATAACCAAAAATGCCAGAAAAGTTATACCGGATCCGGCCGTTCCCAGGTATAGATCCAGGCAGCCAGAAGCACCGTAGCCGGAACGCTTAACACAATGCCGAAACTTCCGGAAAGCCCCTGCATTACAGCTATGCCGATGTTATTGGAATTGATGATCTGCAGAAAAGGCAGGTCATAGGCATAATCCAGCACCAGCATAGAAAGACTGGTTCCCGCAAATGCCAGGATCAGGGTGTTGGAATCCGTTCCCATCATATCCCTGCCTACCCGCATGCCGGCCTTCATCAGTTCCAGCCGGGTGATGTCCGGGCGCTGATCACAAAGCTCCTGCATGGCGCTGGAAATGGACATAGCCACATCCATCACTGCTCCCAGAGCGCTGATTAAAAGGCCGGAAAACAGCAGTCCTCCTACCTGGATTCCATCGGTCTGATACAGGGTCATGAGACTTTCAATATCCGATACATTCCATCCGGTGATTCCGGACATCCGTGAAAATATAGTGGCCGTCACCCCGGCGATGATAACGCCGGCCAGCGTTCCCGCCGTAGCACACAGGGTCTTTCTGGTGGCGCCGCCGATAAAATACATGGTGACCGCTGTGGTCAGAGCGCAGATCAGCACAGAAACCCAGAAGGGCGAATATCCCAGATATACCAGGGGCAGATAAATAAAGAGAATGGATGCAAAAGTAAAAATCAGTCCCATTGCTCCCTTTACACCCTGTTTTCCGCCAACCAGACACAATGCCAGGATATATAAGACAGCAAACCCAAGCACAACTGCAGTCCGGTCCATGGAATAGATACTGGTCACCACCGTATCCCCGGCCACGCTCTGCAGAACGATGACCCGCATTCCCACTGTACAGGCTGCCCCGAAAAGATATCCGGCACTGCTCGTGGTCACCAGATTCTGGCCTTTCT
The DNA here is from genome assembly GCA_018715905.1 of Candidatus Caccovicinus merdipullorum. Lineage (GTDB taxonomy): Bacteria > Bacillota > Clostridia > Lachnospirales > Lachnospiraceae > Caccovicinus > Caccovicinus merdipullorum. The sequence continues at coordinate 9,439 of DVKS01000113.1, read as the reverse complement.
TCTCCCCGCTGGTCATTTCCACCACCACCGTCTGCTGGCCCACTCTGGCTCCGTCTTCCTGTATATTGTCCTGTAAAATTTCAACAACAACACCGGTCTCAAAAGTCTGACCGGTGCGGTTGACCAGCTGAGTCTTGGTCACATCGTTTAATCTCACAACCAGCATCACGAAAATGACCGCGATCACAGCAGTTATAATATATCTTATACTCCGTCGATTTATTTGCTGCATATTGCTTCCATTACCTTACTATTCTTTTTCCGTCTTTTTTGGCGCTGCCGGAGAACGGCAGCGCCTTTTTCTCTGTCTTACTCTGATAGTCTGCCGCCGGATAGGCGGCGTTAATTCAGGGATGCCAAATGCGCCGCCAGACTTTTGCGGGATAGCTGGTACGCTGCCCGCCGGCGCATGATGGTTTACTCTCCGGTTATCTTACTGCTGTCTTATGAATCGTAAAGGTATTGTCAATGGTTTCCACAGATCCGCTGTCCGTAATCTGATATGTGGTGATCTTGAAATCATTGGCAGTCAGATTAATGATGGAATAGCTGGGCAGCCAGTTCTGACTCCGGTTTGCAATGTAGTCCTGCTGTGCGCTGATCAGTTCATAATACTTGGAACCGGAAGCAGAGTTTGCAGTCATATAAAGAGTTCCCTGAGGATCGGTCACAGTCATCTCGCCTGCGCTCTCGATGGTATAGCAGTGATTGTCCTGTGCAAATGCATCCAGTGCTGCCTGTCCGGCTGCATCGCCCTCTTCCGGATACAGACCGATCTGCTCTCCGGTAGCAACATTGTATGCGTTATCCCAGTCATAGTCATCTCCAGCCTCATTCAGGCGGAATTCATAGGAATTATGAGTCTGTCCGTCTCCGTAAAGGATCTTGGAACGGCTGTAAGTATGGTCATGTCCCTGCAGCACTACATCGATATCATACTTATCGAAAATAGGAGTCAGCTGCGTTCTCAGAATCATGCCGTCCGTATCAGAATGATCCAGTCCAGAACCATAGATGTCCTGATGGATGGTAACGATTCTCCAGGCAGTGTCGGGGAAATTCTCAATCGCTTTCTGGATTGCCTGCTCATGCTCTGCCACATTGTAATTGTTGGTATTCAGCACGATAAAGAGTCCGGGGCCGTAAGAATAGTAATAGTCGCCGCCGGCCTGGGTCATTCCCAGTCCTGTGGGGTTCGGATTATTGAAATGATAGGAATAATCCGGGTTCAGAGAATCATGGTTTCCAATGGTAGTCGCCACCGGAAGGCTTCTTAAACCGCTGGCAGAAAGGTAAGCTGCATACTCTTCTTCCTTGGCCTGTCCGGTCTTATTTACCTGATCACCGGCAGAAATTGCAAAATTCACATTTGGATTCTGTGCCAGTGCAATGTCTAAGGTACGGTCCCAGGCAAATCCATCGTTGCGTGCAGCTGTATTGGCTGCGCCGGAATCATTGGTCAGCTCTCCCTCTCCCTGAGGCTGTCCGGTAGATGCACCTACCTGGGGATCGCCGAAATACAGAATATTTACATTGGAAAAGCTGCCTGTCCGGTATTCCTGAGGAGCCGTGATTACACCGCTCTTATTCACCGAATAGTAGTATGTGGTATTCTCCTGCAGTCCCGTTACAGTCACATAGTTGTTGCAGAAAATACGGCCGTTTGTCAGGCTGGAATCTACATGGTCATAGGTTCCATTGTATGCCTGCAGGTTATTGGGGTCTGTGCCGAAATAAACCACCGGCGTTCCTTCGCTTCCCTCATTGTACCAGGCGAAGTTTAACTCCGATGCCGCGCCTCCCGGTGTCAGAGATACATAGGTATAATCGTTGGCAACAGAATCCCACTGCGTGGTCCACTGGTTCCAGGCCTCGGCACCTCCGGTGAGACTGGAGTCATTGTAATGGAGGGTAGCAGCCCATACCTGAGTACCTCCCAGGATCAGGCTTCCTGCCAGAATACATGAGACAACACTTTTCCTTTTCATCACATTTCCTTCTTTCCTTTTTCATTTTGTCTGTACGGAGGATGAAATTTCCCGCGCATCCTTCCGTCTGAACATGCTGACAAATTCAGTATATTAAGGAAATGTAAAATTTTCCATCCAGGTAATGTATGAATTGTGTCAAAAAATCTGCCTCGCCTTTCCATTCTAAAGGTGAGACAGATTCTTCACATTCCATCTTCTGCTATCTTTTCTGGCCCGTCACCGCAGAAATCTGGCTTCCCAGGCATACTCCTGAAGTCTTTTAACCTCTTCATCGGTGAAACCAAAAACTTCTTTTACCAGTTCCAGTTCTTTCCGTACATTCGTCCCAGATACAGTCATATTGTCGGAGTTCACCGTCACCCGCACACCGGCGTCGAAGAGACGGCGGATGGGATGCTCCTTAATGGAAGGCACAGACCGGATCTGGAAATTGCTGGTGACACATACTTCCAGAGTCACTTTCTCCTTCACCAGTTCTTCCACCAGTCCAGGATCCTGGATGGCTGAGATTCCATGGCCGATCCGCTTTGTTCCGTAGGAAAGGGCGGTTCGGATGCTGTCGGGGCCTGCAGCTTCTCCCGCGTGGATGGTCATGGGAAGGCCATACTCCCTCACCCTGGCAAAGACCGGCGCAAAGATCTCCGTGGGATACAGGGATTCCGCCCCTGCAAGGTCCACAGCGCAGACCACGTCTCCCAGATACTTTCTTACCGACTCCACCGTCTCCAGGTTCAGCGCCTCCTTATCCTCTCCCCGCATGCAGCAGAGGATCAGGCCCACCCGGATAGAGGGATACATTTCCATTCCCCGTTTTGCGCCCCGGATGGCGGCTTCCACTGCCTGATCCTGAGTAAGCCCATGCTCCATGGACTGCTGGGGGGCAAACCGGATCTCCGCGTAGGTTACGCCCTCTTTTGCCAGATCCTCCGTCAGCTCAAAGGTCACCCGCTCCAGGGCATCCGCCTCCTGAAGGACCAGGAGGGGAAGGTCAAAGCGTTTCAGGCACTCATGGAGGCTCTGACAGTCCTCCGGCACCTTCATCTGATATCGCAGCTCCTCCAGATCCGCAGCAGGAAGCCGGATCTGCTGCTCTTTAGCCAGCTCCCACACCGTCTCCGGTCTCAGGGAGCCGTCCAGATGTAAATGCAATTCCGTTAATTTCTGCACGTTGATCTCCTTTCCGCCGACGGCAGACTTTTCCTTCCGCAGCCGTCCGCCTTATCCGTTCTTCTTTGCCGCAGCCTGAAGCTGCTTCTTCTTTCTCCGCTGCTCCACCATATAGCAGTAAATCGTATAGGCGATGACAATGATCAGATAGGGCATCAGCTGGATAAACTGCAGCGGAATGGATGAAGACTGAAGGTAATTGGCCATGCTCTGGCAGAAGCCGAAAAGCAGAGAGGCCAGCATGCCCACCACCGCATTTCCTGCCGCAATGGCCTGGGTAGCCAGGGCGATATAGCCGCGTCCGGCGGTCATGCCGGAGGAAAACAGACCCACATAGCCCATGGAAAGGAAGGCGCCCGCCATTCCCGTAAGGATGCCGCTGATGCTTAAGGCAATGTATTTTACCCGCTTAACCGGGATTCCCACAGACTCTGCCGCATCCGGCGATTCGCCCACCGCTCGGATATGCATGCCCAGACGGGTGTATTTAAACATGTACCAGATTACTGCCACCAGGATCAGTCCGGCATAGGTCAGCACATGATGACCGGAAAGAACTGCGCCGATCACCGGGATATCTTTCACCAGAGGAATCGTCACGCTGGGCAGCGTCAGGGAATGAAGGGACGTGGAAGCTCCCTTTTCTCCGGTAATCAGGTACAGGACGAAGATGGTTCCGCCTGACGCAAAGGTATTTAAGGCAATTCCGGAAATAACGGAATTGGAGTTTAATTTCAGCACAAAGTATGCCAGTATGTTGCTGACCACGAAGCCGGAGAATATGGCTCCCAAAAAGCCGATAAAGGCGCTCTGGGTAAAGGCGCTTACCACCACGCCCACAAAGGCGGAAATCAGCATGGTTCCCTCAAGGGCAATATTGTTGGTTCCGGCCCGGGAAGCCACCATGGCCCCCAGTGTGGTGAGTAGCACCGGCGTAGCGCTTCGGAACATGGCAAAGTAAAATTCCGGAAGACTTAAGGTTCTTAAAATATCCTGCAGCACACCCATTCTCTACACCTCCCCGCCAAGTGCTTTTTTCGCTTCCTGGCGCTGTTTCCAGCCTGCCATAAAGCGCTCTGCCGTAACAAACAAAATCAGTACCGCCTGAATAATGGATACCAGCTCATTCTGCACATCCGACCGGCGGGACATCAGGTCTGCACCCACCCGGATATAAGCCAGGAAGAATGCGGCGAAAGGCACCATCTTCGGGTTGTTTCCCGAAAGAATGGCGATGATTACGCCGTCCCAGGCATAGGACGGGGAATCCTGCCAGTTAAACCGCTGATACATGGCCATCTGTTCCACAGAACCGCCCAGTCCGGCCACTGCGCCGGCCACCACCTGGGTCAGGATGATCACCCGGCTGGTATTCATGCCGGAATATTTGGCGAACTGGGGATTGCTTCCCGATACCCGGATCTCGTAGCCGAATTTGGTCTTAAATACGAGAAGGTATAAGACGATCACCACGGCAATGGCGATCAGATAGCCCGCATGGAAGTTCGTTCCCTGGAGCAGCGTAGGTAGAGAGGCGCTGGCCTCATACCGCCTGGAGGCAAAGGCCCCGGCCTCACGGTCGGCAAAAAACTTGGTAATCGTATAAATTCCCAGATAATAAAACACGTAGTTTAACATCAGGGAGGTTACCAGCTCATTTGTGTGGAAATATACCTTTAACAGTGCCGGAATGCTTCCGATGATTCCGCCCACCACGGCTGCGGCAATCATGATGACTACCGGATGAACGCCTGCCGGAAGGGCCGTCTCGATCGCTAGGCCGGCAGTAACCACGCCGCCGATATAGAGACAGGCGTCAGAAATCATGGAAAAGTTTCCTGATTTAAACACCAGTCCCAGGGCAAGTCCCGTAAAGATCAGGGGGACGCTGCTGGAAAATACCTCGAAAAAGTGGCGCTTGGACTGGAGTGGGCCTAAAAACAGATTAAAGATTGCCGTTCCCGGCTCCTTGCTTACCACCAGAATAATGCCCACAGACAGAGCCATGGCAATAGCAAATGCGCACAGCAGGCGGACAATCGTAAACTTCTTACTCACAGTACGCACCTCCTATCCTCTCTTTGGAATCTTCCTTTACGCCCAGCATATAAAGGCCCAGGTCGTTCTCCGACGTTCCCTTCACATCATCAATGTATCCCACAATCCGCCCCTCATGCATCACCAGAATGGTATCGCTCAGGGAAAGGATCTCGCTCAGATCTGCGGACACCAGAAGGATCGCCTTCTTTCTGCTCCGCATGTCCACGATCTTTTTCCGGATAAACTCAATGGCGCCTACATCGATTCCCCGGGTTGGCTGGTTCATGATCAGAAGATCCGGTTCGTAGTCAAACTCCCGTCCCACGATCAGCTTCTGCACGTTTCCGCCGGACAGCTCCGCTACGCTCTGCTTCGAATTGTCGTATTTCACTAGAAATTCCTTCAGAATCCGGTTAGTAAATTCACTGACCTTTTTCCCGTCAATCAGGCCGTGGGATTTCAGCCGGTCGGTATAATATACTTTGGAAATGGTATTGTCTTCCAGAGACAGCTTCGGCGCAGAACCGTACTTTAACCGGTCCTCCGACACATGAGAAATTCCCGCCTCCTGTCTGGCCAGCACCGATGCATGGGAAATGTCTTTTCCCTTCAGGGAAATCGTCCCGTGCTGCTGCTTTAAGGTGCCTACAATGGCCTCCACCAGCTCAGACTGGCCGTTCCCGTCGATTCCTGCAATTCCCAGAATCTGCCCCTGATGGATGGAAAAGGACACATGATCCAGTCTGGTCTTTCCGAATGCGTCCACATAGACCAGATCTTTCACAGAGAAAATATTCTCCCCGAAGTCAGCTTCCTCCTTCTCAATATCCAGGCTTACATCACGCCCCACCATAAGGCGGGAAATCTCCTGTTCATCCAGGGCGGAAATCTCATAAGTTCCCATGGTCTTTCCGTCCCGGAGAATGGTCATCCGGTTACAGAGGGCTTTTACCTCATTCAGCTTATGGGAAATGAAGATAATGGTGTGACCGTTTTCCCGCAGAAGCTTTAACTGCTCAAACAGTTCTTCCGTCTCCTGGGGCGTCAGCACCGCCGTAGGCTCATCCAGGATCAGGATATGGGCCCCCCGGTAAAGAGCCTTTAATATTTCCAGCTTCTGGCGCATGGCAAGGGAAATATCCTCCACTCTCTCCTGCGCCTCTACCTTAAGATTGTATTTGTCCGACAGCTCCCTGGTAATCCGGACAGCTTCCTTCCGGTCTACCTTCAGAGCATTTCCCGTCTCCGCCCCAAGGATCAGATTCTCTGCCACCGTCATGGACGGAACCTGCATAAAATGCTGGTGCACCATTCCCAGCCCCGCCGCAATGGCATCGCTGGAGGAAGAAAAATGGACTTCCTTCCCCTCCACGAAAATCTGTCCCTCCGTAGGCGCAAGCATGCCGAAAAGCATCTTCATCAGCGTGGATTTTCCTGCACCGTTCTCGCCTACCAGCGCATGGATCTCCCCTTTCCTGACTTCCAGATTGACGTTGTGGTTGGCTACAACGCCGCCGGGATATACCTTTGTAATATTCCGTGCTTCAAGGACGTTTCCCTGCTCCATAAATTATCCTCCATTTTAATCCGAAAAGACGCGTCACCGGCGCGTCTTGCTGGATACTTCGTAAAAAAGAATCCTGCAAAGCAGGATTCTTTATCATTACTGTGCGCTGCTGATAATTCCGCTCAGTGTTGCCTCATCCATACCGTAAGCAGTATTTACTTCGATCTCTCCGGAGATGATCTGATCTCTTGCTTCATTTACTGCGGTCTGGATATCTTCGGGAACGATGGACTGATAAATATCATTATCTGCCAGTCCAACTACGCCGTCTTCCAGACCCAGGATCTGATACTCACCGTAAGGCAGTTCGCCGGCCATATCCTTCTTAACAGCATCCACAAGGCTGTCGCCTACGTTCTTAATCGCGGAAGATACGATGTAATTTGCTTCCTCCTGTCCTTCGTAAGCCAGCGCCTGGTCAGAGTCCACGCCGATCACATACTTCTGGCTCTCGGCAGCCGCCTCGATTACACCTACGGATGCAGGACCTGCAGCCACGAATACACAGTCAGCACCGGAAGAATACTGGGTCAGCGCCAGCTCTTTTGCGGTAGCAGAATCCACATAAGAACCAACGTAAGATACCATAACCTTGATATCCGGATTTACAAACTGGGCGCCCTGGATATAACCTACGGCAGAGTCATTGATTACCACAGCGGTATCTCTGGCTCCTACAAAGCCGATCACGGCATCTTCATTGGCATACTCCACATCAGAAGTGGTCAGGCTGGCAGCCAGAACACCGGCCAGGAACGCACATTCATTCTGCTTATAGCTCATGGAATATACGTTGCTTAAATCTCCCAGGCTGTAATCCACATCTGTATCAAAAATAATGTAACGCTTGTCCGGGAATTCCTGAGCCACCTGCTCGGTGATCTCCTTCATATCCCAAAGTCCGGTAATGATAATATCTGCATCGGACTCAGAGGCATCCAGCATAGAGCCTTCGAATTTGGTCTTATCATTGCCCATTTCGATCATTTCAACTTCTACCTGATCGCCCATCTCATCCATCAGCCGCTGCATACCAGCCTGGGCAGAATCGTTAAATGCCTTGTCACCGAAAGAACCGGTTACCAGAAGCGTTACCTTAAGAGGATCGCCGGAAGCAGGCTCCGTCTCTTCAGAAGCATCTCCTGCTGCCTCACCGGCTGCAGAGGTCTCCGTATCGGCTGCCGTATCTGTGGAGCTATTGCTTCCTGCACAGCCAAACAGCATGGAAGCAGCCATAGTCACTACAATAGCGCTGGATAAAACTTTTTTCTTCATAATGCATTCTTCTCCTTCTCATATAGAGTTGTTTTATTTAAACTATCAAGAGTATCGAGATAGTCTTTTTTGCTGAATACCGGCTGAAATGCCTCCTTGATCTTCCAGGCTGATGCACCGCCGTCTGCTAAAAGGTCGGCAATGGTGTCAGCAAAATAATGGGCCGGAACACAGTAAGCCTGTTCCGGGTCTGCCGTCTTAAAATCCTTTCCGTGAAGTGTTCCTGAGAATCCGGCTACACCGATCTCTACAGTAGGCCACATCAGAGAAATATCGCCCATATCGCCGGAAGCAAAGCCGTGAGTGCCCTGTGCAATCATCTCCGGTCCCATATAGTCCAGAATATGCTTCTTCACTAACTCCGTCAGGTTCTCATCCTGATGAAGCGGGAAATAGCCCGGCGTATCCTGAATCTCCAGGTCACAGCCAATGGCCAGGGCGCCGGCGCGCAGAGCACGGTTTACCTTTTCATTGGTCTCTAAAATCGCCTTTACCGTCTTTGCCCGGACATACATCTCCAGCTGCGTCCGGGAAGGAATGGTATTTACAGTCTGACCGCCTTCCTGCATGATAAAATGCACCCGGATGGCATCCTCTGCCCGAAAGGTTTCCCGCAGGAAATTAATTCCCGTCATAGCAAGGTTCGCCGCATTTAAAGCATTGATTCCGCCCTCCGGATTGGCTCCTGCGTGAGCCGCCTTTCCATAAAAAACTGCCCGCTTCTGGATAAATCCATTCAGTCCCGCGCCGATTTCCGCATGGTATTTTTCCATATCTAACCCCATGGCATGACAGGAAAGCATAATGTCTATGTCATCAAACACACCGGCAGTGATCATCTCCTGCTTTCCGGAAGGATGATGAATCTTTCCTTCTGCAATCAGCCCCTTCCGGTAATCCATATCACAGAATTCCTCTCCGGGAGTCACTAAGAGGGTAACTCTGCCGCACAATTCGTCAAGCATTCCTGACTCCTTGATGGCAAGGAACAGGCTCATCATCACACCCAGCTGGGCGTAATGGCCGCAGGTGTGAGCCGCCCAGTCTCCTTCATGTGCATAAGGATGCCCCAGAGTGGGAACTGCATCGAACTCCGCAATCAGACCGATATTGGGCCCGGGCTTTCCCGAATCCAGGCATGCGGTAATACCTGTATATGCTGCATCCTTATGCGGAATGCCTGCCGCATCCAGAACAGCAATAACTTTTTCCCGGCTGCGGAATTCCTTAAAGCCAAGCTCTGGATGACGGTAAATATCTTCACTCATCTCGATCATCTGCGGCAGGATTTCATTCAGTTTTTCATGAACTGGCTTCATGTGCCTCACCCTCCAAGCATATAGAAATTAACAATACTATCTTACTCGTTTGTGACAGCAGCTGTCAAGAAAAACGTCAA
>DVKS01000112.1 GCA_018715905.1 Candidatus Caccovicinus merdipullorum | reverse complement strand
CTGTCCAGTACCGTAAGTTCCATCTGGGCAAACAGATACTGGAGACGTCCGGCAGCAGAATAATCTACCGTAATAACCGCCTTTCTGCCCGGCTCCTTTGTAAGAATGCGGCTGGCAGCCAGACCTTCCTTTACAGCCTGGGAATACGCCCTGACCAGCCCGCCTGTTCCCAGAAGCGTACCGCCGAAATACCGTGTCACCACCACACACACATCATGAAGGTCCTGGCCCAGAAGTACATCCAGCATAGGCCTTCCTGCAGTCTGGCTGGGTTCGCCATCATCGCTGCATTTCATAAGCGGATTCCTCTCACCGCACACATACGCATAGCAGTTATGCCTGGCATCCCAATATTTTTTCCGCATTTCTTCGATAAATGCACAAGCCTCTTCTTCCGTTTTTACCGGGCGCACATTTGCAATAAAGCGAGATTTCTTTTCCACGATCTCACCCTGTCCGCCCTCATAGCAGATCCGATACGGCTCTGTCATCTCTATGGGCTCCTTTCCTTTTTGTATATTTTTCTTTTCCGGCAGTCCGGATGCTTTCCCTAGTTTAACAGAAGGCCGGAAAGTTTGCAAGATTCTGCAGAGAATCCCGCTGAAACGTTACGATTCCTTACAAATTCCTTTATTAAATTGAATTGATTTCAAATATTTGGTATACTAACCTACGTGGGTTTTACCATTTAATGCCGCCCTTCGGCGGCAGGTTTGAATGCAAGATAAAGGAGGCTTTGCATGAATTCATATAATTACGGGATGGCCGCCACCAGGCGCAAGCTCCAGGGCGCCCGTTCCAACCGACGCAAGTACAGCAGCCGCCTGTTTTTGAATCTGTTTAAGCTGTTTTTCGTTGTTGTGCTTTTTCTGGCGCTGGCCGGAGCCGGAATCGGTGCCGGTGTAATCCGCGGAATTATTGACAGCGCTCCCGATGTGGATCCGGCAAGTTTCGGCCCCAGCGGCTTTGCCACAAAGGTCTATGACAGCCAGGGAAATCTGACAGACACCCTGGTTATGTCCGGTGCAAACCGGGAAGAAGCCACATACGAAGAACTGCCCGAGGATCTGATCAACGCCTTTGTTGCAATCGAGGATTCCCGCTTCTGGACCCATAACGGAATCGATCTCCGTTCCATTGCGCGGGCGGCAGTAGGTGTGCTGACCAACGATTATGCCGGCGGCGGTTCTACGATTACCCAGCAGCTGATCAAAAACAATATTTTTGAGGGCGGACGGGAAACCAGCTTCGGCGCCCGCCTGGAACGGAAATTCCAGGAGCAGTATCTGGCGGTAAAGCTTGAAAAAGAACTCACCGAAACTACGGGAAGCACCGAAGCTGCCAAAAGGCAGATCATCACCGACTATCTGAATACCATTAACCTGGGAAACAACACGCTGGGCGTGAAGGTGGCTTCCAGGCGGTATTTCAATAAAGAAGTTTCCGATCTGACGGTTTCGGAATGCGCAGTCCTGGCTGCCATTACCCAGAATCCTTCCAAGATGAACCCCATTGCCAATCCGGACAATAATGCAGAACGGCGCAAGATCATCCTGCAGTATATGTACGAACAAGACTACATTACCAAAGACGAGCAGGAGGAAGCACTGGCTGACGATGTATATTCCCGCATTCAGAGCGTGGATCTTCTGACCAAGGAAGCCTCCTCTCCCTACAGCTACTTTACCGATGAACTGGTAGAACAGGTAATGGATGCGCTGATGGAACAGCTGGGCTATACAGAAACCCAGGCCCACAATCTTCTCTACAGCGGCGGCCTTTCCATCTACACCACACAGGACCCGACGATCCAGGCCATCGTAGATGAGGAAGTAAACAATCCGGATAATTATGATACCGCCAAATATTCCGTAGAGTACCGCCTTTCCGTCACCCACGAGGACGGAAGCACCGAACACTTTTCAGAAAATGATCTGGAAGCTTACCACGAAGATGTCCTGCAGGACAGCTATGACGGCCTGTACGCATCTGAAGAAGCCGCCCAGGCTGATGTGGAGCAGTATAAGGCTTACGTTCTGAAAGATACCGATACCGTGATTGCAGAGCGTCTGGAAACCATCCTGCAGCCTCAGGCTTCCTTCGTTATCATGGATCAGGCTACGGGACAGGTAAAAGCCATCTGCGGCGGACGTGGAGAAAAGACAGCCAGCCTGACCTTAAACCGGGCCACAAATGTAACCCGGCAGCCAGGTTCCACTTTTAAAGTTGTCTCGGCCTTCGCACCGGCTCTGGATGCCTGCGGAGCGACACTTGGAACGGTCTATTATGACACTCCCTATACAGTAGGAAGCAAAACCTTCCGGAACTGGTACGGCCAGGGCTATCTGGGCTACTCCAGCATCCGGGACGGCATCATCTACTCCATGAATATCGTAGCTGTGCGGTGCCTGATGGAAACAGTCACTCCCCAGCTTGGCGTGGAATACGCCAGAAATCTCGGAATCTCCACCCTGACAAACAGCGATTTAAATGCCGCGACTGCCCTGGGCGGACTGACCTACGGCGTGACAAATCTGGATCTGACTTCTGCCTTTGCGGCCATCGCAAACGGCGGCGTATATACCAAGCCCCAGTTTTTCACCACGATTCTGGACCATGACGGCAAAGTGCTGATTCAGAACCAGCCGGAAACTCACCGGGCTCTCAAAGATTCCACCGCCTTTCTGCTGACCGATGCATTGTCGGACTCCATGGAAAGCAACCGGAAGTTTGCCCGCTCCGGCATTAATGTAAATTCCACCAGTACCAGAGCTGCCCTTTCCAATATGTCGGCAGCCGGCAAGAGCGGCACCACTACCAGCAATCGGGATATCTGGTTTGTAGGCTTTACACCTTACTATACTGCCGGAATCTGGGGCGGCTGTGATGACAACCAGCAGCTCAGCGGCGGATCTTCCTATAATGGCGGAACCAGTTTCCATAAAGATATCTGGCGCAAGATCATGACCCGCGTCCATGAAGGACTTTCCGATCCCGGCTTTACCCAGCCCGAGAGCATTGAAACTGCTGTGATCTGCCGCAAATCCGGAAAGCTTGCTGTAAACGGCGTATGCGACCAGGATCCCAGAGGCGATGCCACCTACACGGAATATTTTGCAAAGGGTACGGTCCCCACAGAAGTCTGCGACAAACATGTAGTCGTTACCGTCTGTGCAGAATCCGGCCAGAAGCCCACGGCTTACTGTCCTACCAAGCAGACCAGAGTCTGCATTGCCCTTCCGCAGAATGAAACTGGTGAAACGGATGATTCTGTTTACGGAATCCCGGACACCTGTACCATTCACACCAGCATTTCCACCATCATCGATCCGTCGGAAGGCGGCTCGGAAGCGCCTGCTGCATCGGAAGAACCTGATTCCGATACCAGTTTCCGTGGTCCGGGTTACGTACCCACGGTTCCCCAGGTACCTTCTCTCTCTTCCCGCCGCGAATCTTCTTCCCGATAGTTTTGGATGGGATCCTTTTTCAGATATTCAGATGAATGCCTGGAAAATCCGACAAGACGCGTCACTGGCGCGTCTTGCTGGATACTTCGTAATAAAAGCAGCTGCACCAAACGAAAAATCCGGTGCAGCTGCTTTTTTTACCAATATTCAAATATTTTCAATCAAAGACGTCTGTCGATTTCCCGCTTCAGCGCCTCTTTCTTCTCTTCGGGAAGAAATGCAGCCTCAGCCGAATTATAGAGGCATCTTCTCTTTTCCTCATTCGTCATACCAAGGCTCTTCAAATACGCAAACTCCCCTGCCACAGTAGTCCCGGACACAGTCATATTATCGGTATTCACCGTAACACGGAGTCCCTCTCTCAGAAGCTTTAATATGGGATGAATTGTTCCGGCCGGAACAGCCTTGGTCTGAAGATTGCTGATGACGCAGACCTCCAGAGTAATCTGCTCCTTTTTCAGCTGCTCCACCAGCCGGGGATCTTCTACACAGCGGACTCCATGTCCCAGCCGTCTGGCTCCGAAGGATAACGCCGCCCGGATGCTCTCCGGACCATCAGCTTCTCCTGCATGAATCGTATAGGGAACAGAAAGTTCCCGTGCCAGAGAAAAAAGCCGGCCGAAATTTCTGGTTGGGAACACCGCTTCCGCCCCGGCAAGGTCCACGGCACACACGCCGTGTCCGAGAAATTCGGATGCCAGGCGGACGGTTTCCAGATTTTCCTCCAGATTTTCTTCCCCGCGCATACAGCACAGAATCAGTCCGGCCTGAAAACCGGTCCGGCTGCAGGCCTCTTCCATGCCTTCCACAGCAGCCTGGATCACCTGTCTCTGATTCAGACCTTTTTTCGTATGCTGCTGGGGCGCAAACCGAAGTTCTGCATACAAAAGTCCCTCTGCAGAAAGTTCCTGGATCATTCCCTCTGCCGCAGCCGCAATGGTTTCCCGGCTCTGCATACAGGAAACCGGCAGGTCAAATTTCTCCAGATATTCATTGAGGCTCTGGCAGTCTCTGGGAGCCGTCAAATACGGAATCAGTCCTTCCGCATCCTGTGCCGGAAGGGAAACACCTTCCATCTCAGCCAGTTTTAAGATCAGTTTCGGAGGCAGGGAGCCATCCAGATGAAGATGCAGATCAATCATATTTCATTTTCCCCTTTCCAAGATTTTCAGGGCCAAATCCCATGGGAAGAAGCTGCTTCAGCGTATACTCCTGATATTCCTCCGGCGAAACAGCCAGAAGGATCCGGAAAGTCTCCGGATCGCAGAATTCCATCATCACCTGGCGGCACACGCCGCAGGGCGCACAGATATCCAGCTTTTCTGCCCCCTCCGGCCCTCCCACAATCGCTATGGCCTTAAAGTCCCGGACACCTTCGCTGACCGCTTTAAAGAATGCGGTTCTTTCTGCGCAGTTGCTGGGCGTATAGCTGGCGCTTTCGATATTGCATCCGGTAAATACACGGCCGTCTGCAGCAAGGAGCGCTGCTCCCACCTGAAAATTCGAATACGGCGTATAGGCATACGTTCTGGCTTTCAGAGCCTGCCGGATCAATTCCTTCTCATCCAATGGCATTTACCTCCTGTTTTTTTGTCATTTTTCTTTTTTCCGGCCAGTCAGTGTGCCGCCGGACTTTCATGGGCCGGTCGGAACACCGGCTGACGGCGGCAGATATCTGCTGCACGCATCTGCCGCCGGCTCATTATGATTATTTGGATTTTACATACGGCTTTCCGTTGGCCGCCGGCACCCGTCCATGGCCTACAAAAAGTACCAGAA
>DVKS01000017.1 GCA_018715905.1 Candidatus Caccovicinus merdipullorum | reverse complement strand
CCCAGGCAGCTCTTCGGCGGCTGGATATGCGGCTGGGAGCGGTTATGGGACTTCTGGAGCGGCAGATGGAGCTGCGGAATACCAATATTATTCTTCTGGGAGATCATTACCAGAAAAACGTAAACTGTGTCCTGTATCCGAATTATCATATGGTAAAAAACGGCTGGGCTAAAGAACGGGGCGGCCGCATCGTCTGGTGGCAGGCGGCGGCCAATAACTGTGACGGAGCCTGCTATATCTACTTAAAAAACCGGGAGGACGGGGAACTTAAGCTGGCGGTGGCAAACTGGCTGAAGGAATTAAAGCAGACGCCGGGTTCCGGCATTAAAGAGGTCTATACCGGAAAGCGGGCCAGGGAAAAGGGCGCGGATCCCAGATGCAGCTTTATGCTGGAGGCCCGGGAGGGCTTTTACTTTAAGAACGGCTGCCGGGTGGAGCGGGAGGAGTACCGGCCGGGCAGTAAAGTCCACAGAGGCGCTCACGGCTATGACCCGGACTGTCCGGGCTATGAAACATTCTTTATGGCTGCCGGTCCGGATTTCCAGCCGGGAGCGGAAGTGGCCGCCATGAACCTGACGGACGAAGGGCCGACTATGGCAAGAGCCCTGGGGCTGGAATTGGAAGACGCAGATGGAGCGGTGATCGACAGCTTTTTCCGGTTTGCCTATTAGCTGCCGGATTATAGGTTTTTGGCCGGGGAGACAGCAGAACCTGTGCAGAGAGAAAACGCTTTTGCCGGTAAGTCAGCACGGCGGCAGTTTTCTCTCTGGGGAGTTACTGCAAAAGTTCTTTACATTTTCTATTAAACGGTATTATAATAGCATTGATAGAGTGTCGGGACAGACCGGCATTTTTGAGAAATACTTCGGTTTTCCGAAATAAAGGAATTGAATTTCCATAATTTCTAGACATCTGAAAGAAATCCCACGTATGATGTGAAAAATTCTTTGAGAAAAATTATTTCAGCAAAAAGGTTACCATAACAGGCGGCATTGTGTTATTTGTGTGCCTGTCATAATTTTTTGCCTGCTGCAGTGAGCCTGCTGGAACGGGAGTATAAATTCATAACAGATTTTGCCGCAGTGCAGTCTGCGGAAATCGGATAAGGAGAAAAAATGAGAGAAAAACTGAATACACTGCCTTTAAGTGAATTAAAGGAACTGGCCAGGACCCGGGGACTCCGCGGCATCAGTGGCCTGCGCAAGGCAGAACTGATCGATGTGCTCTGCAGACTGGACGAGGAAAAGCAGCCGGCAGACCGGGGGTCTGCGGCACCGGAACCTGCAGCGGCGGAAATGGCAGCAGCGCCATCTGCAGGTTCTGCACCTTTCAGGCAGGAAAATGGCGGGGCAGAGGAGAAAGCAGCACCGGCAGCAGAGCCGGAACGGGAGAAAAGTGCTGCAATCCAGGGAAGCGGAGGGCCTTTCCGCGGTACAGGGGAGCCATCCCGCCATGATGTTTCTTCCGGGGAAGGCAGAACCAGGATCGTGATGCGCCGCAGAGAAGAGAATTCCGGAATCAGAGAGAACGGAAACGGCCGCCAGGACCGCAGCCACGGAGATGGCAGAAACGGCCGGACCAATGGAAGATACGAGAACCGGAACGGATATTCCGGCCGGGGGCGCAGCCAGGATAATAATGGAAGAAACGACTACAGCCGGAACGGAGAGAATGGACGCAGCCAGGACTACGGCCGGAATGGAGAAAGCGGCCGCGGCCAGGATTACGGGCGGAACGGGGAAAACGGACGCGGCACCGATGGGGTCCATGCTCAGGACACCAGCCGCCGGGATTATGAGCAAAACCGGAATCCGGATCAGCGCCGGGAGAATGAAAATATAAGAAACGGAGAAGTTTCCGGCCAGGAGAACGCAGCTTCTTCTGTGGGAATGACGGGACGCATCTCTTACGGAATCCGCGAAGGCGCCCGCCCCGATGGCCGGAACGCGGAAATGACGCCGGATGAGATTCAGGAACTGGACAGCGGACTGGAGGCAAATGGAATCCTGGAAGTTATGCCTGACGGCTTTGGATTTATCCGCTGTGAAAATTTCCTTCCGGGGGAGAATGATGTTTATGTGGCGCCCTCCCAGATCCGCCGCTTTAATATGAAGACCGGTGATATTATCCGGGGAAACCGCAGGGTCAAGGCCGCTACAGAAAAGTTTGCCGCACTTCTTTATGTAACCAGCATCAACGGATATCCTGCAGGCGTGGCAGAGCGGCGCCCCAACTTTGAAGATCTGATGCCGGTGTTCCCTAATCAGCGTCTCCACATGGAGACCGGATACGGGGGAAATTCTGTGGCTATGCGGGTGCTGGATTTGATGGCGCCCATTGGCAAAGGCCAGCGAGGCATGATCGTATCTCCGCCCAAGGCCGGAAAAACTACATTATTAAAACAGGTGGCAAAGGCCATCACCACAAATCATCCGGATATGCATCTGATCATCCTTCTGATTGATGAACGGCCGGAAGAGGTAACGGATATCAAAGAAGCCATTGTAGGGGAGAACGTGGAAGTGATTTATTCCACATTTGATGAGCTGCCGGAGCGCCATAAGCGGGTATCGGAGATGGTAATCGAGCGGGCCAGGCGTCTGGTGGAGCATGGAAGGGATGTAACCATCCTCTTAGACAGCATTACCCGTCTGGCCAGAGCATATAACCTGGTAGTGCCGCCCAGCGGCCGGACCCTTTCCGGCGGTCTGGATCCGGCAGCTCTTCACATGCCCAAGCGCTTCTTCGGAGCGGCCCGGAACACCAGAGAGGGCGGCAGTCTGACAATCCTGGCCACGGCGTTAATCGATACCGGAAGCCGGATGGACGATGTGATTTACGAGGAGTTTAAGGGAACCGGAAATATGGAGCTTGTCTTGGACCGGAAACTTTCTGAGCGGCGGATCTTCCCGGCCATCGATGTGCTGAAATCCGGAACGCGTCGGGATGACCTTCTTTTAAGCAGGGAGGAAGCGGAGGCAGTGGAGATCATCCGCAGGGCCACAAATTCCATGAAGCCGGAGGATTCGGTGGAGAAGCTGATCGATCTTTTTGCCCGGACCAGAAGCAACCAGGAACTGGTAAATGAGATCCGCAGACGGAGATATCTGTAAAAACGAAAAAAAGCCGCAAAAAACCATGTGAAAAAGGCATTGCATTTTCACTTCTTCTATGATATACTGGTTAAGCTGTCTATTCAGACAATGTTGCGAAAATCAGGGAAAGCGTTTTCCTGGCGGTCGGAAACCGCCAATTATTGAATTGAGAGGTGAAAATCATGAGAGAGGGTATCCATCCGAATTACTATCAGGCAAAAGTAGTTTGCAACTGTGGCAATGAATTCGTAACCGGTTCCACCAAGAAGGACATTCATGTGGAGATTTGCTCCAAGTGCCATCCCTTCTACACCGGTCAGCAGAAGGCTGCCGCTGCCCGCGGTCGTATCGATAAGTTCAACCGCAAGTACGGCATCAATGCTCAGTAATGGTTACAGTATAAGAAATGTAGATAAAAGCGTGCTCTTTTGCGTATACAGCGTATGGAAGAGGACGCTTTTTTTACGAAGTTACCGAGTCTCCCGCACCTTTTTGGGGGCGGAGAAAGGAGGACAGAACAGTCTATGAAATATTCAGGCATTGGCGGCCAGGCAGTCATAGAAGGCATCATGATGAAGAACGGCGATGATTACGCCACTGCGGTCCGCAAACCAGACGGCGAGATCGAAGTGGCCAGGGGCCGGTATGTGAGTCTGACAGAAAAGGTAAAATTTTTCTCTCTGCCTTTTGTGCGGGGCGTGTTTTCTTTTGCGGATTCCATGATCATCGGAATGAAAACCCTGACCTGGTCTGCCGGTTTTTTCGAAGATGATGAGAGTACGGAACCGGGTAAATTCGAACTCTGGCTGGACCGGGTGTTCGGCGAGAAGCTGGAAGCGGCGTTAATGAGTCTGGTGATGGTGATTTCCGTGGTACTGGCCATCGTGATATTTATGGTATTTCCCATGCTTTTGTCCCGGGTGCTTCACCCGCTGATCCCGTCAGAGACCGTGATGGCCATTCTGGAAGGCATTCTCAGAATTCTGATCTTTATCTGTTATATCAAGCTGATCTCCCGGATGGAGGACATCCGGAGGACCTTTATGTATCATGGAGCCGAGCATAAATGCATTAACTGCATTGAGCACGGCATGGAATTAAATGTGGAGAATGTACGCAGAAGTTCCAAGGAGCATAAACGGTGCGGCACCAGCTTTCTTCTGATCGTTATGGTGATCAGCATCCTCTTTTTTATGGTAATCCGGGTAGACAATCTGTGGCTTCGGATCGTCAGCAGGATCGTGCTGATTCCGGTGATCGCCGGCGTATCTTACGAATTCCTCAGACTGGCAGGCAGGAGCGAATCCCGCCTGGTGAATCTATTAAGCCGCCCGGGACTCTGGATGCAGGGGCTGACCACCAGCGAACCCGATGACAGCATGATCGAGGTGGCCATCCGGGCGGTAGAGACGGTATTTGACTGGAGAGCTTATCTTGCAGAGAATTTCCCGGAGACGGCAGTTTCGGAAGGCGGGGAAGCGGCCTCCTGCAAAGCCAAAATGGAAGAGGCGGCAGGATGACGGCCCGGAAGACATTACGGACTCTGCAGCAGCTTCTGGATGAAGGAAGAGAAATTCTGGAAGGAAAAGGCAATCAGGAAGCGGAACTGGATGCCAGATATCTGCTTCTGGATGCATTTGGGCTGGATCTGGCGCATTTTCTTATGGACAGGAACCGGGCGCTTCCTGATGAAGAATCCGTAAGACGGAAAACAGAGCGGTATTTTTCCATGGTGGAAATGCGGGCCGGACGGGTCCCGCTGCAGCAGATCCTTGGGGTCCAGGATTTTATGGGACTGACGTTCCGGGTAAATGCCCATGTGCTGATTCCCAGACAGGATACGGAGACGCTGGTGGAGACGGTTTTACAGGAGCAGAAAGGCACAGGAAAGAGCCTTCTGGATCTGTGTACCGGTTCCGGGTGCATTGCCGTAAGTCTGGCGGTTCTGGGAGACTTTTCACGGATCGCAGCCACGGATCTTTCCAGAGAGGCGTTAAAAGTAGCAAAGAAGAACGGGGAACGTCTTCTTGATAAAAAGAACCGGGGATTGTTATCCTTTTTCCAGGGAGATCTTTTTGAAGCGCTGCCTGAGGATACAGAGCCTTTTGATGTGCTGGTTTCCAATCCCCCTTATATTCCAAGTCAGGTGATTGAGACGCTGGAACCGGAGGTGCGGGATTTTGAACCCAGGATGGCTCTGGACGGGAGTCTGGACGGCCTGGCCTTTTACCGGAGAATTATCGGCGGATGCCGGCAGTTTCTGAATCCGGGCGGGGCGGTTTATCTGGAGATCGGCTATGATCAGGGAGAAGCTTTAAAGGAGATTTTTGCAGAGAACGGATTTATCAATGTACGGATACTGAAGGATGCGCCGGGAAAAGACCGGGTGGCGGCCGGGTGTCTTCCCCTGGCGTAAGATCCTGCGGGGCAGGGTCTCATTTAGAGAGAGAGGTTTACTATGTTTGATCGATTGGAAGATATTTTGATTCATTACGAAGAACTGATGCAGGAACTGGCAAGCCCCGGAGTTACGGATGACCAGAAACGGTTCCAGCGGCTGATGAAGGAGCAGGCGGATCTGGCTCCCATCGTGGAGGCTTATAAGGCCTATAAGCAGGCAAAGCAGGACATGGAAGACAGCTTATCTCTTCTGGAGGAGGAGCACGATGAAGAGATGCGTGAACTGGCAAAGGAAGAGCTGTCTGCAGCCAGGAAAAAGATCGAGGAGCTGGAGTACCAGCTTAAGATCCTTCTTCTTCCAAAGGATCCTAATGATGAAAAGAACATTATTCTGGAGATCCGCGCCGGCGCAGGCGGCGATGAGGCTGCCCTTTTTGCCTCGGAACTTTACCGGATGTATGTGAACTTTGCGGACAGCCAGCACTGGAAAGTGGAGCTGATCAGCGTGAATGAAAACGGCATCGGCGGTTTCAAGGAAGTGGTAGCCATGATCAGCGGAAAGGGCGCTTATTCCAAGATGAAGTACGAAAGCGGTGTACACCGGGTTCAGCGTGTGCCTGAGACAGAGTCCGGCGGCCGGATTCATACTTCTACCGCCACTGTGGCAGTAATGCCGGAAGCGGAAGAAGTGGATGTGGTTATCGATGACAAGGATATCCGCATCGATGTGATGCGCGCTTCCGGAAACGGCGGCCAGTGCGTAAATACCACGGACTCGGCTGTGCGTCTGACCCATATTCCTACGGGAATCGTTATTTACAGCCAGACGGAGAAATCTCAGCTGCAGAATAAGGAAAAGGCTTTCCGCCTGCTCCGCTCAAAGCTTTATGATATGGAGCTGGAGAAGCGGCAGAATGCGGAAGCAGATGCCCGCCGCAGCCAGATCGGAACCGGCGACCGTTCGGAGAAGATCCGCACCTATAATTTCCCCCAGGGCCGTGTAACGGACCACCGGATCAAGCTTACACTGTATAAGATTGATTCCATTA
>DVKS01000016.1 GCA_018715905.1 Candidatus Caccovicinus merdipullorum | reverse complement strand
TATAATGACGGATAACGAAAAACTGGACAGGATCCTCTCGGAAATTCAGGGGATGAAGACGGACGTGCAGGAATTGAAATCCGATGTGCGTGTGCTTAAGACGGAGATGCAGGAAGTAAAGACGGATGTGCAGGAACTGAAGTCCGATGTGCAAGTGCTTAAGACGGACATGCAGGAAGTGAAAACGGACGTGCAGAAACTGAAGTCCGACGTGCAAGTGCTTAAGACGGACATGCAGGAACTGAAATCCGACGTACAAGTACTTAAGGCAGAGATGCAGGAAGTGAAGATCGATATGCATATGCACAGGCGCGAAACGGCGGAAATGAAAGCGGAGACAGAAATTTACCGGGCCGGTGTGGAAGCGAAATTTGAACGGCTTATGCTGCATCTGGAGAATGTTACGGACAGAAATATCCGGATTATTGCAGAAGGCCATGCTGACCTGAACAGAAAACTGGACGAAGCGTTAAAGATAGAAAATGAAAAAGAAGTCTTTAAGGTTCGCTTGAATTACCTGGAGGGTGAGATGGCAGAGGTGAAGGAATGGATTTCCCGATTTGAGAAAACTGCATAGCAGCAGAAAATAGAGCAGGATCGGCTGGATGGCTGGTCCCTTTTTTCTGAAGGTCCGCCGCCGAACACGTGCAAACCAGTAGCAAAAGAACAGAAAAACAGTTATAATGAATGGTGCGGCCAAAAAGTCCGCAATATCCATACAGAACGGCATGAACGCCGGACTGCATATACATTACTGATGAGAGGTAAACACAAGATGATTCGATGGATTAAAACACACCCGTACTGTCTGGTTAATCTGTATCTGGTTTTCTATCTGATCGGCTTTTTCACCCTGGAGATGCTGGTGCCGGAACCTCAATATGTGATTCATTCGGTGATTGATGACTGGATTCCTTTTAATGAATGGTTCGTCCTGCCGTATTTTCTCTGGTACCTGTGGGTTCCCGGATTCCTTCTTTACTTTATGCTGCGGGAAAGGGATTCCTTTCTCCGCCTGGCCTTTATTATGTTTGCTGGAATGACGATCTGCCTGATTATTTATGCACTGTGGCCGAATGGCCTCCAGCTTCGCCGGGAGATCGAGGCGGATAATTTCTGCGCGGACATTGTCCGGTTTCTTCGGGCTGTAGATACGCCGAATAATGTATGCCCATCCATTCATGTTTCCAGCACGGTAGCGATTCATATCGTCATCTGCAGATCAGACGCTTTCCGGAATGTCCGCTTTTTCCGGCTGTTGTCCTGGACGGTGTCCGTACTGATCTGTCTGTCCACCATGTTTATCAAGCAGCATTCGGCAATCGATGTTTTCTGGGGCTGGCTGCTGAGCCTGCTTCTTGGTGCTGTGGCATACCGCAAAGGCGGGTTTGTGTAAAATTTAACAAAAATAAGGCGGTTTTTTCTGGAAATGGACGGAAAAAATGGTCAATATGAATAAAAATAAGAGTGTTTCTTATGAAAAACAAATTGTATACACGATTAATCTGTGCTATACTAAAATAATAACTGAAAAAGCAATAGAAAGAGGGTAAAAAGATGGGTTTGGCTACATTTAAGGGCGGCATTCATCCCTATGAAGGAAAAGAGCTGTCGGAAAACAAGCCGATTCAGGAGCTGCTGCCAAAGGGCGATCTGGTATTTCCCATGTCCCAGCATATCGGTGCGCCGGCGAAACCGCTGGTGAAAAAAGGCGATTCTGTGCTGGCAGGACAGAAGATCGGCGAAGCCGGCGGCTTTATTTCGGCAAATGTCATCTGCTCCGTATCCGGAAAGGTAAAGGCAGTTGAGCCGCGGCTGATGGTAAACGGGCAGATGGTAACCAGCATTGTGGTGGAAAATGACGGACTGTATGAGACGGTTCCTCATTTTGGTGAGGAGCGGGATTATACGAAGCTTTCCAAGGACGAGATTCGCAGCATTATTAAAGAAGCTGGTATCGTGGGGCTGGGAGGCGCCGGATTCCCCACTCATGTAAAACTGACACCCAAGGATGAAAACAAGATTGACTACATCCTGGTAAACGGCGCAGAGTGTGAGCCGTATCTGACTTCCGACTACCGGCTGATGCTGGAAGAGCCGGAGAAGATCGTAGGCGGCCTTAAGGTAATTCTCTCCCTGTTTGATCATGCAAAAGGCGTGATCGGCATCGAGAATAACAAACCGGAAGGCATCAAAAAGCTCCAGGAACTGGTAAAGGATGAACCCCGCATAGAGGTTCGGGAGCTTCTGACCAAGTATCCCCAGGGAGGCGAGCGTTCCCTGATCTATGCCATCACTGGAAGAAAGGTAAATTCCTCCATGCTGCCGGCTGATGTGGGATGCATCGTGGATAATATCGACACGGTGGTTTCCATTTACAATGCAGTGTGTCTGCAGACGCCATTGATCCGCAAGATCATCACTGTGACCGGTGATGCTATAGCGAATCCCCAGAACTTCAAAGTAAAGCTGGGAACCAATTATCAGGAACTGGTGGAGGCAGCCGGAGGATTTAAGGCGGAGCCGGAGAAGGTGATCTCAGGCGGCCCTATGATGGGACAGGCCTTATTCTCCCTTGATCTTCCTGTGTCCAAGACTTCTTCCGCTTTAACCTGCTTTACGAAAGACATGGTGGCAGCGCAGGAGCCCACGCCATGTATCCGCTGCGGCCGGTGTGTGGCAGCATGTCCCAGCCACCTGATTCCGCCGATGATGATGAAGGCTGCGCTGAACAATGACTGCGAAGCCTTTGAGAAGGTAAACGGCATGGAATGTATGGAATGCGGCAGCTGTACGTATGTATGTCCTGCGAGACGGCCTTTAACCCAGGCCTTTAAGGATCTCCGCAGACAGGTGGCGGCGAACCGCAGGAAAAAGGCGTAGGAGGGAATAAAGAATGGAACGATTATTGCATGTATCATCTTCCCCTCACGTTAGGGACACGGTGACGACGAAAAACATTATGTACGATGTGCTGATTGCCATGATACCGGCGGCAGCCTTCGGTGTGTATCAGTTTGGGTTCAACGCGCTGTTAGTGATTATCCTCACCATGGCGGCCTGTGTGCTCAGCGAATACATATTTGAAAAGGCCATGAAGCGGCCCATAACCATTGCAGATGGAAGTGCCCTGGTGACAGGTATGATTCTGGCGCTGAATATGCCTCCGGAGATCCCGGTATGGGTTCCCGTTCTTGGCGGCGTATTTGCTATTATTGTGGTAAAGCAGCTTTACGGCGGACTGGGACAGAATTTTATGAACCCGGCTCTGGCAGCAAGATGCTTCCTGCTGATCTCTTTTGCGGGAATGATGAATGATTTTTCTTCTGCAAGCCTTGGATTTGACAGTGTTTCCGGCGCTACGCCTCTGGCGATGCTGCGTTCCGGAGAGACGGTAGACCTGGCAGCTCTTGTGATCGGACGGATTCCCGGAACCATCGGCGAGGTATCTGTTCTGGCTCTGCTGATCGGTGCAGTTTACATGCTGGTAAAGAAAGTGATCAGCCCCAGGATCCCCCTTATTTATATCGGCACAGCAGCAGTGTTCTTATTCTTATTCGGCGGCTTTGATCCCTACTATGTGATTTGTGAAGTCTGCTCCGGCGGTCTGATCTTCGGTGCGTTCTTTATGGCTACCGACTACGTGACCAGCCCGATTACGCCAAAGGGACAGATCGTATACGGCGTTATTTTAGGCCTTCTTACCGGAATCTTCCGTCTGTGGGGAGCTTCTCCGGAAGGCGTATCCTACGCCATCATTTTAAGCAACCTGCTTGTTCCCATGATTGAGCGGGTGACGCTTCCCAAGGCCTTTGGAAAGGAGGGGAAAAAAGCATGAAAGGAATTATGAAAGACGCAGCGATCTTATGTGTCATTACCCTGATTGCCGGCTTCGCCTTAGGTCTGGTTCATGAGGTTACCTTAGAGCCCATTGCAGCGGCTCAGCTGGCTGCCAATACGGCCACCTACCAGGAGGTTTATCCCGATGCTGCCGGTTTCCAGATTTCCGATGAACTGCAGTCTGCAGTAGACTCCTGCGGAGAGGAGATTTCCAGCCAGGGCTACGGAAATGTAACCGTAGATGCGGCACAGGAAGCTCTGGATGCAGACGGAAATGTAATTGGTTATCTGATCACATCCACTTCTACTGACGGCTATAACGGAACGATCCAGGTTGCTACCGGCATTACTGCCGAAGGACAGATCACGGGAATCGGTTTCCTGTCCATCAGTGAGACGCCGGGTCTGGGCATGAACGCGGAAAATCCGGAATTTAAGGATCAGTTTGCAGGAAAGAGCCTTCAGACTTTTGAGGTAACGAAAACTTCTCCTTCAGCGGATAATCAGATTGCGGCCATCAGCGGCGCAACCTTCACTTCCTCGGCAGTTACCGGAGCGGTGAACGCAGCTGTTTACTTCGCGGAGAATTGTATAGCACAGTAGGAGGCAGCAGCATGAATAAATATACTGAACGTATTTATAACGGCATCTGGAAAGAAAATCCCATCTTTGTGCAGATGCTGGGCCTTTGTCCCACGCTGGCGGTAACCACCTCCGCCATAAACGGTCTGGGCATGGGCCTTTCCACCACCGCAGTACTGGTGGCGGCAAACCTTCTGATTTCCGTTCTCCGGAACGTGATTCCGGATCGGGTCCGCCTGCCAGGTGAGATCGTGGTAGTGGCTTCTCTGGTAACGGTGGTAGATATGCTGATGGAAGGATTCGTTCCTTCTCTGTACAGCGCACTGGGAATTTACATCCCTCTGATTGTAGTAAACTGTATTATTCTTGGACGGGCGGAGTCCTATGCCATGAAGAATAAGCCTCTGGTTTCCGCTTTCGACGGAATCGGCATGGGCCTGGGCTTTACCATTGCCCTGGTATTAATCGGCGCTTTCCGTGAGCTGTTAGGCGCAGGAACGATTTTCGGAATGCAGATCCTGCCGTCCTCTTTCCAGCCCATTTCCATTTTCATCCTTGCACCGGGTGCATTTTTCGTTCTGGCTGCACTGACTGCCATCCAGAACAAGCTGAAACTGCCCTGTGCGACCAATGGCTCTGTTAAGAAGGGCAAGGTAACAGGCTGCAACGGCGACTGCCTGCACTGTTCCGGTCATGATCAGGCGAAAGGGGAATAGGAGGAGAGCGAAATGAAAGAATTACTTATAATCGCCATAAGCTCGGCGTTAGTGAGCAATGTGGTGCTGAGCCAGTTCCTGGGCATCTGTTCCTTCGTAGGCGTATCCAAGAAGGTAGAGACAGCTGCCGGTATGGGCGGCGCCGTTATCTTTGTTATTACCATCGCTTCCATTGTGGCCAGCCTGATTTATCAGTTTGTGTTGGCGCCTCTGGGGCTGGATTATCTGAAGACCATCGTGTTTATCCTGGTTATCGCTGCCCTGGTGCAGATCGTGGAAATGTTCTTAAAAAAGTGTATGGTATCCCTTTATAACGCTCTGGGTGTATACCTGCCGCTGATTACCACCAACTGCGCCGTGCTGGGTGTGGCTCTGACCAATGTACAGAACAGCTATAATTTTGCGGAAAGCGTGATTAATGGTGTAGGTACCGCCGTTGGCTATACGATTTCCATCGTTCTGCTGGCAGGAATCCGGGAGCGGATCGAAGGCAACGATATTCCCTACAACTTCCAGGGATCTCCCATTGTACTGGTAACCGCAGGCCTTATGGCCATCGCATTTTTCGGATTTTCCGGATTATTATAGAAGGAGGAGACGAAAATGAATGTAACAGCGATTATAATCGCCGCAGCAGTTATTGCGGCAACAGGTATTATTGTAGGAATCGGCCTGGGACTTTTCGGCGAGAAGTTTAAGGTTGAGGTAGATGAAAAAGAACAGGCGATCCGGGAAGAACTTCCGGGAAATAACTGCGGCGGATGCGGTTTTGCCGGGTGTGATGCCCTGGCAAAGGCCATTGCGGCAGGGGAAGCTCCCGCCAATGCCTGTCCTGTAGGCGGCGCGCCGGTAGGAGAGAAGATTGCCGCCATCCTGGGTACATCTGCAGAGGCAGCAGAAAAGAAAGTGGCTTTCGTTAAATGCAAGGGAACCTGCGATCAGGCGAAAGTACAGTATCAGTACAATGGAATCGCAGACTGCTCCAAGGCATCTGTCATTCCCGGCTCCGGTCCCAAGGCCTGCAGCTACGGCTGCATGGGATTTGGAAGCTGCGTGGCAGCCTGCCAGTTTGACGCCATTCATGTAATCGACGGCATCGCCCAGGTGGATAAGGAAAAATGCGTAGCCTGCGGCAAGTGCGTGGCAGCCTGTCCCAAGCATCTGATTGAACTGGTGCCCTACAGCGCCAAGCATCTGGTGCAGTGCGCTTCCCATGATAAGGGCAAGGATGTAAAGGCCAAGTGTCAGGTGGGATGTATCGGATGTACCTTATGTACGAAGCAGTGCGAGTTCGATGCCATCCATATGGATAATAATGTGGCAGTCATCGATTACAGCAAGTGTACGGGCTGCGGCAAATGCGCGGAGAAGTGTCCGGCGAAGGTGATTTTGTAGGTTCTGTAAAAAATAAAAAAGCCATTGTTTCTTTCCTTTTATATCCGAAACAAGGCAGATTGAAAACGTTATGTAAAAAGAAAAACGTCATGGGTAGTCAGAAAAACTCTGATTGTCTATGGCGTTTTTATTTTGAGTATTGAAGAACTGTTGGAGGAATTATAAATGGTACCGGGACTTCCGGCGTTTTAACTACCGTTCAGAGGAAAAAATCCAAACAAGGGTTTTTTGCGCCCTGAAATAAGAAGAACAAAAAGGAAGAGGCAGTCCGGCAGAGAATTCGGTCTTTAAAAAGTCCGAATTCTCTGGGATTGTCTCTTCCCAGCATGTCAGGGGTTAAAAATAGGCATTAACCGATAGCCCCTTCTTGGTGTGTATCTCAGATTTTTATATCATTCCATCTCCGCCGCAGTGGGTGCACATCGCCTGGCCTGCGCCGCTGCAGGCCGCGCAGCCGCTCTTAACCCAGTAGAAGGAGCTTCCGTATCCCAGATCGATTCCGGATTTTCTTGTTTCACGGAAACCATTTCCGCTGCAGGAGGTGCAGACCTTCCTTCCGGTTCCCTGACATATGGGGCAGGTTGTATGGGTGTCCATGGTTCCCATGCCGATGGAGGGAAGCATAACCGGGCTGAAGATCATCGTCTGGCCGGCTGCGGGCTGCGCAGCTGCCGGGGACGGGTCCGGCGTACCGGTTGTCTTTGTTCCCTTTCCCAGACACTGCAGGCAGTCTCTGATTCCTGTGGCGCCGCAGCTGATGCATTCGTACCTGGTTCCCGCGGCTGTCATCCAGCCTTCTCCGCCGCACCAGGTGCAGACCGCCTTGCCGCTGCCCGCGCAGTTCGTGCAGGTGGTGGTTTCCGTGGCCGCGAAGGACGTCATTCCGGCCGCTGCGATGATCGCCAGTGCCGCGAAACAGGCAGCTGCAAATTTCTTCATCTGATTCTTCATATTCTTCATAACTGATACCCCTTTCTGGTGTTTTGTTTTTCTTTATGGCATTAGTATAGCAGGCCAAGAAAAGAGGTCCTGCAACTTATTTCCGCTCTTGGAATAAGTTGGGCGGCCGTAAACTGCGTCAATCAATAGTCTCATATTTTCTGCCAGTCCGACTTGGTCCTTGGCATATTGATTGATAATTTACTGGCATTTATTTTCCACAACGGAGTATTTTCTAATCTTGCATGGATTACCTATGGTCTGCTTTTTTTCTTAAAGCCTGTTTATCCAGAACGGTATCGCGCCCGGCTGTTGGAATGTCAGCCGGGCGCTTCACTATTTATATGAGCAAAAAGGAAATGGCTTATTTTAAATACCTGTCAAAGAAATTGATCATCAGTTCCTTTACGGAATCCTGGAAGAATTCTCTGGTGCCGTGGCCGGCATGATCCAGAACATAGTACTCGGTCTGGTCTTCAAATCCGGCTTCCACCATTTTGTCATAGAGACGGTCGCTGCTTAACTCAATGGCAACGATGGGATCGCTGTTGCCGTGGAGAATCTGCATGGGGCACATGTTGGGATTGATGTAGTTCAGCATATTTGCCTGAGCGGAGCGCTCTACCATGGTGGTCGGATCTCCGCCTAACAGGGCGCCGCCGTGGGTATCCTCAACCTTATGCCAGCGAAAACTGGGATCGGAAAATTTTGCCTGCTCAGCCAGCATTAAGGCAGTTGTATCAACGGGACCGAACATATTGCAGCAGGCCTGTACCTTGGTAGAGTAGCCCTTCCACTCATCTGTCTCATAGCCGTCCAGGTTGCAGGCGGCGAAGGCTGCCAGGTGACCGCCGGCGGACCGTCCGAAGACGCCGATCTTGTCCGGGTTGATCTCGTACTTCTCCGCGTTGGCCCGCAGGAAGCGGATGGCAGTTAACACATCGATGAGCTGATCCGGCCAGTGGCCCTCGGCGCTGCTGCGGTAGTATATGGAAGCAACCACATATCCGGCTCTGGCGAACTCGCTCATTTCGCCTAACATCAGGTTCTTGTCTGCGCCTCTCCAGCCGCCGCCGGGAATCCATAACAGAGCCGGCTTGGGGCTGTGATCCGCCTTAGGATCATCTTCCCCGGCAGCCAGACGCATTTCGCTGTTGCCGTTCTGAACCATGATGCTCATCTTTAATTCCATGGGATTGCCCTTTAAGTCCTTCTGATGGGAGTAAACAATGTTGTCAATCAGGTTGATGGTTTTCTTGGCGAAACCGGGACTAATTACTTTTTTCATGAATAATACACGTTCCTTTCTTCATCCTTTCGAAAAACACCGCCGCCGAAAATGCAGGCGGCGGTGAATCGTTTTTGCTTTATTATGTACCACTCTCTGGACTTTTTTCCATTAACCGTAGATGGGGAAGAAAATGTTGATTCCGATGACCAGGGAGATCATCAGCAGCAGCACCAGAGGAAGGGTAAACTTCATCAGCTTAAAGGCGTTGTGGTTGCCGATACCGAAAGCCATCATGGCACCGGAACAGGAGGATATTGTGTATTTTTCGATTGCTCCGCTGTATTATCTGAATCTTGCCATGATTCTGCGGAAAAACCAGGTTCTCAGTGAGGCGGAGCGGTATCTGGCATATCTGGTGATTTGTCAGGATAAGGATAATCCCATGTATCAGCCGGCCATGAATGGTTATGCCAGGGCGATTTACCAGGAATTTCAGAAGGAGGGAAACAGAGAATGAACACCCAGCAGCTGGAATATGTGATTGCCATTTCGGAAGAAAAGAGTTTTTCCCGGGCGGCAGACCGCCTCCTGGTAACGCAGCCGGCTCTGAGCCAGCAGGTCAAAAAGCTGGAAAAAGAGCTGGGTGCCAAATTGTTTCGCCGGGAGAAAAATGAACTGGTGCTTACAGATGCGGGAAAGGTGTATGTAAACGGCGCCAGGTCGGTGATGAGCATTTATTTGAAAGCTCTGGAGGAGATCCGCAGGCAGAATTCCGAAGAAAGGAAGCAGATCACCATGGTGTATAACAATGCGCTTCTTCCGGGTTTTTCAGAAGATGTGCTCCCGGAATTCCAGAAGAGCCATCCGGATATCCTTCTCAGTACCATAAATGGAAATGCAGCCATTGCAAAGGATTATGTGATGGGAGGTATGGCAGATCTGGCGGTTATGGCATCCAGGGAACCGTCTCACAGCATGCTGGAATTTATTCCCATACGAAAGGAAGAACTGCTGCTGGCTCTTCCAAAAGACCACCCAATGGCAGGGGATTTTGACCGGAATGGAAGCGCCGATGTTTCCTGCCTGAAAAAGGAATCTTTTATCCTGAATCAGTCCAATAGTTTTTTTCGGATGATGGAGCACAGGATCTTTGAGCGCTGTTCCTTTACGCCCCGCGTCCTCTGTGAGATCAGCGATCTGGATGCTTCCCTGAATATGGTGGCAAATCACAAAGGTCTGGCTTTTATCCCGAGGTCTATGAAAGCATCGAAGGATATCTGCTGTTTTTCTCTGGAACCGCCTGGGGTATTTTATGTGGGAGCGGCTTACCATAAGGGGAGCGTTCTGTCAAAGCCGGTTAATGACCTGATCCGGATTCTGCTTCGGATTTATGATTCCGGACCGTATTGACAAACCTGAAAAATAGGAAACAAAAAACCTTGTAAATACGCCATTTTCACGTATTTACAAGGTTTTTTAAATATGGAGCATACGGGACTTGAACCCGTGGCCTCCACACTGCCAGTGTGGCGCGCTCCCAACTGCGCTAATGCCCCGAACACATGTAGTATAGCACAAAAGACAGGATTTGAAAAGTGGTTTTTGAAAAAAATATTTTTTTGCATTTTTTCGGTCAATTTATATTTTTTACACAGGAAAAAGGATTATTGAGATTTTTCATCAGTACCACTGCTTGAAAACAGAAGAAAAATCTGGTATATTGATTTTGTGGGTTAGTTATAACTAACTAAATGCACGCATACACTATAAAAAACGGCCCAGGCCGGGAGGATTCAAAGGAGTGGTCAGATGAATCGAGATTCTGCAGTCAGAGGAAAAGGAAATATGGATATGGGATTGCCGCCCCAGGAAAGGGTGTGCCTTAACTGCCAGGCAGCTTTTCAGTGCGCACCGGTTCTTCTGGGGATCAAGCCGTCTAATCTTCTGATCATAGATTCCCGAAACCTGCGGCCTGCCTGCCGTCTCCTTAAGGATACCCGGGTCGGCATTCATGTTCTTTACGGAAGCCTGCGGGATGGAAAGAAGCCGGGAAGAGGAAAGATTGTGCTCTTTGTCTATCGCCGGGAACTGATGGATGAGGTTCTGCAGTGCAGGAAGCGGGCGGACTTCCTTAAGAGGCTGGGATATACCGACCAGTGCTTAAATGGGATCCTGGGCCGTCTTCAGAAGCAGTATGCCGGATACATGAAAAAAAGACTTCCGTTTCCCCATGAACTGGGTGTGCTGCTGGGATATCCTCTGGCGGATGTAGAAGGCTTTATGGAGAACAACGGCGAAAATTTCCTCTGCAGCGGCTACTGGAAAGTGTATGCCAATGCCGAGGAGGCGAAACGCACCTTCCAGCTGTATGACAAGGCCCGGAGGGGCCTGGCGGAACTGACCGGACAGGGCCTGGAGGTGTCGGAGGCCGTCAGAGAATGGAAGAACTGCTGCTGGCAGGAAACGATACAGGCGGCCGGCTGAAGCAGAAAATCAAATGTGCTGCAGAAAGTGCAGCAGAAATGGAGGATAAGATGAGCAAGATTGCAGTTGTGTACTGGAGCGGAACCGGAAATACAGAGGCTATGGCCAATTTTGTGGCTGAGGGAATCCGGGAAGGTGGAAAAGAGGCGGACGTGATCGTAGTAGATCAGGCCCAGGCTTCGGATTTAAAGGATATGCCGGTTTTTGCCCTGGGCTGCCCGGCTATGGGAGCAGAACAGCTGGAGGAATCGGTTATGGAAGATTTCGTCACGGAGGTGGAAGGATTTGCTGCCGGAAAGACCATTGGACTTTTCGGTTCCTACGGATGGGGAGACGGCCAGTGGATGCGCGACTGGGTTGAGCGGATGCAGAACGCAGGCGCTGCAGTGCTGGGCGGCGAAGAGGCCATGTGCAATGAGGCGCCGGATGAGGATGCAGAGGCCGCCTGCGTGGATCTGGGCAAAAAACTGGCAGCTGTATAAAAATTGGAAAATACAGGGCTTTTTTGCAAACAGTTCTGGTAAATCAGCAGAGATTGTGCTAGAATAAGGGCAGATAACAGAATGAGAAAGGAAGGTAATATACCATGATCTTTGCATCTACAAAAGCTGTTGCATGTCCTTATAAGTACCCGGAGGCCATTCAGAAGGCTCTTGACTGGCTGAAGGATAAGGACCTGGCATCTATGGAAGTCGGCACTTACGAAATTGAAGGCCGCGATATCTACGCCATGGTTCAGGAAGTTACCACACAGCCCTTTGAAAAACGCCGTGCTGAGAAGCATGAGCTGTATCTGGATATTCAGTACATTGTATCCGGCGTTGAGCGCATGGGATATGTTCCCTATACCGGTTCCGAGGAGATTCTGGAGAATCCGGAAGGAAAGGATGCATGCTTCTATACGAATCTGGAAAATGAAGCCTTCGTTGATGTAACTTCGGGTGCTTACTGCATTTTCTTCTCCAATGATATTCACCGTCCCTGCATCGCAGCAGGTGAGCCTGCCGCAGTAAAGAAGGTGGTTCTGAAAGTAAAGGAAGCACTGCTTTAATTACAATACCGGCTTTACAGAAAGCATGGAGACAAATCCCCTTTGCCAGTACAGGCAGAGGGGATTTTTTTGCGATACACCTGGCAAACGTCTGCCATGCCTGCATGCGGGAGTCTTTGCCGGGCAGGCTGCACTTCTTTCCAAAATCTTTCTGGCGGTATCCTCTTCCCTTTCTGGATAAAATAAGCTACAATAATAAAAGTATCTGAATTATTCAGGTAATGAATGGATTCCAGCGAGGAGAGGGAACATGAAAATTGCAATCGTTACAGACAGCAACAGCGGAATTACCCAGAAAGAAGGAAAAGAACTGGGCATTTCGGTGATTCCCATGCCTTTTATGGCAGATGGGAAAACGTATTTTGAAGATATTGATTTAAATCATGAAGATTTTTTTCAGATGCTGGCCCGGGGGGCGGATATATCCACATCCCAGCCGGCACCCCAGGATGTGACCAGACTCTGGGATGAACTTTTAAAGGAGTATGAGGCCATTGTCCATATCCCCATGTCCAGCGGCTTAAGCGGATCCTGCCAGACTGCCATGATGCTGGCACAGGATTATGAAGGAAAAGTATTTGTGGTAAACAACCAGAGAATTTCCGTGACACAGCGCCAGTCTGTGATGGATGCCCTCGGCATGGCACAGAAAGGTTATACGGCAGAGCAGATCAAAAACCGTCTGGAGGAAACAAAGTTTGACAGCAGTATTTACATTACTGTGGATACGCTGAAATACCTGAAAAAAGGCGGACGGGTAACGCCTGCGGCAGCTGCCCTGGGAACCCTTCTGCGGATCAAGCCGGTATTGACGATCCAGGGAGAGAAGCTGGATGCCTTTACAAAGGTCCGCACCATGAAGCAGGCCAAAAGCGTTATGCTGTCTGCCATCCAGAAAGATATGGAGACGCGGTTCGGCGATAAAGAGGGCAGGCACACCTACCTGCAGATTGCACATACGGATAATGAGCAGGCGGCTATGGAACTGAAAGAGGAACTTTCCAGACAGTATCCGTTTTTTGAGATTCACGCAGATCCGCTGTCTCTCAGCGTTTCCTGCCATATTGGTCCGGGATCTCTGGCCATTGCCTGTACCAAAGTGCTGGATTACTAAAAAGCAAGGTGGAAAGCATGGTTTTATTTAAGATGAAGGACTGGAAAGCCCGTTTAAAAGATAAAAAATTCAGCATCCGGGTTCCGCTGGTGCTTCTTTTTCTTCTGATCGGCCTGCTGCCCGCCTGTATTTACGGACGGATCCAGACCAGCTCCACGGAAAAGCAGCTGGTGGACAGCCGGAGCGTGGATGTACAGAACCAGTGTCTGATTCTCAGCAGCAAGATGACCCGGGCCGGATACATGACAGAAACGGTAAAGGACCCTTCCTTCGATACGGAGATTAATGTAACGGCAGATCTTTTCCATGGGCGGATCGTTATTGTGGATCAGAATTACCGTATTATTAAAGACACCTTCGGACAGGCCGAGGGGAAGATCGCCATATCGGAAGAAGTGATCCGCTGTTTTCAGGGGGAGAGCAGCAATATCAACAACAGCGAGAAAAATTACTTTGTCCAGACGTTTCCCATATATGAAAATACGCCGGAACGGCGCATCCAGGGTGTGCTGGTTATGGCGGCTTCCACAGAGTATATCAACCGCCTGACAGATGGTCTTCAGGAAGAATCCGGTTTTCTGGTGATGTTTTTCGGCGTATTCCTTCTGCTGGCCTCTGTCTGCGCCGCAAATCTGCTGACCAAGCCTTTCCGCGTTCTTGTACAGATGCTGGAGAAGGCATCGGAGGGTGATTTTGATAGTGATATTGGTGAATATACCTACCAGGAAACCCGGGGAATATCCGATGCGGTAAACCGCACCTTGTCAAAGCTTAAGGCGGTGGATCAGTCCCGTCAGGAATTTGTTTCTAACGTATCCCATGAATTAAAGACGCCCATCACTTCCATTCGGGTACTGGCAGATTCCCTTATGGGGATGGAAAATGCGCCGGTGGAGCTGTATCAGGAATTTATGTCAGATATTTCCGATGAGATCGACCGGGAAAGCAAGATCATTGATGATCTGCTGTCTCTGGTAAAGATGGATAAGACGGCTCTGGATCAGATGAACATTACCCAGATGTCGGTAAACAGCCTGATGGAGGTTATCTTAAAACGGCTGCGTCCCATTGCCGGAAAGCGGAATGTGGAGCTGATCTTTGAGAGTATCCGGGAAGTGACCGCCGATGTGGATGAGGTTAAATTATCCCTTGCCTTTAACAATCTGGTGGAAAATGCCATCAAATACAATAAAGAAGGCGGATGGGTGAAGGTTACGCTGGATGCGGACCATAAGGCTTTTTATGTGACAGTGGCGGATTCGGGCATCGGGATTCCGGAAGAGTTCCAGGAGCATATTTTTGAGCGCTTTTACCGTGTGGACAAAGCGCGGTCCAGAGAAACGGGAGGCACGGGACTGGGCCTTGCCATTACAAAAAGCGTCGTGCTGATGCATCAGGGAAGCATAAAGGTGGAGAGTAAGGAAGGGGAAGGAACGGTATTTACCGTCAGGATCCCTCTGACATATCTGCCGGCCGGTTCCGGGAAAAATATTCCGGCTGCAGGACCGAAGAATTCACCGGCTTTAAAGGGGTTCTGGATGGGCGGCGGATACGCCGGGAGAAAGACAAAGGGA
Source organism: Candidatus Caccovicinus merdipullorum (assembly GCA_018715905.1). Lineage (GTDB taxonomy): Bacteria > Bacillota > Clostridia > Lachnospirales > Lachnospiraceae > Caccovicinus > Caccovicinus merdipullorum. The sequence goes on along the minus strand of DVKS01000016.1, from coordinate 507 downwards.
GAGGAAAAGAGAAAAAGCCCTGCTGAGCAAGGAGAAAAGGGCCGCCACAGGAAGCAGGCAGCTGCAGACTTCGCAGAAAAGAAAAAGGCAGGTGGCGGAGAATGAATAAATTATGGATAAAATGGATTTTCCTTGTGGTTTTTGCCGTGCTGTTTTTGGGAGGCTGCCAGAAACAGGAGGTGCCGGTATCCAATCCGGAGGAAAATCAGTATGTGATCTATTATCTGAATACCGGCATCACCAGACTGGAGCCGGTGGAATATGTGACGGAGACCCGGGATGTTCTGGATCTGATTCAGGAACTGTACCAGCAGCTCTGTACTGTTCCGGCCGATCTGGATGCGGCTTCGCCGCTGTCTTCCAAGGTGGAACTGCAGCGGCTGCAGTGGGACCAGAATGTGCTGTATATGTATTTTGACGCCAATTACACCATGATGAGTTCCAGCCAGGAGATCCTGTGCCGGGCTGCTCTTACAAAGACCATGACCCAGATCCCGGGAGTGGAAT
>DVKS01000111.1 GCA_018715905.1 Candidatus Caccovicinus merdipullorum | reverse complement strand
ATTTGTATACATACTCTTTCACACGATGTTCAATGCTGCCTCTTCTCTCTTTCTCTCTATGACAATGACATGGCCCGGGACCATTGCCGCAAATGGTGCAATGATTCTTTATTCAGTAATAATTGTAATCGTATGTAATAAAACGATGAAGGATGACGAGGCAAACAAATGGAAAATTTATTAATATTTTAAAAAATAGAATCTCTGAACAAATGCAGCTGGCATCTCCCACTCTATCAACCTGTCAAATCCACCCAAAACCGCCGCAGGAATCGAACGGCTAAATGCCGCCCGATTCCTCAGCATCATTAAAACGATTCCTTCAAAAAACGAAAACCAAAACGCCAATGACGGATTACTGCCCTAAATAATCGAGTACCTGATCGATACGCATTTCTGTAGCAATAACGCCGTGGGTCAGCCAGGTTCTGGAATCCACTTCGTAAATGCTGCCGCTCTGTACTGCGGGGACTGCCTGCCAGAGAGGATCTGCCTTGATTTCCTCATACCGCTGCTTTGCCGCTTCCACTGCTTCTGCAGTCTGGGAGCCGTATCCGGCAATAAGGAAGATGTGCTTGGCAGTCAGATCCGGCAGCGTCTCCATGGAGATTGCCAGACTGTCTGCGTTATCGTATTCCACAGCCATGGGATCCGGCGTCAGCCCTAGGTCCAGATAAAGGAAGCTGCTCATATCGTTGGAAGAATAGGGATAGAGACGGATCTCCTTCTGCAGGATCCGAAGCATGGCCACCTCTTCCCCTGCTACATCCTGCAGCGCTTCTTTCGCCGAAGCGATCTTATCATAGTACTGCTGCAGCCTTTCCTTTGCCCGGTCTTCGATGCCCAGGGCCCTTCCCATGGCCAGCATGGCCACCTGGGGTGCCTGCAGACGGAAGGCGATAGTGGGGGCAATCTTGCTCAGTTCATCGTAGATCGACTGCTCAAAGGAATCGCGGATAATGATCAGGTCAGGTTCATAGGAAAGCACCTGTTCGAAATTAATGGTATTTGCCTCTTCATCCACGGAAATGGTGCCCACGCCCAGAGCATTCACTTCATCCTCAAGGTAAAAGGTCTCGAAATTCCGGCATGCCACCAGATTTTCCACGCCCAGCGCCAGGGCAATATCTTCCATCTTGATGCATACGATCCGCTGGGGATTCTCCGGCATAATCGTCTCACCGTACTTGTGGGAAACCACCGTCTCACCATTCTCATTCTGATACACCAGCTCCGCCGCCTGCGCTTCCACATCCCCCTGATCCGAAGGCTGATTCGCCGAGGCGCCGCTGACTGCGTCTGCTGACTGACCGGCATCTGCCTGGACGGACTCCGCCTGGGTTTCTTTTGTCTCTCCGGCAGTTTCTGCCGATGACTCCGCCATGGTATTTGCTCCTGCCGTACCTGCGCTGTTTCCGGAGGACGCGCATCCGCTCAGTGACATGGCCAGCATGGCGGCACTTAATACAATAGCCGTAAAACGTTTCATCAATTTATTTCCTTCCCTTCTTTAAACAATCGTAACCGTTCAGGATGGCGTGAACAGTTACATACAATCTTTATTTCCCTTCCCATGATGCTGGATCACTCTTGAGTTTCCGGTTCCGGTGTCATATTATCGTAGGGAATGCACAATGGCTTCCCCGTCCGCTTATCCCTGGAAATATCCGCCAGTACTCCGAAGACCAGCCGGCAGTTTTCTTCCGTAATAACTTCCTCAGGTGTTCCTTTGCAGACGATTTTTCCTTTTTTTATGGCGACAATGTGATCTGCAAATAGGGACGCATGATTTAAATCATGTACCACCATAACAATGGTTTTCTTGTACTGCCGGTTTAATTCCTGCAGCAGCTTCAGGATATCCAGCTGATAGGAAATATCCAGAAATGTGGTGGGCTCGTCCAGAAACAGAATTTCCGTATCTTGGGCAATGCACATGGCAATCCAGGCCCGCTGCCGCTGCCCGCCGGACAGCTGATCCAGGGGACGGTCTGAAAATTCCTGCATTTCCGTAACCTCCAGGGCCCACCGGATGATCTCCTCATCCTTTTGATTCAGGCGTCCATAGCCGGATTTATGGGGAGAACGCCCGTAGCCGATCAGCTCCTCCACAGTAAGGCCCTCCGGGGATTCCGGATTCTGCGGAAGGATGGCCAGCCGCCTGGCCAGTTCCTTTGTGGACTGTGTATGGATGGATTTTCCATCCAGAATGACCTGCCCTTTGGACGGCGACATGATGCGGCACATGGTTTTTAAAATTGTCGATTTTCCGGAACCGTTGGCGCCGATCAGGGCGGTGATTTTTCCGCCGGGAATTACCAGGGAAAGATCCTCCACAATCGTATCCTTTCCATAAGCAATATCAATATTTTCCGCATAAAACTTCATCTCTGCCGTCTCCTTACGATTTCGATGTGAGCAAAATATAGAGGAAGTAGGGTGCGCCGATCAGGGAAACTACGATTCCCAGAATCATCTCATCCGGCGCAATCACCATCCGCGCCGCCCAGTCCGCCGCCAGAAGAAGGATGGCGCCGGTAAAGGCAGCCACAGGAATGCTGTACTGATGATTTGGCCCCACCAGTTTTCGGGACAGATGTGGGCAGATCAGCCCCACAAATCCGATGGCGCCGCCTACAGAGACGCAGGCTGCCGCCAGTGCCACCGCCAGCATCAGAAAGAGAAAGCGGCTCCGTTTTAAGGGCGATCCCAGGCCGATGGCGACTCCCTCACTTAGCCGGAGCAGATTCAGCTCGCGGGACCGGTAAATCAGAAAGGGGATAATCACAAGCACCCAGGGAAGCAGCGCCAGCACATGCTTCCAGTTGTTTCCGTATACACTTCCGATCATCCAGGTGTTGACCAGATGGTATTTTTCCGGTGTAAGCCTTACTGCAAGGATCATGTCTGCCGCATTAATCCCGGATGTAACCGAAATGCCGATCAGCACCATACGCAGGGGCGAGATGGCCTGCCCTTTTTGATGGGCCAGAAAATAAATCAGGAAGGCCGTGATCAGCGCCCCCAGCAGCGACACGAAAGGCAGCACAAAAATTCCTGTCCTCTGGGTTTCCGGCGTAAGAAAAGTGTAAAGCATCACCGCAATTCCTGCCCCGGCGCTGACCCCCAGAAGATCCGGGCTCGCCAGGTCGTTCTTTGAGATGGTCTGGAAAACGGTTCCGGAGACGGAAAGCCCGGCGCCCACCAGCATGGCCAGCACAATGCGCACCAGCCGGAAATCAAACAGCACCAGCGTCTCCTCCGGAGTTCCATGTCCGAAGAAAATGCGAAGCACATCCGAAGGACTCAGATCTGTAAAGCCCGTATTCATACTGAAAAAGCAGAGCAGAATCAGGAGAAGGATCATCACGGTGATCAGGATGGCAAAACGGCGGTTTTTCTCTTTTCTCATACTCTGCTCCCCTTTCTCCTGGCCAGATATACGAAGAAAGGCACTCCCACCAGTGCAGTAATGGCTCCCGTCGGCGTTTCAAAAGGCGGATTGACCATCCTTGAAAGGATATCTGCAAGCACTACCAGAAGCGCTCCTGCCAGGATGGAACAGGGAATCACCTTCTGGTAATCCGCTCCCACCACGGCTTTTACCCCATGTGGCACTACCAGACCCACAAAGCTGATGGGGCCGGCGATGGCTACCGATGACCCGGTCAGAATCAAAACCGCAAGAGACGCCATAAACTTAATGTACCTCGTCTTTCCGCCCAGTCCTACGGCCACCTCTTCTCCCAGGCTTAAGAGAGAAACCGACCGGGCCATAAGCAGGGCAATGAGCAGGCCCAGCCCGGTCCAGGGAAGCAGCATCCTTGCCTGCTCCGGCCGCACGCCGGAGACGCCGCCTGCATTCCAGAAGGTCAGCTCCTGGGAAATGTTAAAAAACATGGCCAGGGCCTGACTGAACGCATTGAAAAGGGAAGTGATAGCCGTTCCCACCAGGGCAAGACGGACCGGCGAGCTGCCCGCCCGGCAGGCTGAAGCGATGCCGAAGATCAGGATGGTGGCCGCAGCCGCTCCCAGAAAGGAAAAAAGCACCGTCTCATTAAAGGTGGCAGCCGGCACAAAGATCATGGCCAGCGCCAGACCAAGTCCTGCTCCCGCGTTGATCCCCAGGACAGAGGGGCTCGCCATGGGATTTCGTGTAGATGCCTGCATCAGGCTTCCCGATACCGCAAGGCTGCTCCCCACCGCGGCAGCCACCACCGCCCGCGGCACCCGCAGCGTCTGGATAATGATGTGGCTGCTGTTTGTCGGATCATAAGAAAAAAACGAATCCAGCAGAACCGGAAATGTAATGTTTTTCGTTCCCACACAAATGGACAGCACGAATGCGCCGAAAAGCAATGCCAGAAACAAAAGAACCACCAGAAGTAGCCGGACGCCGCTGCCCTTTTCCGGGATTTTCACCTATGGATCACCTGCCGATCTGTTAAATAGTTCAGGCTGTCAGACTAAAACTGCCGGACCGCCTGGCGCAGAACCGCAAAGATACTGCGGGCTGCAGGAAAGAAAGTACTTTTCTTTAGTTAGTTAAAACTAACCTCATAGAGCATACCGTATGCCTGTCTTCCTGTCAATCCTCTGTTCTTTTTATTGAGAAAAAACATTAGATAAGATGGCAGTAGGCAGGGCGGCATCAGACGGCAGGTTAATGTAGCGAAAAGCAGGGGGCTGTGCTATACTCGCGTTGTGGAAACATGATATGTTCGATGAGTTTAGTATATATCAGATAGGATCAGGAATTTTGGAGGAAAATGCAAGTATGAAAAAAGTAAAGATAACGGTTTTAAAGAAAGAGTTTTATGCTGACTTTGCAGAAAAATATTTAACAGACGGAAAGGCAGTAGGCGCCTGCTCTCTTCTGAATGAAGGGGACACATTTGTTTTTGATGGAGGAGCAAAAATGCCCGAAGGCTTTTGCCCATGGGCATGGATTGATATCTATCATAATGTAAGTGCAATATCTTCAGGAGGGACCTATAGCCCATGGAACATCAAAGAAGGACAAACCATTTAAGGGCAAAACGGATCAGCAGATAAAGCCGTTTTGCCCGTCTGCTCAGCACTGCTCTGCCGCCCACACCGAATAAGCGGCCAGACCATTTTTCAGTCTTTCCAGACCGTCTTTCAAAACTGCCCTGGGGCAGGCGATGTTCATCCGGAGAAAATCGGCTCCGTTGCCTCCGTACTGACTGCCTTCGGACAAATAAAGTCCTGTCTCCCTGCGCAGAAATCCTGCGGCTTCTCTCCCGCATCCAATGAGCCCGCTGCAGTCCAGCCATAAAAGATAAGTTGCCTGGGAAGCAACGGCCCGGACATCGGGAATTTCTTTTTCTATGTATGCTTCAGCCAGCTTTTTGTTCTCATAAAGATAATCACGCAGAGCATCCAGCCAGTCTGCTCCTCTGGTAAATGCAGCCACAGCAGCTTCCACGGCAAAAGCATTGGGTTCTGCCGCCTCATCGGTGTTCAGCGCCCGCCACACCTTGTGCCGCAGTACTTCATCTGGAACAGAAACTGCAGCGGTCTGCAGGCCGGCCAGGTTAAAGGCCTTGGTAGGAGCCATGCAGGTGATGCTGATCTGCCTGCACGTTTCAGACACAGATGCAAAAGGAACGTAGCTTTCTCCAGGGTCTGTCAGGTCGCAGTGGATTTCATCCGATACCACCGTCACATGATGCCTGCTGCAGAGCGCTCCGATCTTTTCCAGAGTCTGCCGGTCCCAGATCTTTCCTGTGGGGTTATGGGGATTGCACAGGATCATCAGCGCAGTCTGGGGATCGGAAAGCTTCTCTTCCAGATCTGCAAAGTCGATTCGGTATTCTTTGCCGTCATAGCGAAGGGGGCTTTCAAGGACCTGCCGGCCGTTATTTAAAATCGAGTTGAAAAAAATATTGTATACCGGTGTCTGGATGAGAACCTTTTCCGCCGGTGTGGTCAGCTTGCGGACGATGCTGGAAATCGCCGGCACCACTCCGGTACAGAAAATAAGCCAGTCCCGCTCCATGGTATATCCATGCCGCATTTTCCACCACTGGATATAGGCCTCATACCAGGCATCCGGAATGACGGAGTAGCCGAAAATGCCGTGTTCGGCCCGCTTCATTATGGCCTCCCGAATCTCCGGAGCCGTCTGAAAATCCATATCGGCTACCCACATGGGAAGTTCGCCCTCGGCCACATCCCATTTCAGTGAATTGGTATTGCGCCGTTCTGTGGGGGTGTCAAAATCATATGTCATAATAGTCTTTCCTCACTTTCCGAAAAAGTTTCCAGGATTCTCCAGGTACACGCTGCGGTTTCAGGCACACTCTTTCCTGCCGGAAGAGGTTCCGTTTTCGGCGCCGGTCCCGCAGATAATCTTCGTCTTCTCCGGATCTACCTTATCCTGCTCGATGATCAGTTCTCCGATGGAATCTGCTCTGATGATTCCGGAAGAAGGATTCATCACGCTGTCGATCTTTCCCGTAATCTGCACATCCACAGAAGAATATTCAAATGCCAGCGTGGTATCTAAGAGGCGGCAGTTTTTCATTACCAGACGATCGATATAGCACATACCCTGCAGACTTTCAATGGTGCAGTTTATCAGCGTAAGGTTTCTGGCATTCCATCCCAGATACTCACCGGAAATGAAAGAATCATATACTGTCACATTTTCGCTGTTCCAGAATGCATCCTTGGAAAGAAGCCGGGAATTATGGACTTCCACATTCTTTGCACCGTCAAAGGAATAATTGCCGTAAAGAGTCAGATTGCGGATTTTCATATTCTGGCTGTTCATGGCAAAGTAGTCCCCTTTCGCCGTTACCTCTTCCAGAACCACACCGTCACAGTTCCACAGCGTTTCGGATGCGTTGGGAAATGAAACATTCCGCAGCGTTACATCCCGGCAGCGGCGGAAATTCTTCGGCGCTTCAACAGCCGAATCCTCCACACTGATATGGCTGGTATACCAGACACCGGCGCGGCCCATCTCAAACCAGGTGCAGTTTTTTACGTGAATGTTTTCCGCATACCAGAGCGGATATTTCCATTTGAACATGCTTCCATACAATTCGATATTCCGGCTCTCCTTTAAGGGCGATTCTCCTTCTGCAAAAATAGTATCGTAAATTCTCAGATCGCTTCCCTGGAACAGGGGACGCTCTCCGGTATAATAACCCTGTCTGATTTCCATTTTCTCATTCATTCGGTTTTCTCCTCCTTCTTAATTTTCCAGGTATCTTTTCTGGAACTGCTGTACCAGGCATCCCGGTTATTTAATTCCGGAAAGCTGCTGAAGCAGATGCCTGCCCCTGGCATTTAGATCATTATAAGTCCGAAAAATGCAAATAACAAATACTTATGTTCTATGCATTTCCATAGCTAAAACGAATAGTTTCCTTGCTTTTGGGCAAAATTGGAGCTTTCAGAAAACCATGGCTATTTAAAAGTGCAAAAAGTATTCCGAGGCCGCCCTGTCCCGGGTGAAAGGCGGTCCGAAAGGAAGACAGGAACTGCGCATCGGTGTGTCCCAGTTACTTCTACCCCGTTTCTGCCGGAAATCCTGGCCTTCATCCGCAAGCGCTGATCCGGATCCTGCCAGTGGACTGGCCCCATACCATTCCTTTTGGAATCCTGTATCCCCGGGATCCGTCCCAGCAGATCCTGCTTTTTCTGGAGGCAGTAAAACAGGTGCTGTTAGTATAGAAAAACACGCTGCATCTGTTTCCTGCATTTTGCGGAACAGACACAGCGTGTTCTGATCAATTTGCATATAAGATTTGTTTATTCTTCCCGGTTCCGGAAAATCCCGGTCTGCTCCAGCACATCCTTCACATAATGCACCGGAATAATCTTAAGAGATGTTTTCACTTCTTCGGCCACATCCGTCAGATCATCTATGTTTTCTTCCGGAATAAACACCTGCTTTATTCCGGCTCTCTGGGCCGCCATAAGCTTTTCCGGAAGTCCGCCGATGGGCATGACCACACCCCGCAGAGACACCTCTCCGGTCATGGCGTATTCCGGATTTACCGCCGTTTCCGTAACCAGAGAAGCCCGCGCTGCCGTCAGGGT
>DVKS01000110.1 GCA_018715905.1 Candidatus Caccovicinus merdipullorum | reverse complement strand
GATCTGCCAGACGATCCTGGCTTAACCGGTCGGTTTCTTTCTTTAAGGCCGCCTCCTCGATCTCCATCTGCATGATCTTCCTGGACAGCTCATCCAACTCTGCCGGCATGGAATCCAGCTCTGTCTTAATCATGGCGCAGGCCTCATCCACCAGGTCGATGGCCTTATCCGGCAGGAACCGGTCACTGATATACCGGTCAGAGAGCACGGCTGCGGAAACCAGGGCCGAGTCGGTAATCTTTACGCCGTGATAAACTTCATAGCGCTCCTTCAGTCCACGAAGGATGGAAATGGTATCCTCCACAGTGGGCTCATCCACCATAACCGGCTGGAAACGCCGCTCCAGAGCCGCATCCTTTTCGATGTATTTTCGGTACTCGTCCAGAGTGGTGGCACCGATACAGTGCAGCTCGCCTCTGGCCAGCATGGGCTTTAACATATTTCCCGCATCCATGGAGCCTTCCGTCTTTCCGGCGCCCACGATGGTATGCAGCTCATCGATGAAAAGAATGATCTTTCCCTCGCTCTTTTTTACCTCTTCCAGAACGGCCTTTAACCGCTCCTCAAATTCGCCCCGGTACTTGGCGCCGGCTACCAGCGCGCCCATATCAAGGGCAAAAAGCTTCTTATCCTTAAGTCCTTCCGGCACATCGCCCCGTACAATACGCTGGGCCAGACCCTCGACTACTGCAGTCTTGCCTACGCCGGGTTCACCGATCAGGACGGGATTATTCTTTGTCTTCCGGGAAAGGATGCGGACCACATTCCGGATCTCGCTGTCACGGCCGATTACCGGATCCAGCTTCTGGTCTCTGGCACGCTCCACCAGATCATAGCCGTACTTTTCCAGGGTGTCGTAGGTGGCTTCTGGATTATCGCTGACCACACGCTGATTTCCCCGGACGGTGGAAAGGGCCTGCAGGAACCGCTCTCTGGTAATACCGTACTGGCGGAACATCTCCTTCATGGTCCGGTCCGGCTGCTTTAACATGGAAAGGAAAAGGTGCTCCACAGACACATACTCGTCACCCATGGCCTTGGCCTCATCCTCTGCATTTACTAAAACTTTATTTAAATCATTGCTGATATAAAGCTGTCCAGCCCCGCTTACCTTGGGAAGACGGGTCAGTGCCTGTTTCGCCTCGTCTTTAAACTGGTTTCCATTGATCTCCATCTTAGTGATCAGCTTTAAGATCAGGCTGTCTTCCAGATTCAGCAAAGCATAAAGCAGATGCTCCTGCTCGATCTGCTGATTCCCGTATTCATAGGCCAGCTTCTCACAGGCCTGTACTGCTTCCATTGATTTCTGTGTAAATTTATTAATATTCATATCCTCGCCTCCCTTACGAGTTCTGATAGTGCATACGATTCAGGTTCTCCCCCATGCCCCAAAAGCGGCCGGCGCTGCCCCGGGACATGGGGTTTCATAAAAACACCGGACATAGATGGAACATGCTGCGGTGAGAATAAAGGTGAGCATCTATGTGAAAACAGAAGGGGAATTCAGGAGAATTTTCCTGCCCTTTTCTGTTCTAGTCGTAATATAACACATGTTGTTAGCAGTGTCAAGAGGTGAGTGCTAATTTTTTTTATTTTTCCAGCCCTTTCGTAAAATGAAAAACTAAATGCAACTTTTCGCTTGAATAATATCCCCCCATTGCATTACGAAGTGCAGTTAGTCTTGCAAAATCAGGGGTGGCATTTACTTCTGCAATACTTTAGGATACTCCTATCTGAACCGAAGCCCGAAGCAGATCAGAGGTTCTTATGAAACTTCGAACCTTATCCAAGAGGACGCCACACGGATGGCCAATCATATCAACAGCACAGCAAGAGCCAATCCAGACGGCTGATCCCCGTTTGAACTGGCTCTTCTCCTTTTAGACAGCAAGCAGATGGAACTCTGCCATATAACATTTTATGCTGCTCCATCCATCTTTTTGTATATCCATCTATGCGGCTATCCTATAAAATCATTCACAATGCTTTACAGCTGCTGCCTAATAAAACTGTTTTTTAATTTCAGCTATTGTCATTTCCTTCTGGCTCATTTTCTGTTTTCTCATTCAATAACTTCGCAAGTTCCGCTTTGTCAGAAAGAACCGTCATATATTTACTGGCAAAAATCTGTGTATTATCTTCCGGCAATGTCATTTCTACAAGTGTATCGTCTTTCTTTTTGCAAAGAACAAATCCTGGTGAGTAATTTCGCCAATTTTCAAATCAATCAGCACAAAACATTGAAGAAGGCGGTTAAAAAACACAAGATCTACAAAAAAATGCTTTTCATCAAAAGTAAGGCGTACCTGCCTGCCTACAAATGTATATCCTTTTCCTAATTCCATAAGAAATGTCTGCAATTTATCAATGATCTTCTGCTCCAGCGTGGATTCCGAATAGCGGCTGTCCTCCGGCAGACCAAGGAACTCTAGGATATATGGATCCTTTACAATGTCTTCAGGTTTTTCAATGATAATGCCTTGCTTTGACATTTCAATGATTGTCTGCTTGTCCTTGCTGAGCGCCAACCGCTCATATAAAGCAGAATCAAACTGTCTCTTCAATTTCCGAGATGCTGTCTCGGAAATCGCCTCTCTGTAGGTAAGATAAAACCTGCGCATATTTTCAAGGTTATCAACGGAAAATCCTCTTCCGAACTTTGCATTCAGTCTTTTGGATAACCACAGAATCTATCTGTGCTGCAGTTCGCTTTCTTGCATTTTCAATGAGCGTTTCGATTTTTCGTGTCAAATGATCCGCATCGAATGGTTTCATATCAGTCATTACAATATCTTCCTCTGCACTTTCAGATTATAAATTCCAAAAATCGTCACAGCTAAAAGAAGGGCAAAGAGCAGTCATCTTCTGCTCCATCTCTCCTATTCGCATCTCTCCAGCACCGCCGCCGCTGCGGAACGTGCATCCATAAAAAGTACCTCATCTTCCATCATCCCTGCTTCTGGATCAAAGGGAGCTGGGCTGGCAGTATGGAAAGCCAGTTTCCACCGGTACCCGCCCGGTGCCTTGGGAAGAGTCTGGGTGTGGGGTTCCCAATGGGCATTGACTGCCAGGAACACGCCGTCATCTCCCGTATCGGATTCCTTTCTCCCGCAGAAGAGAATGCCGATCTGGCGCGCGTTTTCATCGGTCTGGGAATTCCAGGGGACGCCGTGATGGAAAGAAATATCCGGCCAGCCGCAGGCGGCAGACTCTCCCGGGCCCCGAAGGACCGGATGTTCCTTTCGAAAAGCTATCATCCGGGAAACGAAGTCAAAGAGCCCGGCATTCCGCTCCAGATCGCTCCAGTCAAGCCAGGAGATTTCATTATCCTGACAGTAGGTATTATTATTTCCATATTGCGAATTTCCAAATTCATCTCCGGCCAGAAACATGGCGGCCCCGCGGCTGCAAAGCAGCACAGCAAATGCATTCCGGCACATTTTTTCCCGGAGGGTAAGAATATCCGGATCCTCTGTAAAGCCTTCTGTTCCGCAGTTCCAGCTGTAATTGGCATCGGAACCGTCCGTATTGTTCCAGCCGTTGGCTTCGTTATGCTTTTGGTTGTAGGCGTACAGATCGTGAAGGGTAAAGCCGTCATGGCAGGTGATAAAATTCACCGATGCATTGGGACGCTTGTCCGGCTGATACAGATCCGGAGAGCCGATGATCCGCTGCACTGCCGCCTGCGCCATCCCTCCGTCTCCTTTCAGGAAGCGGCGGAGATCATCCCGATAACGTCCGTTCCATTCGGCCCAGCGGTTCCAGTCCGGGAAACTTCCCACCTGGTACAGCCCGCCTGCATCCCATGCCTCGGCGATGAGCTTTACATGCCCCAGAATGGGATCATAGGCCAGGCTCTCTAAAAGGGGCGGCCGTGACAGAGGCCCGCCGTCCTCGCCGCGCCCCAGAATCGACGCCAGATCAAAGCGGAATCCGTCTACCCGGTACTCCACTACCCAGTACCGCAGACAGTCCAGAATAAACTGACGCACCACAGGATGATTGCAGTTCAGCGTATTCCCCACGCCGGAAAAATTGTAGTAGCAGCCGTCCGGCGTCAGCATATAATAAATGTTATTGTCAAGGCCCTTGAAGGAAAAGAACGGGCCCCGATGGTCCCCTTCCGCCGTGTGATTTAGTACCACATCCAATATCACATCAATGCCGTTGGCATTCAGCGTGCGGATCATTTCCTTTAATTCGGTTCCTTCCCGGTTATATTCCACCGCCGCTGTGTAGCCTGTGTTGGGGGCAAAGAAACATACTGTATTGTATCCCCAGTAATTTAACAGCTTCTTCCCGCCCACAGTACGCTCATCCGCAGTTTCATCAAATTCAAAAACCGGCATCAGCTCCACGGTATTTACTCCCAGTTTTTTCAGATATGGAAGTTTTTCCAGCAGTCCGGCGAAGGTGCCGGGATTTTTCACACCGGAGCTTTCATGACGGGTAAATCCCCGCACATGCATTTCATAAATGACCATATCCTGGAAGGGCACCCGATGGTTTACAAATCCGGCCCAGTCAAAGGTATCTTTAACCACTCTGGCGTGATACGCGCTTCCCGCCGGATTCCGGCTTCCCCAGACACTCTGGCCGGTAACAGCCCGTGCATACGGATCCAGCAGATAACGGCTTTTGTCAAAAATCAGTCCCCGGTCCGGATCATACGGACCGTCCACCCGGTAAGCATATTCAATCTCATCGATATCCAGATCAAACACAATCATGGAATACGTGTGGCCCACACGGCAGTCCTGGGGAAAAGGAAGCACCGCAAAGGGTTCTGTCTCTCCCCGTCGGAAAAGACACAGTTCGCATCCTGTGGCATACACAGAATGGATGGTAAAGCTGACTCCGCCCGGCACCAAAACTGCCCCATTGGTCAAAAAAAGTCCCGGCCGTACCCGGAAACCAGCCGTCTTTTCATTCGAAACCGGAAGAAATAATTTTTCACTCTGCTCCATAAACGCTCTCCCTTCATCATGCCGGCAGCATGGGCCCCGGCGCCGTCTCCGGTTCGGAGCCCCAAAAAACCTGCTTAATTTCCTGCTTCGCGCTTCACAAGATATGCCGCCTTTTCGCGATCCTTTTTATGTACAAAGATTTCATACTCTTCCTGAGGGTTCATCTGCCCTGCGCTTCCCATCCGGCCCCGCATGGTGCCGCGTCCGGCCCACTGCGTCATCCGGTTTCTTACCGTGTACCGGTAGGGAATATGATGATTTTCCAGGATATTTCGAATTTGAACAAATGTCTTCATGCTGCCGCCGCAGTATAACGTTTCCCGATTAAAAAAATGAATCATAGGCCCCTCCTCAGCAAAATCACATTTATAAGCTTCCCTTTTGCTCCGCTTCCTTTCCCCCGGCAAAAAATGCCTTCTCCATCACAAAATTCTTAAGCTTCTCGCCCCTTCGCTCCACCAGCTGTTCCTGGATGACCCGGTATCCCCGCTTCTCAAAGAACGGTCTCGCCGTAATGGATGCATGAGTGATAAAACAATTTTTAGCCGTATCCCCGGCTTCTTTTTGATTTTCTTCCACAACACTTTCCAGAGTATCGCAGATGGCAGAAGCAATACCTCTTCCCTGAAAATCTTTATGGACATAAAGCCGGTCCAGATAACCGCTTCCGTCCATATCTCCAAAACCGATTATCTTTCCCTCTTCTTCCGCCACCACGGTAATATGTTCCCGAAAAGATCTGTCCCAGGCGTCCAGATCCACATCTCCCCAGGCCCAGGCATCCAGCTGCGCCGGCGTATAATCCCGGGCATTGACCGTATGGACGGTCTCATAAAATAAATCCGCCATGGCAGCGCAGTCCTCACTTTTATATTTTCGGATTTCCATGCTGTTCTCTCCTCATTCTAAGGGTTGTCTTTCACAATGTCTTTCAAGTTAAATATACCACACTGCCTTATAGAAACGCCAGAACAATACCAAATCTCTTTATTTGCCTGCGCACGCTCCCCGGAACAAGGTTTCTCTATTGACAAGGACGGATTTTTGTCTATAATTATTATTAGTTTTCTAATCATTAGATATCTAATTAAATAGGATTCAGGAGGAACATTATGAAGGATTCCCTGCACTACCTGCTTATGGCAGACCATCTGTTATTCCAGAAATTTCTTCTTTCCGGCATCAAGGATACCGGCCTGACGCTGGGACAGCCAAAGGTTCTGGACTATCTGCATTCCCATGACGGCGCAATGCAGAAAGACATTGCAGATGCCTGCCATATTGAGCCGGCAACCCTTACCTCTCTTCTGTCGGGAATGGAAAAAAAGGGGCTGATCCTGCGGAAAAATGAAAATGGAAACCGCCGCAGCCTGTATGTCTATCTGACACCGAAAGGCCAGGAAATGGCTCAGGAAGTGGATTTCCATTTTCAGGCCATCGAAGAAACAGCCCTGGCCGGCTTTAATCCGGAAGAGAAGGAACTGCTCACTGCATTTCTTTCAAAAATCAACAAAAACATGAAGGAGCATTTATCATGAACAAAGCAGAACTGGCAAAGCGCTATCTATTATTCATCATCAGTCTTTTTTTCGCGGCTCTTGGCGTAGCATTTACCAAACATGGAGAGTTAGGCGTATCGCCGATTTCCTCCGTGGCAAATGTGCTGAGCTACCGGTTTTCTTTCCTTTCTCTGGGAAACTGGCTGATTATCTGGAACTGTTTCTTAATTCTCGGGCAGGTTCTGATCCTGCGGAAAAACTTTCATCCGGTTCAGCTGCTGCAGATTCCTCTGTCCTTTTTATTCGGCTGGTTCACCGATCTGGGAATGCGGGCGGTATCTTTCATTCCCGCCGGCTCGTATCCCCAGAGCCTCTTTATGGTTCTGTTTGGAATCGTGATCCTTGGCTTCGGCGTCTCCCTTTCCGTCATTGCAAATGTAATCATGAACTCAGGAGAAGCCTTTGTAAAAGCCATTTCCGACACATTCCATCAGGACTTCGGCAATGTGAAAATTGCCTTTGACGTTTTTTGCGTCATTGTTGCCCTGATCCTGTCGCTGCTGTTTTTTAATTTTACCATCGTCGGAACCAGAGAAGGTACAATCCTTTCTGCTCTGTTTACCGGCCTGGTGGTAAAATTCTTCAGCAAAAGACTGACTGCACCCCTTAATCTTATCCTCTGCAGCCGTCTCAATTAGCTGGAACCGCCGCCATTCTCCGGGTTCTCTGCTGCTGCCCGGACACATTCCAGAAAACGCTGGCCGTATTTCTCATACTTGAATTCTCCCACACCGGAGACTGCCAGCATCTCTTCTTTGGTCTTCGGCTTCAGAATGCACATGTGAGCCAGGGTTTTATCGGAAAACACAATGTAGGGCGGCACTTTCTCTGCCCGGGCAATTTCCATCCGGAGAGTCCGCAGTTTCTCAAACATGGACTCTTCTTTTCCGGAAAAATTCTCTGTTCCTGAGATTTTCTTTCCTTTCTGCCCCTTTGCATCTTTCCCGTTCCCGGTGCCCGTCTCCCCGGCACCCTTCTTGCCGGTACGGGGAGATTCCTTCGCCATCTTCATCACTACGGGCATCTCCTCTGACAGCACTTCTTTGGATTTTTCCGTAAGCTTTACAATGGCGTACGCATCATTGGTCACTGCCAGATATTCCTTCAAAAGAAGATGGTTCATCACCTGCCTGAGTTTATAAACCGGAATCTCCGAAAGACTGCCGTAATGAGGATTTTCATTCATCCGGTAGTTCCGTATCTTTACCGTATTGGCCCCATGGACCGTATCCAGGATCACATTGGTTCCATAGCGCTGGCGGCAGCTTTCCACACATTCCATGATCTCCCGAGCAATTTCCGTCACATCCACCTCTTCAAACCGGCTTAAACAGTTGGCGCATTTCCCGCAGTAATTGCTTCCGTATTCTCCAAAATACCGGAGAATGTAATCCCGCAGGCAGTCATTGGTAAAACAGTAAAAGGTCATCTTCCGCAGCCGTTCCCGGTCCCGCTCCATAATAAGACGGCGCGACAGGGGATCCAGCGCTTCGTTTTCCTGATTGTTCTCAATGAAAAGCTGATTTGTCACCACATCCTGACCGCCATACAGAAGCAGACAGTCCGAAGGCTCTCCGTCCCGGCCGGCACGGCCGATCTCCTGGAAATAGCTTTCCAGATTTTTGGGCATATTGTAATGAACCACGTAGCGCACGTTCGACTTGTCAATGCCCATGCCGAAGGCATTGGTGGCCACCATGATCGCGGCACGGTCATAGATAAAATCATCCTGGTTCCTGCGCCGCTCTTCATCGCTTAATCCGGCGTGATACCGGGTCACCGAGTACCCGTCCTTTATTAACTTCTGGCAGACCTCCTCCACCAGCTTTCTGGTAAGACAGTAGACGATGCCGCACTGGCCGGAATGCTGTTCTACGTATTCTTTCAGGGTCCCATATTTATCTTTTGGGGAGCGGACTTCCAGGTAAAGATTGGGCCGGTCATAGCCGGTGGTGACCACATCCGGTGTCCGCAGCATAAGGATATCAATAATATCATCCCGTACTTCCCTGGTTGCCGTGGCAGTAAAGGCGCTGACTACCGGACGGACAGGAAGACGGTCAATAAATTCCACGATCTTTAAATAGCTGGGCCGAAAGTCCTGTCCCCATTGGGATACGCAGTGGGCCTCGTCTACCGCGATCATGGCAATCTTCACATGAAGGGCAAAATCCAGAAACTCCTCCGTCAGAAGACGCTCCGGCGCCACGTAAATAATAGGATAGCGCCCCTCTCTGGCATAAGAAAGCGCCCGGTAATACTGGGATGCCGTAAGGGAACTGTTCAAATAGGCAGCATGCACACCTGCCTGGTTCAGGGCGCTGACCTGGTCCTTCATCAGGGAAATCAGCGGAGAAATAACCAGCGTGATCCCGTCCATTAAAAGAGCCGGCACCTGAAAGCACAGGGATTTCCCGGAACCGGTAGGCATAATGCCCAGCACATCCCTTCCGGAAAGAATCCCGTCAATCAGCTGCTCCTGTCCCTGGCGGAATGAATCATAGCCGAAATACTGTTTTAAAATCTGATACTTATCCATCCTGCATCCCCTTCATCTAAAAACTGGCAAATCCTTTTTGTTTCCAACATCATACCATATTTTGCAGGATCCGCCAATATGATTTTCCATTTTATTCCATTTTTCTTTTGCCTGCATTCTTTTCTCTCCGCTTTTATTATCATCCCGCACAATGAATTGACAGAATTATTCCCTTCATGTTATAAATAATGAATAAACTTTTTTATCTGAATGACACCAGAAACACGCTCCCGGACAGTTCCAATGTCCGGAAATCTCATGGAAAAGGAGGATCCTGCCAATGAACAAAGAAATTCCCTATAAGATCTATCTGGAAGAAAACGAACTTCCCAGACAGTGGTACAATGTCCGGGCCGATATGAAAAACAAGCCCGCCCCCCTTTTAAACCCGGCCACCTTAAAGCCCATGACTTTTGAGGAGCTTCGCCCGGTTTTCTGCGATGAGCTGATCCGGCAGGAGCTGGACGATACCACACCTTACATCGACATTCCCCAGGAGATCCTGGATTTCTATAAGATGTACCGTCCATCACCGCTGGTACGGGCCTACTGTCTGGAAAAGAAATTGGATACTCCGGCCCACATCTACTACAAATTTGAGGGGAATAATACCAGCGGCAGCCACAAACTGAATTCTGCCATTGCCCAGGCCTATTATGCCAAAAAACAAGGCTTAAAAGGCGTCACCACGGAGACAGGAGCCGGCCAGTGGGGTACCGCCCTTTCCATGGCCTGCGCGTATCTGGATCTGGACTGCCAGGTGTATATGGTAAAATGCTCCTATGAGCAGAAGCCATTCCGCCGGGAAGTTATGCGCACTTACGGTGCCAAGGTAACACCTTCCCCGTCAGATACCACACAAGTCGGCCGTAAAATCCTGGCAGAGCATCCCGGCACCAGCGGAAGCTTAGGATGTGCCATCTCCGAAGCGGTGGAAGCAGCCGCTCATCAGGAAGGCTACCGCTACGTACTGGGAAGCGTATTAAATCAGGTTCTTCTCCATCAGACCATTATCGGCCTGGAGACCAAGACTGCCCTGGACAAATACGGCATTGTGCCTGATATGATCATCGGCTGCGCCGGCGGCGGTTCGAATCTTGGCGGACTGATCTCCCCGTTTATGGGCGAAAAGCTGAGAGGTGAGCGGGATTACCGCTTCATTGCCGTAGAACCGGCCTCCTGTCCAAGCTTTACCAGGGGAAAATTTGCCTATGACTACTGCGATACCGGCATGGTATGCCCCCTGGCAAAAATGTATACCTTAGGCAGCGGCTTCATCCCCTCTCCCAGCCACGCTGGCGGCCTCCGCTACCACGGTATGAGTTCCGTTCTTTCCCAGCTGTATCATGACGGACTGATGGAAGCCGTTTCCGTGGAGCAGACTTCCGTCTTCCAGGCGGCAGAAGAATTTGCTCGGGTAGAAGGCATCCTGCCGGCTCCCGAAAGCAGCCACGCCATCAAGGTGGCCATAGATGAAGCCTTAAAGTGCAAGGAAACCGGCGAAGCAAAGACCATTGTCTTCGGCCTCACCGGCACCGGATATTTCGATATGTACGCTTACGAGAAATTCAACAACGGGGAAATGACGGATTATATTCCCACCGATGAAGACTTAAAACCCGGCTTTGCAGGCCTTCCCCATGTGGAATAAGTTTATACAGACAGAAACCGTGCGGGTCACCCTTCTCTCATGAGAAAGGCGGCCCGCCTCCATTTCTTCGATTCCCCCCTTCCCACAGCTCTTCTTTCACGTTATAATAAATCCGACAAAATACACCAAAACACCGCAAATTACGAAAGGCATAGACAATTATTATGAACGTGTTTGATATTCTCGGGCCGGTGATGATCGGCCCTTCCAGCTCCCACACCGCCGGTGCCGCGCGGATCGGCCGGGTCACCCTGGCCCTGTTAGGCGCTCCTGCCGTCCGGGCCGATATCCTGCTCCACGGTTCCTTTGCCAAAACTTACCGGGGTCACGGTACCGACAAGGCGCTGATTGCCGGCATCATGGGAATGAAAACGGACGATGAACGGATTCGTTTTGCCCCAGAACTGGCTGCCGATTCGGGACTCCAGGTGAGGATTTCCACCGGCGAGATCGAGGGGGCTCATCCGAATACTGCGCGCATCACCCTTACCGATGCCGCCGGCCATCAGGCCAGCCTTCAGGGCAGCAGCATCGGCGGCGGCAATATTCTCATCACCCAGGTAAACGGCATGGATGTCCTCATTACCGGCCAGTACCCTACGCTCATTGTCCTTCACCGTGACGCACCCGGCACCATTGCCGCTGTCACCGAAGTCGTGGCGGAAACCGGGGCAAATATCTGCAGCTTCCGTCTTTCCCGGCAGGAAAAAGGCGGCGATGCAGTTATGAATATCGAGCTGGACAGTCTCACTGACCATTCCATAAAAGAACGAATCCAGGCTCTCCCCAACATTTTTTCCTGCACCGTTCTCGAACCCATATGATTTTCAATCCCCACACAAAACCAATTGCGGAAAACGGAGGTAATTCCCATGGAATTTACATTTAACTACCATTCCCTCTCTTCCTTAATCCAGGCCAGCATCCAGGAAGGATGTACCATCTCCCGTCTGGTTCTGGCTCAGCAGGCAGCGCAGATGGAGCAGACCGAGGAAGCCCTTTACCGGAAGATGGAAAAAACTTACCGGGTCATGGCCGCATCCATTGAGCCGGGATGCCGGAAAAATCTGCGGAGTACCAGCGGCCTTACCGGCGGAAGCGCCTATAAGATGCGCCAGGTCAGCGAAGCAGGAAAAAGTCTTACCGGCTCTCTCCTTTCCGGAGCCCTCTACCGCGCCCTGGCCGTATCGGAACTGAACGCATCCATGGGCCGTATCGTGGCGGCCCCCACTGCAGGAAGCTGCGGCATCCTGCCTGCAGCGGTCCTTACCATGGAAAAGGACCGCGGCTGCTCTGAGAAAGACTGCATCATGTCCCTTTTCACCGCCTCCGCAGTGGGAATGATCATTGCCAACAATGCTTCCTTAGCCGGAGCAGAAGGCGGATGTCAGGCAGAATGCGGCTCCGCTGCAGCCATGGCCGCCGCTGCCATCACTGAGCTGGCCGGCGGCACCCCGGAAATGGCAGGCCATGCAGTGGCTATTGCCCTGAAAAATATCCTGGGTCTGGTCTGTGACCCGGTAGCCGGCCTGGTGGAAATCCCCTGCATCAAGCGAAACGCTTCCGGTGTGGCCGGCGCCTTTGTGGCTGCGGAACTCGCCCTTGCAGGCATCGAAAGCGCCATTCCTGCCGATGAGGTGATCTGGGCCATGAAAAAAGTCGGAGATGCCATGTCTCCCGCCTTAAAAGAAACAGCGGAAGGCGGACTGGCTGCCACTCCCACTGGAAAAAAACTTCACGACCAGGTATTCGGCACATCCAAAGATGCTGCCGGCTGCAGCAGCTGCCGCGGATGCCGCAGCTGATTTTCGGATAATATCTTTATTTTTTCTTACTAATTATGACGTTTTCCGACACAGGATTCCAAACTTTCTATAAATATGATAAACTGTCAGTAACTTTTAACAGTTGTTATAGGCGGCAGATCCTGCCGCCGAAAAAGAAAGGAGCCTCTATGCCTGATTTTTTATTTCAACTTCTCATCCCAGTCATCATCCTGGTTCTTCTGATCATCCTGATCACCCAGGGGTACGTAAAAGCGCCGCCGGATCACGCTTACATTATTTCCGGCCTGTTAAAGGAGCCCCGTATTCTCATCGGCCGGGCCGGTTTTAAGATTCCCTTCTTCGAGCAGCTGGACAAACTGTATCTTGGGCAGATCACAGTAGATATCAAGACGGATGAATACATACCCACCAATGATTTTATCAACGTAATGGTGGATGCCGTGGCCAAGGTCCGGGTAGCTGACGATCATCTCCAGATGAAGCTGGCCATGCGCAATTTCTTAAATAAAGAGTCCGCCAAGATCGCCGCCGACCTGCAGGATTCCCTCCAGGGCAATATGCGTGAGATCATCGGCACTCTGACTCTGCGGGCTATCAACACCGACCGAGATTCTTTTTCCGATCAGGTAATGGCCAAAGCCTCCCGGGATATGGAAAAGCTTGGAATCGAGATTCTTTCCTGCAACATCCAGAATGTAACAGACGAGCACGGACTGATCCAGGACCTTGGTATGGATAACACTTCCAAGATCCGTAAGGATGCTTCCATTGCAAAAGCAGAGGCGGAGCGGGATATTGCCATTGCAAAAGCCGCGGCCGACAAAGCCGCAAACGATGCGCGGGTTTTAGCCGAAACAGAAATTGCCCAGAAGAATAATGACCTTGCCATCAAAAAAGCAGAACTTCAGAAAGATTCCGATACGAAAAAGGCAGAGGCCGATGCCGCTTACGAGATCCAGAAACAGGCGCAGGAGCGGACCATCTTAACCGCTACGGTAAATGCCCAGATTGCCAAAACCGAACGTGAGGCCGAACTCCGCCGTCAGGAAGTCGTGGTACAGCAGCAGGCTCTGGAAGCGGAAATCAATAAAAAAGCCGATGCCGACCGTTACGCCATCGAGCAGGCCGCAGCCGCCGAATTGACCAGACGGCAGCGGGAAGCGGAAGCAAAGCAGTACGAGCAGGAGAAAGAAGCGGAAGCGCGCAAGGCACAGGCGGAAGCCCAGAAATACGCCATGCTCCAGGAAGCAGAAGGTATCCGTGCAAAAGGAGAAGCTGAGGCGGCCGCCATCCAGGCAAAGGCTCTGGCCGAAGCAGAAGGTATGGAAAAGAAAGCCATAGCATATCAGAAGTACAATAAAGCTGCCATGGCGGAAATGATGATCAAGGTTCTTCCCGAAATCGCCGGAAAGATTGCAGAACCTCTGGCCCAGATCGATAAGATCACCATTATCGGAGGCGGATCCGACGGCGAAAAAGCGGTGGGAAATGTAGCCGGAAACGTTCCTGTGGTCATGGCAAAGCTTTTTGAATCCATGAAGGAAGCCACCGGTGTAGATCTGGCTGACATTATGAAGGCAGACTCCTTCGAGGCACAGGTAACCCGGAACATTAACCTGACCGGAGCGCCGGATATTGTGATCGGAGCTGCCGGCAGAGACGATAATCCCCGGACCGATTCCGGCAGCGCAGATCCGGATGGAAAGGGCGGTACGGATCCGGACACGAAGTCCAGCAGTGCTGATCCCCAGGCCGGAAATTCCGGTTCATAAAACCGGCGGCTTCGCTGCCGGACACACAAAAAAGAAGCCTTTCCTGACTCTCTTATGTTCAGGAAAGGGCTTCTTTTTGTTTCTTACACCTCATCGTATCCTTTCTGATACAGGCGGTTTACTTCCATTTTATCCATCACCTGGCGGGCATCAATCCCCGGATGGGTCAGGACGATCCGGTAAATCTGCTCCACAAATCCCGGATCCGCCTTCAGATTTCCAGCCACCCATTCAGCAGAGTCTCCGCGTTTCATAAAACGCATAATCTTGGCAATTAAAAACAGTTGATCTTTATTTCCGGTGCGCGCCTTGCTAAGCCGCTCTCTGACGCTTCGATGGCGGCTGCTTTCCGTTTTCCCGCTTTCAGTGGAAACCGGTGAAAAATAAACAGTCTGGTGTTCTTCTTTTCTGCCTTCTTCCTCCAGCCAGATGGGTTCTGCCGAAACCGTCCCGTCCTGTATGGTCATCACTGCCATGGACAGAGGCAGATGGAACCGCCGATAGCCGCAGCTTCCCGGATTCAGCCAGAGTCTTCCGTCCCGCTCCTGCTGGTAATACATATGGGAGTGGCCAAAGATCACCACCTGGACATCCTGCAGATCCGCCGGCACATCTGCCTGATCATGGACCGCCAGAAAAGAAACGCCTCCCAGATAGAATCGCCGGATCTTGGGCAGCTGCTTTGCCCAGTATCCATCGTTGTTTCCTCTGACCCCGTACAGAGGCTGACTGACATTCAGCTTATGGTACAGCATCTGGCTGTCAAAATCTCCTGCGTGGATCACCACATCGCAGGTCTGAATCACCCGCTCCACTTCCGGTCTGAGCAGCCCATGGGTATCGGAAATTACGGCTGCCCGAATCGGTTCCCCTCTCATTTCTCTATCCTCCGTTTCTCATAATGGCGGAGCCAGGCAGCGCCTGCCCCGTGATGCAGGATTGCCGGTACTGCGGCCCAGTCCTGCTGTCTTTTATTTTCTATGTTCAAAAAATCCCTTCCCTGCAGGATTTTTCGAATATTTCACCAAACTTTTATTATGATACCAGGGTCAAAATGTCGGAAATCCGATGCAGGCCTGCCTGCGGGAGGATTTTTGACCCTAACACCTTATTATAGTAAAATCCAAAAAAAATGGCAATTATCTTTTTCCTAGGCATGGGCTTTTTCCTGTGTTTTTAAGCTTTTTTTTAAGCGCGATCCTATATGCCTGCCTTCCGGTCCAGTTCCAACCGCTCCATCAATGCATACAGGCGCATCTTCTTCTCCCCATCCATCTCGCAGAGAGGGAGGCGGCAGGTCTCCCCGCACAGCCCGGCCCTTGCCAGCGCCGCTTTTATGGGAATGGGATTTATATCCCAGAACATGGCGTTCATCAGCTCCTGGTATTTCAGGAAAAGAGCCAGACTTTCTTTCTCTTTTCCTTCCTGATACAGGCGGCATATCCCCGCCATCTGGGCCGGAATCAGATTTGCCGCAACGGAAATGACTCCGCAGCCTCCCAGAGAAAGAACGGGAATGGTGAGATCGTCATTGCCGGAGTAAATGGCCAGGTCATCGCCGCAGAGAGCTGCGGTCCTTGCGGTCTGGGAAAGGTTCCCGGCTGCATCTTTTATGGCGCAGATATTCGGATGCCCAGCCAGCCGCCGGCAGGTTTCCGGCTGCAGATTCACTCCGGTTCTTGACGGTACGTTGTACACGATAACAGGAATCTTTGTCTGATCGGCCACCGCAAAGTAATGGCGTACCAGGCCTTCCTGGGAAGCCTTATTGTAATAGGGAGTCACCACCAGAAGACCGTCCGCCCCCAACTCTTCCGCTTCTTTGGAAAGGCGTACAGCATGAGCCGTATCGTTGCTTCCCGTCCCGATAATAACCGGAACTCTGCCTCCGGCGCAGCGGATAACAAACCGGGTAAGTTCCCTCTTTTCCTCATCCAATAAGGTGGAGGCCTCCCCTGTGGTGCCTGCCGCCACAAGGGCTGCCGTTTGGTTTTCAAGCTGATACCGGATGAGATTTTCCAAAGCATGGTAATCAATATGGCCCGATTCTCTCATGGGCGTAACCAGAGCTGCGGCGCTTCCGGAAAATAATCTGGATTTCATGGACATTCTTCCAATTTCGTCACTTACTAATACAGTATGCCCGCCTGGCCATCTGGTGAAACTTAAGGAAACGCTTTCACTGGCATTTTCCTTATTCTTCATTCCCATACAGAACCATCCCGCATATCCTGACAGTAAATCCATCTTTTATAACCAAGGAGTCCCTCTATGAACCACAAAATTCTTCTTCTGGGGGAAGACCGGCGCCAGGATTTTCTCTTCCAGATGCTGAAGGAAAAAGGCTGCTCCGTCCTGGATCTGCGCCGCCCTTCCCCAGGCTTTCCCCTTTCCCAGGCAGCCGGGTGTGTCTTTGGCGCTTCCTGGATCCTGACTCCCCTGCCCTTTACCAGAGACCAGAAAACGCTCAATCTCTCCATCCCCATTTCCACGGATCTTTTCCTGTCCTGGCTTCGGCCCGGCCAGACTCTTTTCGGCGCCGGGATCCCTCTGTCCTTCCGGGAATCCTGTGCAAAAAAACAGGTAACCTGCATAGACAGCGCATGCCTTCCGCAAACCGCAGAGGAGAATGCGGCCCTGACTGCGGAAGGAGCCATCTGCTGTGCCATCAAGGAAAGTTCCGGCGCTCTCCATAAAAGTCTCTGTCTGACTGCCGGCTACGGCCGCTGCGGCCAGGCCCTGGCCGAAAACTTAAAAGGGCTTCACGCAGAAGTTACCGTTCTGGACCGGGATCCGGAAAAGCTTAAACTTGCCCATGACAGAGGATTTTCCTGTCTGACGCCGGATGAACTTAAGGATCCGGAAATCCTTTCTCCTTTTGCCTACCTGTTTAACACCATTCCCTGTCCCGTCTTTTCGAAAAATATTCTCTCCGGTGCAGACCCGGAGATCACCATCATTGATATCGCCTCTGCCCCCGGCGGCGTGGACTTTGAATACTGTCGTGAATCCGGACGGACCGCCCGTCTTTGTCCCGGACTTCCCGGGCGCTTTTCTCCGAAAGCTGCGGCCGAAATTCTTTTTGATGGCCTGCTCTCCCAGCCCGGATTTCCTGTGCCCGAAAGCAGTTTAAATTCATGACCGGCTGCAGAAAAGGGATTTTTCCGGACAACTTGCGCATTTTTCTTCCGCAGCATAATCATAAAGTGTAACTCCATATCATAACCAGGAGGTTGCTTTATGGACTTAAAGGGAAAGCGTATAGGAGCTGCCGTCACAGGTTCCTTCTGCACCTTTGAACAGATCGAGCGCCAGTTTCTTGCGCTGGTTCAGGCCGGCGCCTTTGTTTATCCGATCTTTTCCAAAAATGTTCAGACCATAGATTCCCGCTTCGGCGATACCAGAGAATTTATCAACCGCATTACGAATCTTACGGGAAATGAACCCATTCTCACCATAGAGGAAGCAGAACCTATCGGACCATCGGCTTCTCTTGATATTCTCCTGATTGCTCCCTGTACAGGAAATACCCTGGCAAAACTTGCCTGCGGCATTACCGACACTCCGGTTTTAATGGCCGCCAAAGCGCACCTGCGGAATCTTCGTCCCCTGGTGCTGTCCATCTCCACCAATGATGCCCTGGGAGCAAGCTTGAAAAACATCGGCCTTTTGATGAACACAAAAAACATTTACTTCGTACCATTCGGTCAGGATAATCCGGTCAAAAAGCCCAACTCCATGATTGCCAGAACACATCTGATACCGGAAACCCTTGAGGAAGCTTTAGAGGGCAGACAGATCCAGCCAGTGATCCGGACCTGACGACAGGATGATCCATCATTTCTGCAGCATTTACAACCCCGGAGCATATTTCTGGATTGTTAACTTAAATTGTTAACCTGTTCTAAATTATTAGTTGACAGTTTTTATCTCTCCGCTTATAATAAACTACCAGAGAGCGCCGTCTGCTCCCGAATCATAACGAAAGCATACAAAACATGCCGGTACCCATCCGGCAGGAAAAAGAGAGGACCTGATTTATGGAAATGACCACTGCATCCCGGCCGGCTCTGTCTGCCAGACAGATGACCATTACCGGCCTTGCCACCGCCGTAACCTGTATCATCGGACCTGTTGCGGTTCCGATCCCGGTAAGTCCCGTTCCCCTGTCACTGACTATGCTGGCGCTGTATCTGGCCGCTTACGTGCTGGGAATGAAGCTGGGATTCATCAGCTGCCTTCTCTATCTGCTTCTTGGTGCCGTAGGACTTCCGGTCTTTTCCGGCTTTTCCGGCGGCCTGGCAAAACTGTCCGGCCCTACCGGCGGTTATCTCATCGGATTTCTTTTCCTTTCCCTTATCTGCGGCTTCTTTATCCAGCGCTTTCCAGGGAAAGTGTGGGTACACGCGGCCGGCATGGTCTGCGGCGCCGCTGTGTGCTATCTCTTCGGCACAGCCTGGCTGGCTGTGCAGATGGATTTAACCTTCCGTGCCGCTCTGACCATAGGCGTCCTGCCCTACCTTCCAGGAGATGTGATAAAGATCATTATTGCCCTTATGATCGGTCCTCTCCTTCGCCGGCAGACCAGAAAAATCCTTGTTCAAGGGCTTTGACCGTATTATCCAGCCGCTGTCCGGAGGCTCCCCGGGCGGCGGCTTTTTTCTGTTTTTCGCCTGTTTTTGGGGCTTTCTCCCCCTTCTGAGACAGATATACCAAGTTTTTTACATAATTTCCCCCACTTTACCTATATTCAATTCCACCTTTTTGGTCTATAATGGTAACTGTTTAAGTCTCACCATTGCAAACAGGATCGTCACCATTTAACTACCCCATACATCTCAGCGAAGAAGGGAAAGAAACATGAAGAAAGTATGCGCAGT
>DVKS01000109.1 GCA_018715905.1 Candidatus Caccovicinus merdipullorum | reverse complement strand
GCAGTCTCCTCCGGCGTAAGATCCGTCACATCGATCTTTCTCGTATTCAGCCCCATATAAAGCGGAAGCCGGGAAAGACTTCGTTCAATAACATCTGCCCTGCGTATTCCTGCTTTTACATCCTTCTCAAGCCGGCGGGTCAGCGCAGAAGGTTCACAGACCAGAGAAACAGCATGGATCGAAACACCTTCCCCGCTTCCCTCCATCGCCGGCGTCGTCTCATTCTCATCCTTCAGTCCTTCCAGGATTCTGTCCAAAATTTCCTGTTGATGCATCACCCAGCAGAACACAATGTTCTTATAGGCCGGACACCGCAGAAACTGATTCAGAAGAAAAATAATATTCTCCAGCACCATCCGCTTCGTATCCTCCGTCACCTGAAACGGGTCCGCATCCCAGCACCAGTCTCCATCCAGAAAAACACAGTCCGGAAGCTCCTGCTTAAGAATCTGGCTCACTGTGGTTTTCCCCACCCCCATGGTTCCGCCGATCAGATATAAATGTTTCACTGTTTCCGCCGCCCTTTCTTTCGTCCGATGCGTTGATGCCCGCAGGCAGCGCTATATCCCCAGAGCAAGAAACCGGCTCCGAAAGTTTTCCGCATCTTCCATGGTATGTTTCCATCCGTCTTTCTTTAAATCCACCTGCCAGCCGCCGCGGATCCTGACAGCGGCTACTCCTTCCATCTCCAGAAGGCGCATCTGCATATCATATGTATCAAAAGCCGCTGCCCCGCTTAAGATTCCCCTGGCATTTACCACCCGGTGAGCCGGTACATCTCCCAGGAGGTTCCGGTTCAGCCCATACCCCACCTGTCTGGAATTCCGGGGACAGCCGCAGAGCAGGGCAATCTGGCCATAGGTAGCCACCTTGCCCCGTGGAATACTCCGGCACACGATAGCGGCTCTCTGATAAAAGTCCACCGCCGTCACCGGTTCTGCACCTGGATCTGGCAGCATTCCATTGTCTGTAAGGCCGCCTCATGGCTCCCAGGCGTCACACCGGCACAGCATGATGCATCCACCAGGATCGGTACCTCCGGCAGATACGCCTTTATTAAAAGAGCATTGCTTACCACGCAGATATCCGTACACAGGCCAATCAGTTCGATGGAAGATATGGGCGTCTTCTCATGGATATCCGCCAGATACTGGGCCAGTTCTACGGAACCAAAGGTCTTCTTTTTAAATATCCTGGCATTCTTTTTCTCCTGCACTTCCTGCAGAGGCGGAATCAAATCCCATCCTTCCGTCCCCTCAATGCAGTGCTTCACCGGAAGCCTTTTCCCCTCCTGGGTCTGCAGATAATCTTCACCGTGAGTATCCAGGGTAAATAAAACAGTCCCCTCAAAAGCCTCAGCCTTTTTTACTGTCTGCAAAACGATGGCCTGGGCCTCCTTGGTCCCCAGAGAACCGGTGACAAAGTCATTCTGCATGTCCACTGCAATTAAAAAACGATTTTCCATTTCCATACCTTCTCCTTTTCTTCTGCGGGATTTATCCTTAATTAATGTAAGATCAGTATCCTCATTATACTCATTTTATTCTGCCCCATCAATAAACCAGCGGAAATTTGCAGTTAAGATCACCGGCCGTACTCTTGCCGGCACCATTTGGCAATCTCCCTGATCAGGTCTAAGGGAAGCGGCTTTTCATAGGGCAATTGTATGGTTCCCTTACTGGTTCTGTATCCGCAAAGCCGGCCGGCAAATGCCTCCACCGCCTCCGGTCCGGGGTACAGGCCGATGTGCTTTCGAAAGGCCGCAAACTGAATCAAGTTTTGTCCCTTCCAGTATGTGGGCATGCTCCAGGAAATCTTTTCCGCCGCGTCCGGAATCGCCTCACGGACAGCATCATTCACCATCCTCAGATACGGCTGTGCACTTTCCGGCTGCCGTTTTATATATTCCTCAATACTCCTGGGAGGCTCTCCGCAGTAATGTTCCTGGTTCTTATGCCGGAAACTGCGCCCGCAGGCCGGACACCTCCACAGAGTCTCTTCTTTATTTTTGATCCCCATATTAACAATGCTTCCGCTGTAAGGAACTCCGTCAAATTCCGCCTGTACCTTTATCCGTCCTTTTCCAAACTCTTTCCGGATATCATAAGGAAAACGAACGTACGCGCCTCCCTTCTCCGGAACCGGCTCGATCACAGCCTGGAATTCATATACTTTTTGGTTCATTTCTCATTCCTCCTGTTACCGCATGGTACTCCCTTTAAAATATGCCTCCAGAATCGCCTTGATATGCTGATATCTTCTGGCATAGGAATTCTCTACCCGGATCAGCTCCATACCGTGGGCCCGGCAGATGGCGTTCTTTTTCCGGTCCCTGGCTTTGACGATCTCACTTTCACAATGTTCTTTTCCATCCAGTTCAATGACCAGAACCGGATACTTTTTCTGGTTCTCCCGCTGATAAACCACAAAATCAAAGCGGCCGGAATAGAACAGATCGCTGCCGGTAATATTTTCCTGGAATACCTGGGATACTGCCACCTCTTTTTCCACAGTAAAGCGGGTATGAGACAGCCAGATGTTTCCAAGAGCATGATTCAGCGCTTCCAGGAAAGCCTCCTCCGTATCCGTGCTGAATGGCTTAACCCCAAGAGCCCGGGACTGATTCTCCTTTGGCGTTACGTAAGAAATCCCCCGGCTTCGCACATATCGGATCAGTTCATAAAGGTCATCCCCTGTTTCCGTCTCTCGTTCTTTATGAAGCCGCTCCAAATTTTTCGTGCTGCACAAAACGATCAGGCGGTCTCTGGCCCGGGAAGTGGCTACATTGATCAGTTCCTTATTATTTTTCAGCCAGTCATAAGTAGAGCCATAGGTCTGGTCTGTGATGGCCGTGGAAAATAAAATCACATCCTTCTCATCCCCCTGAAAAGCATGGACCGTGCCGCAGGTCACATGAGACAGTCCCTCCTCCTGAAGCCGCTTTTCAATGGCATTCTTCTGATTGACAAATGGTGTAATCACTCCCACCGCCTTATCCCGGTTCATGGACGCGAACCGAATGATCTCCTCAATCTCTGCCGGCGCCGTGTTCTTATAATCCGTATGCCCGTCCGTCACATCCACATACTGGAGCGGAACCTTCTCCCGGTCATCAGAACGGATGAGAAGCTTTTCATGGTAATATTTCTTATTATTAAAATTGATAATCTTCGGATTGCAGCGATAATGATACCGAAGCAGCACCTCGTCGCTTACCGAGTCACATGCCAGATACGTCTTGTAAATGGAATTTGTGCAGTAATCATACTCGTCCGAAACCTGGTACTTTTTCCTGAGTCGTTTATTGATAACCGGATCCAGCAAAATCACGGGATTTAACTGCTGAGGATCTCCCACCAGCATAAGGCGTTTTCCCCGGATGATGGGGATCAGTGACACAGCCATATTACATTGGCTGGCCTCGTCAATAATCGTCATATCGAATTGAATTTCCGGTTCTCCCAGACGCCTTGCTGATATGCAGGTGGTAGCCACCACCGGAAAAATCTGCAAAAACAGCTTCAAATTCTCACTCCGGCCAATGTAGCCTTCAAAAGCCTGGATCCTGGCGTCTTCATCTTCCAGGAAAAGAATTTCCTTCAGCTGATGATTCTTCGGCTGGTCAATCCGCTTAATATATTTTGCGGATATAAAATACAAATATTTCCGCAGCTCCTCACCGTCATTATCCAGAAGCGCCAGGGCATCCCTGTCCTGAATTTCCCCATCCGCTTTAATCCTCTGCCGGATCTTCTCCAGCTGACGTCCCTGCAGGTCCGCTTCAAAAGGCAGCATTTCCAGCGTATTTCCCCGTTTCCTGCCATAGGAAAGCATCTGATTAATCGTCTCCTCCCGCTCCCTTAAATCCAGCTGGTCTTCATACCGCCGCAGAATCGCCGAAAGCTTTTTGGCCCGCTCTGCCCTGCTGTCTTTATTGCGATCCAGCGTCTTTTCAAAGACTTTAATCTCTCTGGCCTGCTCATACATCCGGCGCATCCGCCGCAGTGCTTCTTTGACCTTATCCTGATTTCCCAGGCGAATCACCGGGAACAGGATCGGTTTATCTTTATATCGGATTGACTCCAGTTTTTCAGCAACACTGTCGATCGGATGATTATTGTAAGAAGAAAACAACACCGTTCTTTCATTAAAAAAAGCGGTTATAATGGTATGAATGATTGTATTGGTTTTCCCGGTTCCCGGCGGCCCCTGGACATAAGCGACCGGGTATTTCATGCCGTGATGGATCGCCAGAAGCTGATCCAGATTTACCTGCTGGTTTAAGAGCGCAATAGGCATCTCCCTTCCCCCTCTGGGCCGATCTAAGAGATCTCCGAAAAATGCCTTTATGGGAACAGAAATTTCTCCCTTCTCATACATCTCAATAATCGCCTGATACTCCCTGTGCAGATCTACCACAACGTCTATCCCAATGCCGATCAGATAGGGCATATCATCTACCTGCATCCGCTCTGCACAGTCTTTCGCCAGAATATCTTTGATCTTCTCCTGGTTTTCCTCAAAATCTTCCAGCAGGCCGGCATCCCCTGCATCTAAGAAGCGCCGAATGCTCTCCTTCACACCGTCAATGGTAAATTCCGTACAGATCGTAATGTCCTCATCCGGCCGAAGACACCGCTCCTTCACATCCAGATTAAGCCTGCGGTATGCCAGCACATACAGTCCCCTCGGCGTATGGAGGCTGAGTACATTCATCGCCAGCTGGCTGATACGGAGGGGCGAATTTTTCGGGACGGCCTCTCCGCTTCCAATCCCATATCCGTCTCCATTGCGGCTTTTGCTGCGCTGCTCTGCCTTCTGCTGAAATCGTCTGACGATCAGGCGGAACTGGTCATCGCTAAGAGGATAAATCCCATTCCCCAGAGTTTCCCGGTCCAGATAATGCACCAGAGAAAAGTCTCTTCGGTAGGGCGTGCAGTCCATCCGGCTGCAATCCTCCAGATAATTTAAAATCTTAAGATTAACACTGTGAGAAAAAAGATTCTGATACCGCTGGGGATT
The DNA here is from genome assembly GCA_018715905.1 of Candidatus Caccovicinus merdipullorum. Taxonomy (GTDB): domain Bacteria; phylum Bacillota; class Clostridia; order Lachnospirales; family Lachnospiraceae; genus Caccovicinus; species Caccovicinus merdipullorum. The sequence continues at coordinate 6,785 of DVKS01000109.1, read as the reverse complement.
TTGACTGATATCCCGAATCAGCTGCGGATTTACCGGACAGTACGATCCCTCAATAATCTGCGAAGATAAAATAGAATCAATATAAATGCAGCGGAAATGTTCCATGGCACAGCAGCCCAGGTGCAGGCCGTCTACTTCCAGGGTCCTCTGGTACGGCCGGATATTCCGTATTCCGATCCAGTATCGGGTAACCTGTTCCTGCTGGTTCCGGTATTCAATACTCAGCCATTTCCCTTCATATACAGCCCTAAAAATATCTCGGCACACTGCATTCATCGGCTTCCTCCTCCTGTATGATTCACACTGCGATAAGTATATTATAATGACAGGCATAATGAAGATGCAAGAACTGTTTGTATGCAGGTTCTGGGATATTTTGATAATCCCCGCATATATCTCACTCACAGCAAAGCGATTTTTTACTATCCACATCATTTCCATTTTAACTCGCCTTGGAGCTGGCCATACTTTATTATTTTTGGAAATATATTACAATTTCGATTGCATTTTATGGAAATATATGGTAATATAAAGTAAAATATTTCCACAAATCTTGAATCAATGGCAGTTATATGATAAACTGTTTTTAAGAGCAAATACTAGAATCTCCCCCTACATGCTGCTCTTCACAGTTATGCTCCCTATCATATCCTGCCCAGGAAGGATGTGATGCAGTGAGAAGGCAGACGCAGCTTGCAAAGTTAATCGAAGCCTCAGAAGATAAGATCCGGTATGACACACAGGTAAAAAAGGTTTTGGCAAATGAAGCCATTCTCGCCTGGATTTTAAAAACCTGCACAGAGGAATTTGCTTCCTGCTCTCTTCATGAAATCCGGAAATGCATCGGGGTACCGGAGATTTCCAGGAAGGCAGTGCACCAGAATGAGCCGGATGCGCCTTTGGACAGCGACCGACAGATCGAAAGCATCGGCACAGAAGACGGTAGTTTAGGAGAGCAGACCGTATTTTATGATATCCGCTTCCATGCCTGCGCGCCCGGAAAGGCGAGGCCGGTTCATCTGATGAATGTTCTTCTGGCAGTGGATCTGGAAGCGAAAGAAAAACAGCGAGTGATGGAGAAAGAGTTTCATATCGCCATGACGGCGGAACTGGAAAGCGAGGTGTCGGAATTGTGTAATTTAAGTCAGGGAGTTTATGAAAAAGGGGTGAAAGCAGGAATTGAGCAGGGGATTAATCAGGGCATCAGTCAGGGCATTAGTGCCACTGTAGCAATTCTTCAGCGGTACCAATACCAGGATGCAGAGATTATGGAACAGATTATACAGGAATATCATCTGACGCCGGAAGAAGCCAGGCAGTATGTATCCGTCCCGGACTCTGTCTGAGCATGATGCCGCAGTTTAAACCTGTGCCTGCCGGAATTCAGCAGGCACAGACAGCTTTATCATGTTATTGAATCCGACAAGACGCGTCACCGGCGCGTCTTGCTGGATGCTTCGCAATCAAAGAGGCAGAAATCCTGCGCAGGTCCGCCTGCGAAAGGATTTCTGCCTCTATCCTATTTGCTTTATTACTTAATGAAACTTACATGCTTACAGATCTCCTCATAAGCCTTCTCCTTGCGCTCATTGAAGATCACCTTGTTCTCCTCAAACAGATTCCTTCCCTCCGTATCAATGGACACAATCAGAGGACCGAACTCCTTTACCCGGCAGTTCCAGAGTGTTTCAGGCATTCCCAGGTCGCGCCATTCTGCCCGGACGATCTCTTCTACCCCCGTGGCCGCCACTACGGCATTTCCGGCGGGAAATACGCAGTGAATGGCCTTATAGTTTTTGCAGGCGTACTCCGTGTTGGGGCCCATGCCGCCCTTTCCGATGATCACCTTTACGCCGGTCAGTTCCACAAATTCCTTCTCAAATTTCTCCATCCGCATGCTGGTGGTGGGGCCTACGGATACCATCTCGAATTTATCGTCACCCAGCGGGCGGATAATAGGGCCTGCGTGGAAAATGGCATTGTTCCGCACATCCACCGGCAGCTCCCGGTGTCCCTCTACCAGCCTTCTGTGGGCCACGTCCCGGCATGTAGTCATGCTTCCATTGAGATAAATAATATCTCCAATCTTAATATCCTTCAGATCTTCGTCCGAAATCGGCGTAGTTAAAATTTTCTTTCCATCTTTAATTTCCAACATTATAACGTCACCCCCGAATGTGTAGTAATGGTATAGTTCAAATCCTTATCAAAAATAATATGACCTCTGCGATGAGACCAGCAGCCTACATTAACCGCCACGCCGATGGTAGAAGGATGTCTGGCCGTGTTCTCGATATGGACACCCATAACGGAATATTTTCCGCCCATTCCCTGGGGACCAAGGCCGATGGAATTGATTCCGTCCTCCAGAAGCTTTTCCATGGCTGCCGCCCGCTGATTCTCATTGTGGCTTCCCAGAGGCCGCATCAGCGCCTTCTTTGATAACAAAGCCGCCGTCTCTACAGAAGTGGCCACGCCTACACCCACCAAAAGAGGCGGACAGGCATTCAGACCATAGGATGTCATTACGTCCAGAACAAACCGTGTCACACCCTCATATCCGGCTCCCGGCATCAGCACCATGGCCTTGCCCGGCAGAGTGCAGCCGCCGCCTGCCATATACGCATAAATCTCACACTGGTCACTGTCCGGTACGATATCCCAAAATACAGTGGGCGTTCCCTTTCCTACATTCTTTCCCGTATTGTACTCATCAAAGGTCTCTACGCTGTTATGGCGGAGAGGCGCTTCCACGGTAGAAATCATCACCGCTTCTTTTAACAGTCCCTCCAGTTCACCGATTAGCGGAAAGCTGGCGCCGCATTTTACCCAGAACTGCAGCACGCCCGTATCCTGGCAGCTGGGCCGGTTTAACTCCTGGGCCAGCTTCTGGTTCCGCTTCATGGTGTCATAAATTACTTTGGACAGCGGACTGTCCTCCTTCTCTGCCAGCTCATCCAGCTTGGCAATAATGTCATCCGGAAGCTTCTTTCCGATATGGGATACAAAGTTCGCCATATACCTGGTCAGCTTCTCCACCTGTTCCTGTTTTGTCATGGTAATCAGTACCTCCTTTAAATGATCCGGCCGCGCAGACGGCCATTTTATGTAAATTAAATTGCTTTCTGATAAAAATTCGGCAAACAAGATTCCTTCCTGGCAATGCCTGGCTGTACAGTTCTGCCGATTTCCTCCACTCTATGCCGGAAAGAAAGGAAACGCAATTGGCAGGATAATCATGCTCACCACCGTAGCAATGAGAATCAGCGGAAGTCCCGCCTTCACGTAATCCATAAAGGAATATCCTCCTGCTCCCACCACCATGGTATTGGCCGGCATGCCGATTGGCGTAGCGTAAGCGCAGGAGCCGCCGATGACACAGGCCATCAGAACTGCTCTGGGGTCCGCTCCCATTCCCTGAGAAATGGAAAGGCAGATGGGAACCATCAGCGCGGTAGTCGCTGTATTGGACATAAAATTTGTCATTACGCAGCAAAGCATAAACACTACAAAAGTCAGGATATAAGGCGAAGGGGAATCTCCCAGTGCCTGCATCACGGTTCCGGCGATCATCTCCCCCGCCCCCGTATTCTGCAGGGCTGCAGCCAGAGAAAGAGTTCCGCCGAAAAGGAAAATGGTCTTTAAATCTATGAACTTTAATGCTTCTTTCTCCGAAATCACCCCGGTAAGAATCAAAGCCAGAGCCCCGATACAGCCGGAAATACACAGGCTGATGCCGATCTTGTCTTCAAAAATCATGGCCAGCAGAGTCAGCACCAGAATGATCAGAGACAGATACTGCTTCCAGGCCGGAACGCTGTCAAAATCTTTCTCCGTATCAAAAGCCCCATCTTCGCCGGTTATTTCATGATTCGGCAGCAGACGAAAACCCACGGTGGCGTAAAAGAGAATGCCGCAGATCAGAATCGGAAGTCCCACCACAGCGTATTCAAAAAATCCAAAGGACAATCCGATCTCCTGAAGCGCGCTCTGGGCAATCAGATTTCCCGGCGCGCCGATCAGAGAAAGGTTGCCGCCCATGGCCGCCGCAAATACCAACGGCATCAAAAGTCTGGATCTTGCATATCCGGACTTTGCAGCAATGCCGATGACCACCGGAATCAGTACCGCCGCCGTTCCGGTATTAGACAGAACGCCGCTCATCAGTCCGGTAATCAGCATGATAGAGACGATCAGCATCCGCTCGGTTTTTGCAAACCGGGTAACCAGTCCTCCGATCCGGTTGGCCATGCCCGTCTCAAAAAATGCTCCCCCTACGATGAACATGGCTACAAACAGGATCACGTTGGTGTCAATAAAACCTGCAAACGCAGTGGGCACATCCAGCACCCCGGTCACCACCAGCCCGATACAGACGATCATGGACGTCACCGCCAGAGGAATCTTCTCTGTAACGAACATCACGATCGCAAACAACAGAAACAGCAAGGTAATTGTTGATGGACTCATATGCTCCCCTCCTAAAATAATGTAGTTTTTGCCGGACCCACCATCTCCTATCTTTATATTTTATTTTTGATATTTGATAATGTATCCATTTCTTGATTGCATCATAAAACAAAACGCCGAATCTGTCAATCCCTGTTTTACAGATTCGGCGTTTTATAAGAAATATTATCTTAATTTTTATGCAATACATACAAGAAAAGATATTTCCTGTTTTCCGGCTGATCTTTATTCCTGATAACGGGTCAGCACATCCTTCATGCTTCTTTCAATATGACAAAACATCTCACGGCCGGCCTTCTCTCCATCCGCTGCAGCCATGGCGGCAAATATCCGCTCATGCTCCTCCTGGGAAACCTTTGCATATTCCGCCTCAGTAGTCTTAAGCCCCATGGAAAGTCCATTCCATAACTCCGAAAGCATGTTTATGAGCTTCTCATTGTCTGACGCCTTCCAGATCTCATAGTGGAAGGACTGATTATAATTGGAATAACTGCTGGAATCATTCCCAGCCAGAGCATTCCTGGCGCTGATCAGAGAATTCTCCACAGCTGACAAATCCGCCCCATTCCGGCAGCAAAGCAGGCAGGCCATGCTCTCCAGCGCAGCCCGCACCTGATAATGGTTGCGGATGGTTTTCTCATTCACCCCCAGAACCAACGCCGTCTTATTCTGCTTTAATTCAATCAGCCCGTCCCTTGCCAGAATCTGAAATGCCTCCCGCACCGGCGTCACCGACACTTCCAGCTCTCTGGCCGTATTCTCCAGAGCCAATACTTCCCCCGCCTTGATCTGTTTTGCAATGATTGCCTTGCGAAGAGCTGCCGCCACCCGCTCTCTGGCCGGCAGCAGCGTAATCGGCTTTAATCCTAACATACTCCCTTTCTCTCCTTCCATACAGCCTCTTCCAGACCGGCAAAGTACGCCTTAAGCCTTTCGCTCCGCTCCTCTGGCAGTCCGCTGACAGCTCTTTTCAGTTTCTCTGCTCCCGCCTCTTTGTCATAAAAAGAGCGCCGCACAGCATAATCCACGTAAATCTCAAGGATCGTATCTAAAGTCTTCCTTAAAAATGCATGGGAAAGATTCCGGCTGATCTGCCGGTGGATCTCTAGTTCTTCCGGCTCAGGATCCGCAAACCAGGATACTTTCAGCGTCTCCTTCATGGAAATCCCCGTCTCCAGAGCCTTCTCCTCCAGTTCCCTGCACAAGCTGAATATCTCCCGGAAATAATCCTCAGAAAAATCTGCCGTCTTTACATGGTTATTGGGGAGACGCTGAATCAACCCCTGATATTCCAGAAGAATCAGGGCCTCCCGTACCGGCATCCTGGATACTCCCAGGCTTTCTGCCAGTTCATTCTGGGTCATCTCCCGGCCGCAGGGAATCCTTCCGGACAGAATTTCCTCCTTTAAAATCTCAACAATACTTCCCTGTTTCTTTTTTCCTGCTGTCTGCGCCATTCCTGTCACCTCGCTATGTTTCTTTGCTTTGAAAATCTGCCGCCGTTTATAATATCATTCATTCCTAAAACCGTCCCCGCTAAAGACGTTCCTTAAAATATCCTTCTGCGCAGTAGATCGCCCCGCAGGGATTATGAGCCAGAACCCGGTCCTTCGCCGCCAATACCGTTACCGGCGCCTGGGAATTCCGGAAAAACAGAGAATCATGGCCCACGCACAGACCAATGGCAATATTAAATTCCGTCTCCTGTTCATTTAGCAGATATGCCTGACCGATGGGATTGCACATGGCCTCAAATTCCCCGGGATGAATCTTATTCTCTTCCGGGATTCCGGCCTCCTCCTTGGAGATTCCACCGGTCTTGCAGATTACGGAGACCACCGTAAAACCGTACTTGCGGAAAATCCCGGCCACCACAGCCGCTTCCTTCCGAAGTCCCTTGCAGAAAGCAATTCCAATCTTCTGATATCCCATCTTCCGGCAGAATTCCACCGTCTCCTTCAGCCTGGGCCATTGACAGTACCCTTCCGCTTCAATAGAAGAACTCTGCACATAAAACCGGTGATTCTCCACTTTCTCATATTCCGGAAGAAAGGCCTTCCGCATATCCATCTGCCTCATGGGACAGTTTAAGGGCATTTCCTTTGCCGTGCCGCCGGCACAGGCCAGTATGCTGCAGTCTGCACAGGTATAAAACATCTGCTGTCCTCCATCTTTTCATTCACATAAAATGATATCAAATGCGCCGCCACACTTTCATAGGGTAATTGGAACGCTGCCTGCCGGCGCATAATGATTAATATATAATATTGTATCCATTTCAAGGGATAATGTAAAGAAAAATTCTATGATTTGCC
>DVKS01000015.1 GCA_018715905.1 Candidatus Caccovicinus merdipullorum | reverse complement strand
GGGACGGAGCGTTTCCGAACCAATATCGTAATTTGAATCATACCGTACATAGGAGTCAAAATTTACGAACCGGGAAGGGGATATAATATAGTTGGAGTTGCCCATGTAAAGGTAAGAACTTGCTGTGGGCAGCAGAAATTCCACCGGCGTCAGGGACTTCAGGCCGGTCTGGGCCGCAAATGCCCGATAAAAGAAATCGGGATCAGCGGAACTGGTCAGCTGAGACAGCTGGTTAAATTCGCGGTTTGAAGCAACCTGGCGGGCTGCGGCGCTCATCAGCGCCAGCGTATCGTCCATCTCAGCTATGGCAGAAGAAAGAGCCTGCCGGTTCTGCTGATGAATGCCGTTGTTTACCTGCCGGTAAGTTGCATAATAAAGAGCCATCCCGATAATCAGGATGATCCCGAGAATTAAAATATAGGAAATTAAAAACTGGCTTTTCGACAGCCGGTTCTTTTTGAAGATTTTAAACATACGTTCTATACCACACTTTTTTATTAATACCGTACTTTTTTATAATTGAAATTATAGAAGAGAATCCCAAGAAAAGCAACTGAAAAACATAAAAAATTAAATTCTGTAAATTGAACGTAAAAAATGTACGGTAGAAAAGAACAAAAATTACGCCAAAAATACAGGCGTGTTTTTGGATGCTTTCCCTATAAGAAAAAAGAAAAAACATACAAAATGACCAGCATAAAAACCGAAAACAGGGCATTTTAGATAAATGTGAACAAGAATATGAAAAAATGTGCGTTGAAATTGTTCGAAAAGGATGTTATGATAGCACTGTAAAAAAGGTGCGCACCTGAAAAGTAAAAAGAAATATGGGAGGTAAAAAATGAAGGTTAAGAAAATGCTCGCAGCTGGTATGGCTGTAACAATGGCAGCAACTTTGGGTCTGACCGGATGCTCCGGCGGCGGAGATACCGCTGACAGCGGAGATACTGCTAACACCGCAGCAGAGGGCGGAGATACCGCTGCTGCTTCTGAGGATGGTATCGAGAAACCGGAAAAGATTACGATTATGGTAGACGGTACCGTGTTCACGCAGGTTAACGCCAGAGACAAGTTTGAGGCAAGATGGGAAGAACTGACCGGTATTGACCTGGAGATCATCCAGCCTGATCACGATGCTTACTATGATGTAGTTGGACAGACCTTTGCTTCTGGTCCAGAGAACTGGCCGGATGCAATGATCCTTTCCTCTTCTTATTATTCTGGATATGCTGAGGAAGGCGCTCTGTGGGATATGACGGCTGCCTGGGATAATTCTGAGCTGAAGGCTTCCGGCCGTGTTACCGGTGAGGACGTTATTGAGAACATGAAGATCAATGGCCAGTTATTCGGATTCCCGGTTACCAGAGGCAACGGCTGTGTTACTTATGTAAAGAAAGCATGGCTGGACAACTGCGGACTGGAAGCTCCTACTAACTACGACGAGTATCTGGCAATGCTGGAAGCATTTACCACCGGCGATCCGGATGGAAACGGCGTTGACGGCGATACCTACGGCGTATCTGCAGCTGGTATTATCGCTGTTGAGGCTCCCTATACCAACTACCTGCCTGAATTCTATCAGGATGCTTATCCTTCCTTCGTACAGGGCGAGGACGGCGTTTGGTATGACGGCTTTACTCAGGACAACTTCAGAGATGCTCTGACCAGACTGAGAGAGGCGTATGCAGCAGGCTATATTGATAAGGAAAGCTTAACTAACGGCACCAATGACTGCCGCAATAAGTTCTATGAGGACAAATTCGGCGTATTTACCTACTGGGCTGGAACCTGGAACACCAACTTAAAGACCAACCTGGAAGCAAATGGACGTGACGGCGAGTTAGTTGCTCTTCCGCCGATTGCTGAGCTGGGCGCTTACACCGAGAGAAACTCACCGGTATGGTGCATCACCGCTTCCTGTGAGAATCCCGAAGGCGTATTCAAGTATCTCATCGAATCCATGCTGGATGGCGGCGATATGCAGACCTTATGGTCTTACGGTGTAGAGGATGTTCACTGGTCTACCAAGGCTGAGACTGTTTGCGGCAATACCTACGCAGAGGGTGAATTCCATATGAAGGAAAGTCTGGAGAAGCCCGGAACTCAGTATACCAAGGCCCACATCGATCCCATGCTGTCTATCGTAACCTGGGAGAATGATCCTGGCATCAACGCTGTTCCGGAAGAGAGCAAGAATTCTCAGCAGATCTTTAATGACAACTGTGTACAGGCACAGCTGATTCCTTCTACCGAGGAAATGGCTACCTACAACGGCGATCTGACCACGCTGAAGAACTCCATCATTGCTGATGTAGTTGTACAGGGTATTTCCCTCGATGAGGCATATGCTCGCTTCGAATCTGAGGGCGGTGCAGAGTGGTCTCAGATGATCGTTGATTCTCTGAATGCAATGGAGTAATCAATCGATCCTAATGTATCAATTCAGTGCGCACCACTATATATGAAAGTCCCGGAGATATATAATTTCTCTGAATAAAAGCCGCCTTTATGGCGGCGGACTTTCATAAAATCACAGAAACCTAAAGTCAGTTTAGGGAGGTATAAGAATGAGCAATAAAGGAAAGGGGCCTGCGATCCAGAAAAATGCCGCAGGCGAGAACAAACGTCCTCTCTTAGTATCTCTTCATTATTACAGAGGATTTTATGTAATGTTTCTCCCGGTACTGATCTTCGCAGTAGTGTTCAACTATCTGCCGATGCTTGGTATCCGGTACGCTTTCTGCACTTACAAGGGTATTAAGGCTCCGGAATTTATCGGACTTGGCAACTTCGAAAAGATGATCAGTATGCCTGGTTTCTGGACCGCTTTTGGAAACACCCTTGTTATCAGTATTGTTAAGCTTCTGTTAAATACCTTTATGGCAGTTCTTCTTTCACTTCTGCTGAACGAACTCCGTTCCATGAAGTTTAAGAAGTTCGCACAGACCGTTGTTTATCTGCCCCACTTTATGTCCTGGGTAGTTACGGCTTCTGTATTTACCTTGATCCTTTCTCCGACGAACGCAGGCCTGGTTAACTCCATCCTGATTAAGCTGGGAATTATTGATGAGGGTATTTACTTCCTGGGATCACAGGACTGGTGGCGTCCCATGTATTACATGGTAAACGTATGGAAAGATACCGGATGGGGAACCATCATCTTCATGGCTACGCTTTCCGGAATCAGCCCCGAGCTTTATGAGGCGGCTTCCATGGACGGCGCAGGCCGCTGGAACTGCATGCGTTATATTACCCTGCCGGCTCTGGCCAACACCATCATTACGGTACTGATTCTTAACCTGGCTAAGATCATGAATCTGTTCGAGTCTGTATTCGTTATGCAGAATGATGCGGTTATCAAACAGTCCGATGTACTTCAGACTTACATTTATACTCAGACATTCAACTCCGGAGCTCTCCCGGATTACGGTTATACGACGGCAGTAGGCCTTGCCTCTTCAATCGTAGGCTGTATCCTGGTACTTGTCTGCAACAAGGCAAGCTTTAAGGTTCGCGGCAGAGGTATTGTATAAGGAGGAGGGGAAGACATGAAAACTAAGAAAGCAACCGCATTTGACTATGTGTTGGTGCTGATATTCGTGTTAATTTGTTTTATCATGATTATCCCCATCTACAAAGTCCTGATTGACTCTTTGGATTTAAAGACGGCTTATGGTATGAAGCTTCTGCCGGAGCAGTTTGGTCTGGCTGGCTATGAGTCCGTATTTACGAACCCGACACTGTACCGGCCGTTCCTGGTATCCTGTCTGACCACTGTAGCAGGTACCTTCTGCGGTCTGGCAATTTCCACTCTGGGTGCTTACGTGCTGATTCAGTGGAATATGCCCGGAAGAAACTTTTTTGCAAACCTTCTGCTCTTTACAATGATCTTCAATGGTGGTATGATTCCTACATACCTGGTTATGAGAAGCCTGCACCTGACGAATACATTGTGGGTAGTAATTCTTCTTCCGGCTATTAATGTTTACAACCTGGTTCTGATGAGAAACTTCTTCGAAGGAATTCCCGGCAGCTTGTTTGAGTCTGCTGAGATGGACGGCTGTTCACCGATGAGAATTTTCTTCCAGATCGTGCTTCCGCTGTCCAAGGCAGCTCTGACGGCAATCGGTCTGATGTTCGCAGTTTCTTACTGGAACGATTACACCAACTACAAGCTGTATATCACAAATGAAAACCTGTATAACTTCCAGATGAAACTGAGATCTGTTATCATGGGTAGCGATTTGCCTACAGCAGTTGGCGGTGCAACGGAGAATACGGTAAAGAACGCGGCGGTTATCGTGGCAATCCTTCCGTTTATGATTATTTATCCGTTCTGCCAGCAGTATTTCATTCAGGGTGTTAATATCGGAGCTGTTAAGGAATAATGGCTTTTTTCAAAAAAGGGGCAGGCGAACTGCCCCTTTTTGATTACTGAGTATCTGGCAGAGCCCATTATCCGTGGGCCATGCCGGCCTGACCGGGAAACGATTTATACTAATTTCGGCTGATTTAAGCCAAAAGTGGAGGAAAAAAATGTATCAGAACCCTATTTTGTACGCAGATTATTCAGATCCGGATGTAATACGGGTGGGAGAGGACTATTATATGGTAGCTTCTTCTTTTACCTATCTTCCGGGAGTTCCCCTTCTTCATTCCAGGGACTTGGTTCACTGGGAGATCATTAATTACTGTGTCCGCTCCCTTCCATTCGAAAAGTACAACAAACCTTCTCACGGTTCCGGCACCTGGGCTCCGTCGATCCGATATCATGAGGGGACTTTTTATGTGTTTATTCCCCTTCCGGACGAAGGAATCTTCGTGGCACGGTCTAAAGATCCCCGCGGAGAATTCCAGTTAAATTGTATTCAGCAGGCAAAGGGATGGATTGATCCCTGTCCGCTGTGGGATGATGATGGAAAGGCGTACATGATTTTTGCGTACGCCAGAAGCCGCGCAGGTATTAAGCATCGGCTGATGGTAGCGGAGATTGATCCGGAATGTACCAGGCTGTTAAGTGAGCCGGTACTGGTATTTGACGGAGAGCAGCTTGGTCCTACCACAGAGGGACCGAAATTCTATAAATATGACGGATGGTACTACGTATTAATGCCGTCTGGCGGTGTGGCTACCGGGTGGCAGTCTGCCCTTCGGTCAAAATCCGTGTACGGTCCCTATGAGTACCGAATCGTCATGCATCAGGGAGAAACAGAGGTAAACGGCCCTCATCAGGGCGGCTGGGTAACCGGCGTGGATGGAAGACATTGGTTTGTTCATTTCCAGGATGTAATCGAACTGGGAAGGATCACCCATCTCCAGCCCATGTGTTTTAATGCAGGGTGGCCTTTCATCGGTGAAGAGAAGAATGGAGACGGAATCGGCGAGCCGGTGGCAGAGTGGAGCCTCCCGGCAGAAGGCCAGCCTCATTACCAGATTGCGGAGTCTGATGATTTTGCAGGAACCGAACTGGGGCTTCAATGGCAGTGGCAGGCGAATCCGAATCCTTCCAATTATGCATTGGATGGGAAGACAGGGCTCCATCTTTTCTGCAGGGCAAATACAGAGCGGGAAAATCTTTTATGGTATGCGCCCAACGCACTGACACAGATTCCCCAGCATTCGGCTCTTTTTATGACGGCAAAGATTACGCTGTCTGCCTGTGAAACGGGAGACATGGCTGCTCTTGGAATGATCGGCCATAAATATGCCTATGCCGGGCTGGAAAAGACGGCAGAGGGAAACCGGCTGGTTCTCTATACCGGCACGGTGACCAATAAGGAGTTTGAGGGAGAGGCCTCGGAAGTGTTGGCTGAGTCCTGCGTCTTTGAAGGAGATACCGTTTATATCCGGATGGAACTGTCTGAAAACAAGACGTATCGTTTCCAGTGGTCTGATGACGGCATCCGTTACCATCGTTTGGGAGGACCGCAGCCTCTTCATCGTGCCACCTGGACCGGCGCAAAGCTGTGCCTGTGGAGTGCAAACAAAGAAAATCGGAAATCGGAGGGATATGGCCGGTATGATTTTGTACACATCGAAGACAGAAGCGGCTGCTAAAAAGGCTTTTCAGGCAGCCCTTGCCGGAGATTTTGACGCGGTAAAAAAACTTATCGATCATTCTTTTAATACGGAGGATTGTGATCCGGAAGGAAACAGTCTCCTCCATTATGCGGTGCGCGGCGCAAATCCCCAGATTGTCCGCTATCTGGTGGATGCCTGCGGCATGAGCCCTATCTGGGCCAATACGCATATGGTTACGCCTTATGATGAGGCAGAGAAGCTTCCCGGGGAAGATGCAGCGGCATGTGAGATCCGGGAATATTTCCGCAGTGTATGTGGCTTTGGACCGGAGGAGTGCTACCGGAATCCCGTGTGCCGGGGAATGCATGCAGATCCAAGCATCGTCCGTGTGGGAGAGGATTACTATATGGTAAATTCCAGTTTTGTATATTTCCCATGTATTCCCATATCCCATTCCAGAGATCTGGTACACTGGGAAGTCATCGGACATGCAGTGACCGACAGGGAATGGGCCAAAGAGCATCTGGGCGGTCTGGAAGGCGGACGGGGGTTCTGGGCGCCGGATATCAGTTATTATAACGGACGGTTTTATATCTGCGCCACACTGCGGAACAACGATGATGCGCCTTATATCCAGACCCAGATGGTGACCAGCGCAGAGCGGCCGGAAGGTCCTTATGACACGCCGGTGATCCACAATGTGCTGGGAATCGATCCTTCGATTTTTACCGATGATGATGGAAAGCGGTATATGCTTTTGAACCGGGGCGCCAGAATCATGGAGATTTCACCGGATGGGAAGGAGATTCTTTCAGAGCCTTCTCTTATCTGGTACGGCCATTCCGGCCATGCGCCGGAAGGTCCTCATCTGTTAAAGAAAGACGGATATTATTACTGCTTTCTGGCAGAAGGCGGCACAGGGAAAGGTCATATGATCACTGTGGCCCGGTCGAAAAATCTCATGGGGCCCTATGAGGACTGTCCCTATAATCCTATTATGACCCAGCGGGATGAGATTGCTTCCATTCAGTGCTGCGGACACGGCAAGCCGGTGCAGACGCCGGACGGCAGATGGTTTATCGTATATCTGTGTTCCCGGTTCCTGGAAGGACAGTGGGGCATGCTGGGAAGAGAGACCTGTCTGGATGAAATCACCTGGACGCCGGACGGCTGGCCAATGATTAATAAAGGAAAGGGGCCGTCTTACATGGCTGCCCTGCCTTTTAAGCCGGAAGATACGAAGACAGCCGGCCGGACAGCAGGAGAAAAGGGCTGGATGTCCCCCAGAACCATTGATCCGGAGCGGATTTCACTTAATAAGGACGGATGGATCTGCATACGGGGAGACGGGCTGGACCTGTGCAGCCGGGACTGCAGAAGCCTTCTGGTTCGGTGCCAGCCGGATTTTGATTTTACGGTTTCTTTCCAGATGGAATGGCTGAAAGACAGCGATGGTGAATTTCGTTCCGATGCCGGTATGGTCCTGTATTACGATGAGAATACGTATGTGAAGTTCGGCGTGACGAAGGATCAGGTTTTTGCGGCCGAGTATGTGGATGATAAATATGTGCGGCAGGAATCTCTGCCGGAAAAATTTTCAGGTCAGTGTCTTTTCACAGTAAAGACCAGTGGACTGAAGCGGGAATTTTACTATAATAATAAACTTCTGTGGACCTGGGACAGGGTTACCAGCATCTGCTCGGAGGGCCTTGTAAAGGGAAAGCGTTTCACGGGAGCTATGTATGGAGTGTACGTAAATGGCAGCAATCTTTTACGCTGGAGACAGCACGGTGAAATTTAACAAAATCGATTCGTATCCCCAGACCGGGATTTCCCAGGCTATGCTTTTGTTTTTAAAAGACGGGGTTGAAATGCGCAGCTTTGCCCAAAATGGAAGAAGTACCAAATCTTTTATTGACGAGGGACGGCTGGATAGGATTGACCGGGAGATCGGAGAGGGCGATTTCCTTTTTATTCAGTTTGGTCATAATGATGAAAAGGATGATCCGGGAAGACACACGGACCCGGAGACCACCTTCCCGGAGAACCTTAAGAAGTTCATCGAAACGGCAAGGAAGAAAGGGGCGTATCCGGTGCTGATTACGCCCATTGCCAGAAGGCTTTTTGATGAAGAGGGAAATTTTCGTCCGGGAAGCCACGGGCCCTATCCCGATGCAGTACGGAAGACGGGAAAAGAGACCGGCGTTCCTGTGATCGATATGACAGCCATAACGGAATCCTATCTGGCAGGTCTGGGGGATATTGCCTCCAAGGCGTATTTTATGTGGCCTAAGGATAATACCCATTTAAAGCCGGAGGGCGCTGTGCTGATGGCAGATTTCATATGCCGGGAACTGGAAAAATTAGGCGAGCCTTATTCCGGGCTTCTGGTCAGCAGGGCCTTCCAGGAAGAGAATAAAGGACTTGATGTATCGTAGGAGAACATGACATGGACAGATATGAAGAGACGGAGCAGCGGTTTATCCGCTGTTATCAGAAGTATGGGAACCACTCGGCACGTGTGCTTCTTGGCTTTTACCGGGGGCAGTACCACAAGTTCCTGATATCCACCCTGTTTTTTGTGATCAAGCATTCACCAAGCCTCTTTTCTTCCCTTTTGATTGCCAATGTGATCAACGGCGTTTTAGAGGGCGGGGATGCGGCAGTACATGCAATTGTCCTGAATGTAGGAATCTGGATGGCTCTTCTGGCCATTCATCTTCCGGCCAACTGGCTGCACAATGTATATAAAAACCGGGTGATCCGCCAGACTGAAGCCGGACTCAGAGGCGCGCTGGTGCGTAAGCTCCAGGAGCTTTCCATTCCATATCATATGGAAACTCAGTCAGGCCGGCTTCAGTCCAAGATCATCCGTGATGTGGAGGCAGTGGAGACACTGTCCTCCCAGTTGTTTGTAAACCTGATGAATATATTGATGAATCTG
This sequence comes from Candidatus Caccovicinus merdipullorum, assembly GCA_018715905.1. GTDB lineage: Bacteria > Bacillota > Clostridia > Lachnospirales > Lachnospiraceae > Caccovicinus > Caccovicinus merdipullorum. Next base: position 36,778 of record DVKS01000015.1, on the reverse strand, counting down.
GTGATCACGCTGTCCATTACGGCGGTGAAAAACCGGATCATTCTGTTGTTTTTTATTCTGGTGGCGCCGGTGGCGGCAGTAACGGTCTTTGCATTCCGCCGCCGGATTCATAAGGAAAACCGGGCCTTCCGCCGTGAGATGGAAGAAACCAGTGCCAGAGTCATGGAAATGGTAGAGCTGGTTCCGGTGACCAGGGCCCATGCTCTGGAGCAGAAGGAAGTGGAGAAGATTAAGGGACAGCTGGAGGAGACTGCGGACCGGGGCTATCGTCTGGATATGATCCAGGCCCATTTCGGTGCAGTCAGCTGGTGTGTGTTCCAGTTTTTCCAGGCTCTCTGCCTTGGCTTTTCCGGTTGGATGGCATTAAAGGGACTGATAAAAATCGGGGATGTTACCTTCTACCAGTCCAGCTTTACCACAGTTGTGAATCAGTTTACGGCATTGATCAACCTTCTCCCGATTCTTACCAAAGGTCTTGAATCGGTATCTTCCATCGGGGAGGTGCTGATTTCTGATGATGTGGAGCACAATGAAGGAAAGAAGGAAGTGACCCATCTGGAAGGAAATTATACGTTCCGGAACGTGGCCTTCTCTTATCGGGATTCGGACCAGCCGGTATTAAATGGATTCGACCTGGATGTGAAGGCCGGCGAGACCATCGCTTTCGTGGGGGAATCCGGCTCCGGAAAGACTACTGCTTTAAATCTGGTGATCGGTTTTATCACGCCCACAGATGGCCATCTTTTCATTGACGGCATGGATGTAAATGACCTGAACTTAAGGAGTTACCGCCGGTTTATTTCGGTGGTGCCCCAGACTCCCATTCTGTTTACGGGAACTGTTCGGGAAAATATCGTATACGGCATGGAAAATGTGACGGAGGAGCAGATTGCCCATGCTGTTGAGGCGGCAAACTTAAAATCAGTAATTGCCAAGCTGCCCAAGGGGCTGGACACGATGATTGAGGAACACGGGGCCAACTTAAGCGGCGGCCAGCGGCAGAGGATTTCCATTGCGCGGGCGATTATCCGTGATCCCCGGGTAATTGTTCTGGATGAAGCTACCTCTGCCCTGGATACCATCTCAGAAAAAGAGATTCAGGACGCGCTGGATCGCCTGATCCAGGGGCGGACCACTTTTATCGTGGCCCATCGTCTTTCTACTGTCCGGGGGGCAGATCGGATCGTGGTTCTGGATAAAGGAAAAATCAGAGAGGAGGGAAGCTATCAGGAGCTGATGGATCTGAAAGGGGAATTCTATGAAATGGAGCGGCTCCAGATGGCGTTAAGATAGACAAGCATGGATAGTATGTTTGAAGTGAACGGCCCTTTGTGGCGGTTTTTAAGTTCGTTGTTTGATATGATCGTTCTTCATATTCTGTGGCTGATCTGCTGTATTCCGATCATTACCATTGGTCCGGCCACCACGGCGGCACACTACGTTGCCATGAAAAAGATTGTAAAGGACGAAGGGCGAAATGTGTGGAGCCTGTTTTTTAAGTCTTTCCGGGAGAATTTAAAGCAGGGCATTATCCTGGGAGTGATCTTTACGGTAATCGGCCTTCTTCTGGGACTGGATTTTTATCTTTGCCTTTATAAGCTGGAAGAGGGAAATATGTTTAATCTGGTAATGTTTTCTGCACTTGGTTTTTTGACTATCATTTATCTGGTGCTGATGATTTATCTTTGGGCAGTGCTGGCCAGATTTGACAATTCTCCCTTGCAGACGGTGAAAAATGCGTTTTTCATTGCCATGAGCAATCTGAGAGATACTTCAATTCTGCTGGCTTCCGATATCCTGATTGCGGTGGCAGCGGTGGTGTCTATGGCGTTTATTCCACAGCTGGCAGTACTCTTTACTATATTCGGCGTGCCGCTGTTTTTTGTAGTAAACAGCCTGCGCCTGACCAGGATTCTGGACCGGTATGTGATAGAAAAGAACGGTGATGAGGGGTACGGCCGGGAAATCTGAATCACGAAAGGAGGTTCTCATTATGGAATTGATGAGAAAGATTTATATCTGTTTTCCGGAAGGAAAGAATAAAGTGCTGACCATGAGCTACGATGACGGAAAGCTGGAAGACCGGCAGTTAGTGGAGCTGTTTAACCGCTACGGCATAAAAGGCACTTTTCATTTAAATTCTGGTCTGGTAGATCAGGATATCCGGATTAAGCCGGAAGAATGGAACACGCTTTACCAGGGACATGAGATTTCCTGCCATACGGTGCTTCATCCTACCATTGCCCGCTGTCCTCTTCCCCATGTGGCTCTGCAGGTTCTGGAAGACAGAAGGTATCTGGAACGGGTGGCCGGCGTACCCGTCCGCGGCATGTCTTATCCAAATGGGTCATATAATCAGGAGATCGTAGACATGCTTCCCTCTCTGGGAATCGAGTACTGCCGGGTGGTGGGAGATACTGACGATTTTGCCATGCCGGAGAATTTCCTTCTGTGGAAGGCCACCTGCCACCACAATCACAATCTCCTGGAAAACGGCCGGCGCTTTGTGGGCCTGCATAAGACCCAGTATCTCTATATGATGTACGTGTGGGGGCACAGCTATGAGTTCCCAAGAGATAATAACTGGGATATGATGGAGGAATTCTGTCAGATGGCAGGAAATCAGCCGGATATCTGGTATGCTACCAATATTCAGATCGTGGATTACATGAAGGCGGCCAAATCTCTCAAATTTACAGTGGACGGGGACCTGGTATATAATCCGTCGGCCCAGAGTGTGTGGATCAATGCAGACGGTCAGATTCTGGAGATTAAAGGCGGCGAGACACGCAGGATTCCGGCAGTCTGAAAGCGGAGAATGCAAGATAATCAGAAAAGGGGATTTTTCTGCGGTAACCTGAAGTGACCGCAGTGAAAATCCCTTTTTATATGTTTACAGAAGTGTCAGACGGTAGCGGTTCACTCGTTTATAGAATCCCTGTCGGGAAAGGCCGCAGCGTCTGGCTGCTTCGGATGCGGTGATATCCTGACTTTCCCAGAGAAGCACACTTTTTTCGAATTCCGGAATTTTCCGTTCATTGCGTCCGAAACGGATGCCCCGCGCTCTGGCGGAAGCGATGCCTTCTACCTGGCGCTGGCGGATATTTTCTCTTTCTGTCTGTGCGACATAAGAGAGAATCTGCAGCACAAGGTCTGCAATAAAGGTGCCGGTCAGGTCTTTTCCCTGAATCCGGGTGTCTAAGAGCGGCATGTCCAGGATCCGGATATGGATTCCCATCTCTTTTGTAAGAAGCTGCCATTGTTCGATGATGTCATCGTAATTGCGTCCCAGGCGATCGATGGATTTTACCACCAGAAGATCTCCTTCCCGAACCTTGCTGAGCATCTTGTGCCATGCCGGCCGTTCGAAATCTTTGCCGCTTTTTTTATCCACGAAGATGTTCTCCAAGGGGATGGGGTATTCGGTCAGCGCATCCAGCTGACGGGCCTCATTCTGGTCTTTCGATGATACACGTACGTATCCGTAAGTTTTCTGTTCCATGTTAGTTCCTCCTTTGAAATGGTTGATAAATAGCCTTCATTTTGGAAAGCTTTTTTAATTTTATCGAAAATGCTGGAAATTGTGAAAAGAATTTGAAATCTTTGCCATATTTGTGACTTTTCGCCCGAATTATGGTATGATAAAGAATCGAATATCCAGGAAAGAGAGGGGATTTAGATGATTTGTCCTAACTGCGGATATGAAACAGAAGAGCGGTTCTGCGGGCGGTGCGGCTGCCTGGTGGATCCGAATGATCAGAATGTGGAAGAAAACGAGAACAATTTCAAAAAAGCAGCAGGCAAAGATCCGGGGAAAAGACTGTCTGGAATTTCAAGGAAAAAAAGAACAGCAAAAAGATCCGGAAAAAAGGCTGCAGGAAAGCACCGCCGTTCCCGGAAAATCAGCTGGGAAGCCGCATCCGGCCTGGTAATCCTGTGCGACAGGATTATGCAGATATTTTCCTGCGTCCTTATGGCATATATGGTATTAATTATGGCATTTGAATTCTGGGGGTGGAAGAGCGGACTGGGAAGTGTCCGAACGATTGTGAATGACAGAAACTACGGCCTGGCCTTTTACCTGGCAGCAGTCTGCGGGTGCCTGCTTATGGGTGTCATATGGTGTTTCTGGATCCTGTCGAAAAAGCCGGTGGGCGGCGAGACGAGGCTTAAGTTTTATGATACGGGAAGAGGGCTGATCCCCTTTCTTCTGTGCGGCATAGTGGCTTTTGCCGTGCGTTATGGGATTGACCTGATTCCTGCAAGCGGTTCGGAATGGCACGGGCTTGCAGGAGGCATCCAGACTTTTTTCGCAGTGATAAATTTAAGAAGGGGCATGCTTTTATTCTGCTGCTGTGCCGGCACTTTTTTGTCACTTGTCCGCAGGATTCTCCGGGTATAGTCTTGTATGTTTTTCGGTTCCTGAAAAAATGATATTGATTTATAATCTGATATTTAGTATATTAAATCATGAGATTAGATAGCCGAAGGGGGAACCAGTCATGATTAAGGTAGCGGTCGATGCTATGGGAGGCGACTATGCGCCGGGAGAGATGGTTGCCGGAGCGGTAGATGCGGTAAATACCCAGCCTGGGATCCAGGTGATTTTGGTAGGGAAAGAGGATGTGGTAAATGCTGAACTTTCCAAATATACCTATGAAAAAGACCGGATTCAGGTGGTAAATGCCACGGAGGTAATCGCCACGGAAGAGCCGCCGGTAAATGCCATCCGGAAGAAAAAGGATTCGTCCATTGTAGTGGGCATGAACCTGGTAAAGAAAAAAGAGGCAGATGCATTCGTATCAGCCGGCAGTTCAGGTGCCATTTTGGTAGGCGGCCAGGTTATCGTAGGAAGAAGCAAGGGAGTAGAGAGACCGCCGCTGGCCCCTCTGATTCCTACAGAAAAAGGAGTATCCCTGCTGATTGACTGCGGCGCGAATGTAGATGCGAGACCTTCTCATCTGGTACAGTTTGCGCGGATGGGGTCGATTTATATGGAAAATGTAATGCATATAAAAAACCCCAGGGTTGCTATAGTGAATATCGGTGCCGAGGAGGAAAAGGGAAATGCGCTGGTAAAGGAAACCTTTCCGCTCTTAAAGGAGTGCAGGGATATTAATTTTATCGGCAGCATAGAGGCACGTGAGATTCCCCATGGCGGAGCAGATGTGATCGTCTGCGAGGCCTTTGTGGGAAATGTGATTTTGAAGCTGTACGAGGGCGTAGGCGCTACACTGCTTTCCAAGGTAAAGGGCGCCATGATGAGCGACCTTCGCAGCAAGATCGGCGCACTGTTAGTAAAGCCGGCTCTGAAAGCCACCCTTAAGTCCTTTGATGCCAGCCGGTACGGCGGAGCACCGCTTTTAGGACTAAACGGCCTGGTGGTAAAAACCCACGGAAATTCAAAGGCCAACGAAGTGAAGAATTCTATTATCCAGTGTGTTGCCTTTAAGGAACAAGGAATAAACGAAAAAATCAGGGAAAGTCTTAATGCAGACCGTGAGCATGAATAGGAGGGAAAAATAGTTATGGAGTTTGAGAAATTACAGGGAATTATTGCGGAGGTATTGAACCTGGAGCCGGAGGAGGTCACGATGGAGGCCACTTTTGTTGATGATTTGGGCGCAGATTCTCTGGACGTGTTCCAAATCATTATGGGGATTGAGGAGGAGTTTGATATTGAGATCCCCAATGAGACGGCTGAGAAAATCGTGACGGTGGGCGATGCCGTAGAAGCGATTCGGAATGCGATGAATTAATCAAACGAAATGAAAGGGGGCAGTCGCAGATGTCTGGGCCGCCCTCTTTTACGTACGTTTTATGTACGTGCTTAGGAAGGAGGAAATGTTTTGAATCGAGATTTGAAAAAACTGGAGGAGACCATCGGGTATTCTTTCCATAATAAAAGGCTGTTAAGTCATGCCATGACCCACAGTTCCTATGCCAATGAACACCGGTGGGAGAAAACAAGGTGCAATGAGCGGCTGGAATTTCTGGGAGATGCTGTGCTGGAACTGGTGAGCAGTGACTTTTTGTTTCACACTTACGGGGATCTTCCGGAGGGGGATCTGACCAAGACCCGGGCCAGTCTGGTATGTGAGCCTACCCTGGCATTCTGCGCGGAGCAGATCGAGCTGGGCGAGTATCTGCTTCTGGGGAAGGGCGAGGAGGCTACCGGAGGAAGGCGCAGGCATTCGGTGGTTTCTGACGGGCTGGAAGCGCTGATCGGGGCGATCTATCTGGACGGTGGTTTTGCTAGTGCGAAAGAGTTTATTCTCCGCTTTATTTTAAATGATATTGAACATAAACAGCTCTTTTACGATAGCAAGACTATCTTGCAGGAAATGGTACAGAGCCAGTATGAGGAGCCTCTTACCTATCAGCTGCTGAAGGAGGAAGGCCCGGATCATAATAAATCCTTTGAAGTCTGCGCCAGAATCGGGGAGCGGGAAATCGGAAAGGGCAGCGGAAGAACGAAAAAGGCAGCAGAACAGGTGGCCGCCTATAATGGAATCTTGACGATAAAGGACAGCCAGGTATGTATTTAAAAAGTATAGAGATTCAGGGATTTAAGTCATTTGCAAATAAGATCGTCTTTGAGTTTCACAACGGCATTACGGGAATCGTAGGACCGAATGGCAGCGGCAAGAGTAATGTAGCGGATGCGGTGCGCTGGGTGCTGGGTGAGCAGCGGGTGAAACAGCTGCGGGGCGGTTCCATGCAGGATGTGATTTTCTCGGGAACCGAGCTGCGAAAGCCCCAGGGGTTTGCCTATGTGGCCATTACTCTGGATAACGGTGATCACCAGCTGGCTATTGATTATGACCAGGTGACGGTATCCAGGCGTCTCTATCGTTCTGGAGAGAGTGAGTACCGGATCAACGGAAGTCCCTGCCGCCTTAAGGATGTTAATGAATTGTTTTATGATACCGGTATCGGAAAGGAAGGGTATTCCATCATTGGCCAGGGGCAGATCGATAAGATCTTAAGCGGCAAGCCGGAGGAGAGACGGGAACTTTTCGACGAGGCGGCAGGAATCGTAAAATTCAAGCGCCGGAAGGCCATTGCCCAGAAAAAGTTGGAGGATGAAAAGCAGAATCTGGTCCGAATCAATGATATTCTGGCAGAGCTGGAAAAACAGGTGGGGCCTCTGGCCCGCCAGGCGGAGGCTGCCAGACGGTACCTGCAGTTAAAAGAAGATCTGAAGCGGTATGATGCCAATGCCTTCCTTCTGGAGAGTGCAGGCATCAAGGCCCAGTTAAAGGAACTTTCTGACAGAGAACAGATGGTAACCGGGGATCTGGAAGATGCCAGGATGCAGGCGGAACGGATTAAGTCGGATTATGACCGGCTGGATGCGGAGAGCCGCAGCCTGGAGGAACAGCTTACAGAAAGCCGCAGCCAGTTGAGCCAGGAGAAGGTAAACAAGGGAAACCTGGAAGGCCGGATCAATGTTTTAAACGAGCAGATCAATACGGAGCGGATGAATGCAGAGCACATCCAAAACCGCAGACAGGCCATCGAAAAAGAAATCGGGGAGAAAAATCAGCAGATTGCCGGATATGGGGAGCAGAAAAGCAAACTTTCTGCTTCGGCACAGGAAGTGCTGAACCGGCAGAAAGAGGCGGAAATCACCCTGATGGACGCAGATGTGTCTCTGGAGGAACTGGAGGAGGCCATTGAGACGGCAAAGGGCCGGATTATTGATACCTTAAACCAGCGGGCCGGCGTGACAGCCAGGCAGCAGCGCTTCGAGACCCTTTTAGAGCAGGTTAATGTGCGCCGCAGCGAGGTAAGCCAGAAACTGTTAAAGATCCGAAGCGATGAATCGGTCCAGGAGGAACAGTTAAAAGATGAGCAGGAGCGGCTCCGCCTCCTGGTAACAGAGATGGAGGAGCAGGAGCGGACCAGAAAGGATCTGGAGAGTCAGGAAAGCCGCTGGGACGGGGAGATCCGCCGGTTAAACCGGAACTTAAGTGAGTGTCAGAGAGAATACCAGACCAGCTATACAAAACTGGAATCTCTGCGGAACATCGCAGAGCGGTATGAAGGATACGGAAACAGCATCCGCCGGGTCATGGAAGTCAAGGACCGGATCCGGGGCATCCACGGCGTGGTGGCAGACCTGATTGCCACAGAAAAACAGTATGAGACAGCGGTGGAGACGGCCCTTGGCGGAAGCATCCAGAATATCGTCACCGATTCGGAGCAGACCGCTAAGCAGCTGATCGAATACCTGAAGAAAAACCGGTATGGCCGGGCTACGTTCCTTCCCCTGACCAGCATGGGAAATAAAAATGTCTTTCACCAGCAGCAGGCTTTAAAGGAGCCTGGGGTAGTGGGACTGGCCAGCCAGCTGGTGCGAACCCGCCCGGAGTATGAGGGGCTGATTAACTATCTGCTGGGCCGGGTGGTGGTGGCAGATACCATTGACCATGCCATCAGTCTGGCAAAGAAATACCAGTACAGCCTGCGGATCGTGACCCTGGAGGGCGAGCTGTTAAGCCCCGGCGGATCCATGACCGGCGGCGCTTTTAAAAACAGCAGCAATCTTTTGGGAAGGAAACGGGAGATCGAGGAGCTGGAGGCGGCTTGTGAAAAGACCATGAAGGCATCGGAGCGGGCGCAGAAGGAATTATCCCAGGCAGAGGAAGGCCTGAAAAAGGTGCGGGCAGATCTGGAGAGCCTTCGTGCCAGACAGCAGCAGTCCTCCCTGCGCCACAACACGCTGACCATAAACATCAGCCAGATCAACAGCCGGAAGGCGGAAATACGGGAATCCGGCCAGGACTTGGACCGGGAATACCGGCAGCTGGCAGATCAGCAGGCAGAACTGAAAGAGAACCAGGAGACATTAAAGCAGGAGATCGCAGATCTGGAAGGGCGCAACAGCCAGGCAGAGGCAGAGATTGCCCGAATGCAGGGAGAACTGGAGAAAAAGAAGCAGGAGCGGGAACAGTATGCAAAGGAATTATCTTCCATTCAGCTGGAAACTGCCGGCTATCAGCAGAAATTTGACTTTATAAAAGAAAACATCAGCCGTGTCCATGAGGAGATCCGCAGACTTAAGGAAGAACTGGCCGGTCTGGAGCAGGGAAGCGGCGATTCAGAGAAAAACATTAATCTGCGTCTTAAGGAAATCCAGGATGTAAAAGACGCCATTCTTCAGGCAGAGGCCAGAATGCAGGAACTGGAGGAAAAGATTTCCGGCCAGGATGTACTGCGTGAAGAGACCGGCAGACGCAGAAAAGCACTTTTTGAGAAGCGGGAAGAGGTAACGGAGCGGATCCAGGCTCTGGATAAAGATATCTTCCGTCTGCAGAATCAGAAAGAAAAGCTGGACGAGAAACTGGAACATCAGGTAAACTATATGTGGAGTGAGTACGAACTGACTTACTCCACAGCGGAAAAGCTTAAAAGTCCGGAGCTGAATTCCCTGCCGGAAATGAAAAAACAGATCGAAGGTCTTAAGAGTTCCATCCGTGGCCTGGGAAATGTAAATGTAAACGCCATTGAAGATTACAAAGAGGTTTCTGAACGGTATGAATTCTTAAAGGGACAGCATGAGGACCTTCTGCAGGCAGAGGCCGCGCTGGTAAAGATCATCGAAGAACTGGATACAGGAATGCGGAGACAGTTTACCGAGCAGTTTGGAAAGATCCGCCAGGAATTTGATAAGGTATTCCGGGAACTGTTTGGAGGCGGACGGGGAACTCTTGAACTTATGGAGGATGAAGATATCCTGGAGGCAGGAATCCAGATCATCTCCCAGCCGCCGGGAAAGAAACTGCAGAACATGATGCAGCTTTCCGGCGGCGAGAAGGCTCTGACGGCCATTGCACTTTTGTTTGCCATCCAGAATTTAAAGCCATCGCCTTTCTGCCTTCTGGATGAGATTGAAGCGGCTCTGGATGACTCAAATGTGGACCGCTTTGCCGGGTATCTGCACAAACTGACAAAAAATACCCAGTTTATTGTGATCACACACCGGAGAGGCACCATGGTGGCTTCAGACCGGCTTTACGGAATTACCATGCAGGAGAAAGGTGTTTCCACTCTTGTATCGGTAAATCTGATCGAAGCGGATTTAGATAAATAAAGGAGGATGAGTATGAGCGAGGGAAAAAAGGGGTTTTTCGGGCGTCTGGTAGAAGGACTGACCAAGACCCGTAATAATATTGTATCGGGCATTGACTCGATTTTCAGCGGATTTTCCGCAATCGACGACGATTTTTATGAGGAGATCGAGGAGACGCTGATCATGGGGGATCTGGGAATCCAGACTACCATGGCAATTGTCGAGGATCTGCGCCAGAAGGTGAAAGAGCAGCACATCAAGGAGCCTGCCCAGTGCAAGGAAGTGCTGATCGAGAGCATCAAGGAACAGATGAACCTGGGAGAAAATGCTTATGAGTTCGAAAACCGCACCTCTGTGGTGCTGGTGATCGGTGTAAACGGCGTGGGAAAAACCACTTCCGTAGGCAAGCTTGCAGGACAGCTTAAAGACCAGGGCAAGAAAGTTATGCTGGCGGCGGCAGATACCTTCCGTGCGGCAGCCATCGAGCAGCTGACAGAATGGGCCAACCGGGCCGGCGTGGAGATCATTGCCCAGCAGGAAGGCTCCGACCCGGCTGCAGTTGTTTTCGATGCTGTGCAGGCGGCAAAATCCCGCCGGGCAGATGTGCTGATCTGCGATACGGCAGGCCGTCTCCACAATAAAAAGAACCTGATGGAAGAGTTAAAGAAGATCAACCGGATCATTGACAAGGAATATCCGGAAGCTTACCGGGAAACCCTGGTAGTGCTGGACGGAACTACCGGCCAGAATGCCATGGCCCAGGCCAGACAGTTTATGGAGGTAGCGGATATTACGGGAATCATCCTGACAAAGCTAGATGGGACTGCCAAGGGCGGAATCGCGGTGGCGATCCAGTCAGAACTGGAAATTCCTGTAAAATATGTGGGGATCGGAGAGAAGATTGACGATCTGCAGAAATTTGATGCAAATGACTTTGTAAACGCTCTGTTTCACGTAAAGCAGGAGGCTTAAGCGCAGACAGACGGAACGAAGGATGACAGGGAGAGAAAGAGCTAAGACAGTAGGAGGAAGCAGAAATGGAAGAACTGACACTGGAAAAATTTGAAGAAGCTTCGGAGGTTGTCCGTCAGGTGACCTCAGAAACCAAGCTGGTTTACAGCGAGTATTTTTCGGCACAGACCGGAAACAAGGTATACTTTAAGCCGGAAAATATGCAGTATACCGGAGCCTATAAGGTAAGGGGCGCTTATTATAAGATCAGCACCCTGTCCCAGGAGGAACGGTCCAGGGGGCTGATCACTGCATCAGCAGGAAATCACGCTCAGGGGGTGGCTTATGCGGCCCGTCTGGCAGGGGTAAAGGCAGTGGTGGTGATGCCGACTACCACACCTCTGATGAAGGTGAACCGGACGAAAAGCTACGGCGCAGAGGTGATCCTGGAGGGAGATGTGTTTGACGAGGCCTGTGCTTACGCGTATAAGCTGGCGGAGGAAAATGGCTATACCTTTGTGCATCCCTTCGACGACCTGACTGTGGCTACCGGACAGGGAACTATTTCCATGGAGATCATCAAAGAACTTCCTACGGTAGACTACATACTGGTGCCAATCGGCGGCGGCGGTCTCTGCACCGGCGTATCCGTTCTGGCAAAGCTCCTGAATCCGAAGATCAAGGTGATCGGTGTGGAACCGGCTGGTGCGGCCTGTATGAAAGCTTCTTTGAAGGCAGGCGAAGTGGTAAGTCTCCCGTCAGTAAATACCATCGCAGACGGCACGGCAGTAAAGCGTCCAGGCGAGAAGCTGTTTCCCTATATCCAGGAGAATGTAGACGACATCATCACGGTAGAGGATTCTGAGCTGATCGTGGCTTTCCTGGATATGGTGGAAAACCACAAGATGATCGTGGAGAATTCCGGCCTCCTTACGGTGGCGGCATTAAAGCATCTGAATGTGGAAAAGAAGAAGATCGTATCCATCTTAAGCGGCGGAAATATGGACGTAATTACCATGGCTTCCGTGATCCAGCACGGCCTGATCCAGAGAGACCGGGTATTTACCGTATCTGTGCTGCTTCCGGACAAGCCCGGCGAGCTGGCGGCAGTGTCGGCTCTTCTGGCAAAGGAGCAGGGCAATGTTATTAAGCTTGAACACAACCAGTTTATCAGCATTAACCGGAACGCGGCGGTAGAACTCCGCATCACCATGGAAGCTTTCGGTACGGAACATAAGAATGCCATAGTGGCAGCCTTAAATGAAGCCGGATACCGCCCGAAGTTAGTAAAGTCAAAGGGAATTTACAGCGAGTAAAAGATTACAGGCTGCAGGGGAGGCCGAAAATGAGTCTTTTTGACATGAGAAAGCCTTTTGAGGAGAATATACACTACTTTTTAAAATGGACAGTGCTGGCTGCCGTTATCGGCGGCCTGGGCGGTCTGGCAGGCGGGTGCTTTGCCAAATGTGTGGTCTGGGCTACCGGATTCCGGTCGGAAAATGACTGGACGCTGTACCTGATGCCTTTTGCCGGTCTGATAATCGTTTTTCTCTACCGTCTTCTGGGAGAAGAAAAGAACCGGGGCACCAATATGGTCATTGAATCCATCTCTTCCCATGAGGAAGTTACGCCAGCCACCGCTCCGCTGATTTTTATTTCTACTGTGCTGACCCACCTGACCGGCGGATCTGCCGGAAGAGAGGGCGCGGCTCTCCAGCTTGGCGGAAGCATCGGGAGCATGGTGGGAAAGCGGATCGATCTGGATGAGAAAGACTTAAAGATTGCAGTAATGTGCGGCATGAGCGCTGTGTTCGGCGCCCTTTTCGGCACACCGGTGGCGGCAGGCGTCTTTTCCATGGAGGTAATCAGCATCGGTGTTATGTATTATGCTGCACTGGTGCCCTGTCTCTTTTCTGCCTTTCTGGGAGCCTGGATTTCCGGGGCTCTCGGGGTGGAACCGGAGCGTTACCAGATCCTGGACATGCCGCAGTTTACCTTTTCATCGGCAGCCTATGTGGCGGCTCTTGGAATTTTCTGCGCCGTTGCAAGCATAGGCTTTTGTATGCTTCTTCACAGGTCGGAGCATCTGTGGAAAGAACGGATCCCCAATCCATGGCTGCGGATCCTGGCAGCCAGCGGGTGCCTGATCCTTCTTACTCTTCTGACGGGGACCAGGGACTATAACGGCGGAAGCATGGGACTGATTGAGAATGCCATGGAAGGACAGGCAAGGTACCAGGATTTTCTTTTCAAGGCGCTGTTTACAGCCATAACTTTAAGCGGCGGCTTTAAAGGCGGAGAAATCGTTCCGACTCTTTGTGTCGGGTCCACCTTTGGCTGCGTGGTGGGTCAGCTGGCGGGCATATCGCCGTCCTTTTCCGCGGCCTGCGGAATGGCGGCTCTTTTTGTAGGAGTGACCAACTGTCCCATTTCTTCACTGATTATTGCGTTGGAATTGTTCGGCGGGGAGGCGCTGCCGTTTCTGGCCATTGTGGTGGCAGTGTCCTTTACCTTGTCAGGCTACTACGGTCTTTACAGCAGCCAGAAGTTTGTGTACTCCAAAACAAGGACAGAGTTTATCAACCGCAGGACCAATGACTGAGGAGGGAAGATAATGAAAAAATGGATCTATTCTGCTGCTGTGGGACTGACCGTTCTGGGTCTTTCAGCCTGCGGCGGCACAGGGAGCAGTGAGAGCACGGCTGCAGAAAGCGTGGAGATTCCCAATCCCATGAAAGAAGCGGAAAGCTCCCAGGAACTTTCCGAAATCGGCGTTTCCATGGAAGCGCCGGCTGAGGGAACGGATGTGCAGTATTACATCATCAGTGATGTGGTAGGGCAGATTTCTTTTACCTGGAAGGATCACGCTTTTACTTACCGGGGATCGGCTGCGGCAGAGGACTTCTCCGGTATTTTTGAGGAGTTTGAGCAGACGGAGACAGTATTTGACGCGGAAGGCACAGAAAGCGGCATCCGTGTCCGTGCTACGGTCAGCGGCGGGCGGCTGGCAGACTGGAGTACGGCAGAGGCAAAGTACACGCTTTATACTCCGGATCCGGTATCGGATGAAGACATGGGAGCGCTGTGTCAGGAGCTTGCAGGAACATCGGTTCCGGCTGAAAAATAAGCAGGTAAGGAGGTAGCATATGGCACTGTATGATTATAACCGGGCGCAGAAGCTTGGAAAAAAGCAGTATCAGGCATCGTTGATGAAGGGAGAACATCCCTATCTGCCTGTGCTGGACGATATCCTTTCCTATACAGATATTGTCTCGGAAGTGGATGTGGGGCTGGTAGATATTCCTCTTAAGCGGATCGTGGGAACGGTGACCAGGGGAAGAACCAATGCATTTGCCAGCAATTTCATGCCTCTTCTTCCTGACAAAACGGAGTTTGGCGCAAAGTGGGCATCTCTTTACGACCACCAGCTGAAAGACGGCATACACGATCCTATCATTGCCTATGAGTTTATGAATCAGTACTATGTGCAGGAGGGGAACAAGCGGGTCAGCGTGCTGAAGTATCTGAATGCCTTCAGCATTCCCGGCATTGTCACCCGTCTTCTGCCGAAACGTACCGAAGATAAGGAAAATAAACTGTATTACGAATTCCTGGACTTTTATCAGGTGTCCTTTAACTGTGATGTGTGGTTCAGCCAGGAAGGAAGCTATAAGCGCCTTCTGGAGGTAATGGGACTTAAGCCGGATCAGGTGTGGGATGATGATACACGGCTTTATTTCAAGGCGGTATATGACCGGTTTTCCAAAGTTTTTGATGAAAAAGGCGGGAATTCCATCGGCCTTACCTGCTCGGATGCGTTTCTGATCTATGCGGAGATCTTTGGCTACGATACAGTTAAGGAGAAGACAGAGAGCGAGATACAGAAAGACCTGACGAAAATCTGGAAGGAGCTGGTGCTAAAGAGCCAGGGCGGAAAAGTGGCTCTGGTAGAGCAGCCGGAAGAAGTACGCCAATCCTCCAAGAGCCTGTTTAACCTGATTCTGCCGGGAAGCGGCGAATCGGATCATCTGAAGGTTTCCTTTGTCTATGAAAAAACGCCGGAAACCTCCAGCTGGAGTTACGGTCATGAACTGGGACGTCTGTATCTGGAGCAGACATTCCCGGGAGAGATCGAGACGGCGTGCTTTTCCAACGCAGATACAGAGACCGAGATCCAGCAGGCCATCGACATGGCGATTGCAGCGGGAAGCGATATTATCTTTACCACTACACCAAGGATGATTCAGGCCAGCGTAAAGGCGGCAGTGCAGCATCCGGAGGTAAAGATATTGAACTGCAATGTAAACACATCCTATTCTTCTGTACGGACTTATTACCGGAGGATGCATGAGGCGAAATTCCTTATGGGTGCCATCGCGGCTGCCATGGATCAGAGCGGCTGCCTTGGATATATTGCGGATTATCCCATCTACGGTTCTCTGGCCAATGTAAATGCTTTTGCCATCGGCGCACGGATGATTGATCCCAGAGCAAAGGTGTTCTTAAAATGGAAATGTGTAAAAGACGGCAATGCTCTGGAAGAACTTCAGGAAGAAGGGATTCGCTATATTTCTGCAGATGATATGATTACGCCGAATTCGCCTTCCAGAGAATTTGGACTGTTCCATAAGGAGGAAGATGGGAGTTATGCTACCCTGGCCACGCCTATCTGCGACTGGGGCAAATTTTATGTGCGGATCGTAAAGATCATCCGCCAGGGCGGATGGAATACGCTGGATACCAAAGGAAAACAGGCGGTGAATTACTGGTGGGGCATGTCGGCAGATGTAATCGATGTGATCTGCTCCCAGAATCTGCCCCGGGGAACCCACCGGCTGATTACCTTCCTGAAAAATTCCATCCGTGCAGGAAGTTTTCAGCCCTTTGAGTGTGATGTATATTCCAGAGACGGCGTTCTGCGCTGCAGCGAGAACAAAAAGCTGTCTCCGGAGGAGATCGTAACCATGAATTGGCTGGCGGAAAATGTAGTCGGTACAGTTCCGTCTGCGGAGGAGCTTACGGAAGAAGGCCGGGATCTGGTACGTCTTCAGGGGATAAAATTGGATGAAAATACGGAGGCAGCAGTAGGGAACAATGAAGATTCTGGTAGTAGCGGACGAGGAGTCCAAGATCCTTTATGATTATTATAAGCCCGGGATGCTGGATGATATTGACCTGATACTTGCCTGCGGTGATTTGAAAGCTGGATATCTGTCTTTCCTGGTGACTATGTCTCACGCGCCGGTTCTGTATGTATGCGGCAACCATGATCACTATGACAAACATTCCATGAACGGATGTATCTGCGTGGAAGATGATATTTATGTCTACAAAGGCGTACGGATCCTGGGACTGGGCGGCTCCATGCAGTATATTCCCAGGTCTGAAAATCAGTATACGGAGCGGGCCATGAGCAAGAGAATCCGCCGCCTTTGGTGGAAACTGTTTCGGAACGGCGGATTTGATATTCTCATGACCCATGCGCCGGCTTTTGAACTGAATGATATGGAGGATCTTCCCCACCGGGGATTTAAAAGCTTCCTGAAGCTGATGGACCGGTACAAACCAAAGTTTTTTGTTCATGGTCATATCCACGCCACCTACGGCAGACGGTTTAAACGGCTGGATCATTACAAGGAAACCACGGTTGTCAACGCATATGAAAAATATATCATTGAATACCCGGACTAAACAGAGAATGGTATTCCTCATCGGTGAGGGAAGCGCCCTTTACCGATACGACTTTGGAGGCCACCGCATTTGCCATGCGGATGGCCTCTTTTAATGGGATTTGTCTGCTTAAAGAGGCCAGGACCTGGCCAATATGAGAGTCGCCTGCTCCGATGGTATCGACTACCTGGGCGGGGACACCGGGAACCATGGAAGAAGTGCCGTCTTTTTCCATGAAGAAAGCTCCGTTGGGGCCAAGGGTAATGATGACTGTATTTTTTGTGACGGCGTGAAGTGCCGCTGCTGCTTCCAGGAGATCCTGATGTCCGCTTAATTCTGCTGCTTCCTGCCGGTTTATGTGCAGTACGGGATGGAGAGCCAGCATCTGATCAAGGCGTCCGTCCGGGATATGGATTCCTCTGGGACCGGGGGCAAAATAAATCTCCATGTGCCGGTTTTCCTCCAGAAAATTTACCAGATTTTTTCCGGTAGGTGCTTCCACTTCCAGACCGCAGATATAGACCATGGAATAACCGGCAAGGTCAAGGGAATCGAGCCATTCTTTTTGGAAACTGTATTCCGGGCCGTGACAGGAGAGGAAGGTGCGCTCGCCGCTTTCTTCAACCAGACAGTAACAGCAGCCATTTTCCTCTTCCTGGCGGGGGACTGGAGTGAAAAAGCCGGAAGCTTTCAGGTGGGAGGCCACGTAATCGCCGTAAATACCGGAGCCTACCGGCGTGGCAAAGGTAAAAGAAGCGCCGGCCTGGCGAAGGATATTTGCCACATTATAGGCGCAGCCGCCCATAGCCAGGGACTGGCTCTTTGGGTGGAGGTCTTCTCCGGTTTTTGGAAGCCGTTCAAGATTTATAATTACATCCACGCAGGTGGAGCCGATTACTAAAACAGATTTCATAGGGGAATTCCTTTCTTTTATTTTTATGCAAACAGTTCTGATTATAAATACTTTTCCCTGCACTTTCAACTGGTTTTACAGTTTGCGGATAAAACCAGTTGAAGCCCCGGGTTACCTGTTATATAATGAGAAAAAGAATTTTCCAGCAGCATGCAATAAATGGATAAGGAGGTTAAACTGATGAAGGATTGGATGAAATCCGTATTTACAGATGGAAGCAGATATTTTGTCAGCAATCCTCTTCCGAAGAAAGGGGAGACCATAACCCTGTGGCTTCGGATCTGCGAATGGTCGCCGGTACGGCAGATCCTTCTGCGGACAAAACAGAACGGGGAAGAGGCCATGCTGCCCATGGAATGGGGATATTCCCGGAACGGGCTGGCTTATTTTAAGACCAGTGCCACGCTGTGGGAGGATCGGTTTTCTTATCACTTTTACCTGGAATGCGAAGACTGGACTTATTATTATGATCAGAGGGGCATTTCGGACACTCCTCCAGATGAAACGGCTGATTTTGTGATCCTGACGGATTATCAGCAGCCGGAATGGGTAAAAGAGGCAGTGTTTTACCAGATCTTTCCGGATCGTTTCTGCAATGGAAATACGGCCAATGATGTGTCGGATTCGGAGTATTCTTTTGAGGGATATCCTTCTGTCCGGGTAAAAGACTGGGACCAGATTCCTTCCGGTTACTGGGACAGCCACTGCCTGGATTTTTACGGCGGAGATCTGGACGGAATTATCCGAAAGATTCCCTACCTGAAAAAGATGGGAGTGAATGCCCTTTACCTGAATCCGATTTTTTGGGGGGCCACAGTACATAAATATGACTGTATCGATTACTTTCAGGTAGACCCTCATCTTGGGGGAAATCGGGCTCTGGTCAGGCTCAGCCAGGCTCTTCATGCCAATGCCATGCGCCTGATCCTGGATATTTCCATAAACCATACGGGAACGGCACACAAGTGGTTCAATAAGGATGCGCAGTTTTTTCCGGAGGGGCAAGGGGCATTTCAGGACCCTGACGGACCGGAGAGGGAGTATTATTTCTTTGACGAGAATGGAAAGTATTTAAGCTGGCATCAGGTTGAGAGCCTGCCGGTGCTGAATTACACTTCAAAAAAGCTTCGCGGAATCATTTATCAGAACGAAGATTCTGTGATTAAGACCTGGCTGAAAGCACCTTATGAGATCGATGGGTGGCGCTTTGATGTGGCAAATGAGGTGGGCCGTTTTAATCTGCTGCAGCTGCAGCATGAGATCTGGCCCCAGATCAGAGAAAGCATAAAAAAAGAAAATCCTCAGGCCTATATCCTTGGAGAGGACTGGCTGGGGAGCAGCGAGTTTGTTCAGGGAAATGAGTGGGATTCGGCCATGAATTATGCCGGCTGTGCCCGGCCCATCCGTGAATTTGCGGGAGAGCGGGATCTTCTGGATGCCCGTCACCAATGCCGGAAGCACAGCGCGCATCCCCAGGATGCGGCGTATTTTGCCGGCAGGATCAATGCTTTCTTAAATAAGCTTCCTACGGTTATCTGCCAGAACCAGTTTAATCTGCTGGACAGCCATGATACGTCCCGGCTCCACAACAATCCGGAGATTTCCCTGGGTGCCTGGAAGAATGCAGTCCTTCTGCAGTTTGCTCTGCCTGGCTGTGTCAGCATTTATTATGGGGATGAGGCCGGCATTGGAGGAAGGACTCAGGATGTGGAGGGATGCCGTTATCCCATGCCCTGGAATTCCGATTTCCAAAACCGGGAGAGATATCAGCACTATGTCCGTCTGATTCAGATCCGAAAAGAATCGCCGGCCTTTACGGAGGGTTCTTTCCAGATCCTGTACGCTTTCGGCCTGCAGTTTGCCTGTGTGCGGTTTACCGATTCGGAGCGGTTTCTGTTTGTCTGCTCCATGGAGAAGGCGGAGAGGACCATCGAGATCTATCTCCAGGGCCTTGGTGACTGGAAGATTTCTGAATCCCGGGATCTTCTGGGTCAGACCTTCGTCCATGAGGATCTGGGCGGATGGATCAAACTGGATATGCCGCCGGAAAGCGGATATCTGATCCGTCTGGATGAACCAAGTTAAGCGCGGGAAGCGGCTTCCAGCAGGTATTCGTCTGTTGTCATGATCTTTGTGTGAAGCGGTGAAAAATAAGATATCAGATTTTCCGTCTCTCTTTCGGACCGGGGAGTAAGGCCGGAAACGGCATCTTTCAGGTAGATGACCTGACAGCCTTCATCAATGGCGGCCAGGACTGTGGAAAGGACGCAGCATTCCGCCACTACGCCGGAGATGAGAACCCGGCGTGCCTGTGCGGCAGCTTCCTTTACCTGGGGAATAGCCAGAGAGGAGTAGACGCTTTTGGAATAGATGGGATACTTTTTTGTCCAGGGAAGAAGGGCGGGAATTATGGCATTCAGCCATGGATCAGAATTAATGGATGCATTGATTCTGTTATATTCTTTCCAGACGCCTTTCGGGTTTTCGCAAGCCAGGTACTGGGTAAAGATCACATCGGGACAATGGCAGGAGGAGAGAAGCTTCAGAATGGATTTTGCGGCATTGTCTGTGCCGCAGCAGGCCCATTCCTGACCTTTTGTGTAGACATTTTGCATATCGATTATCAGCAGCAGGTCGTTGCCTGCTGCATTTTTTTCGCAGCTCATAGTATCTTCCTCATCTTTCATTATTTTTGTTGACAGCAAACCGGACAGGATGCCTTGAAAATAGTATAAGACAGTGATTTCTTTTTGACAAGGGAGGCTTTTGAAGGCCGGAGTATAAAAACGGGAGGAATGTCTTTTTGAATTGTTATTATTTTAACGAAAACTTTGCTTTTTGTTGACTTTTGTGGTTCGGGGTGGTATCGTTAAAAATCATTGGAAGAGCATGGAAAGGAGGGGTTTGATGGCAGAATCTAATGGGAATAAGAGCAGAATGCCACATATCCAGCTTCCGGAGGATCTGGGCATCGAATATGCCGTACTTCCGGGAGATCCGGCACGTGTGGACCGTGTGGCAGCCTGTCTGGAACAGGCCGAGTTTCTGGTTTTTAACCGGGAGTATAAGAGCGTAAAAGGGCTTTACCATGGGATCCCGGTTCTTGTTATGTCTACGGGAATGGGAGGACCTTCCACTGCCATTGCCGTGGAGGAACTGCACCGGATCGGGGTAAAGGCTGCCGTGCGGATCGGAAGCTGCGGTGCTCTTTTGCCGGATATCCATCTGGGTGACCTGGTGTTTGCCAAAGGGGCCGTCCGGGATGAGGGGACTTCTCTGGGGTATGCACCATTAAGTTACCCGGCGGTTCCGGATTTTGGGCTGCTTATGGCTCTGCAGAGCAGTGCCCGGGAGCTGGGAATTCCCTGGCATATGGGAATTGTCAGAAGCCATGACTGTCTGTACCGGGATGAGAATCCGGAAATTTATGAAAACTGGGCGAAAAAGGGCGTGGCGGCATCGGATATGGAGACGGCGGCGCTTTTTGTGGTGGGAGGCATCCGCGGTATGCGGACAGCTTCTGTGCTGAATGTAGTATCCTGCAGAGGCGGCGATGTAAGCCGGGACATCGGGCAGTATGCTTCCGGCATGAATATTACAGCCGGCGGAGAAGAACGAGAGATTCTTACAGCGTTAGGGGCGCTTAAGAAGATAAATGACGAAAGGAAGTGTTAGGTATATGAAAGATCTGTTTAAGACCAAATTTGATGCGGCCTGCATCGTGCTGATTCCTGCCTGCATCGGCATTAATTATCTGGGAAAGCTGTTTGCCAGTGTGCTGAAACTTCCCCTGTGGCTGGATTCCATCGGAACCTGTATCGGAGGATGCCTGGGAGGGCCGGTGATCGGAGCGGTCTGCGGAGCTGCCAATAATCTGATTTACGGCTTTACTGCCGGGGATAACATTACTCTGATTTATGCACTGACCAGCCTGGGAATCGGTGCGGCAGCCGGCATCATGGCGCGGCTTGGGTTTATGAAGACATTTCCCAAAGCCATTATTACAGCCTGCGCAGCCGGACTTACGGCGGTGGTGATCTCCACGCCTTTAAATGTGATCTTCTGGGGAGGAACCACAGGAAATGTCTGGGGCGATGCAGTGTTTGCAGCAACCCAGGCGGCCGGAATGCCGGTATTTCTCGGTTCTCTTCTTGACGAGATTGTGGTAGATGTACCGGATAAACTGATCACCCTGATTCTTGTGTATTTTATCCTGAAGGGACTGCCGAAGAAATTAACGGCGCTTTATGAAGCAGATGCTGAAATAGAAAGACTGAACTGATATTATGAAAAATATAAGCTTGTTTACGGATAATGGGACCTGCCTGACAAAAGTCCATCCATTTACAAAAATTGCCCACATAGCTGCTGCTGTCAGCATTCCGCTGATTGTCGGCAGGCTGTGGCTTTTTGGCTGTTTTATTGGGGTGAGCCTTTGTCTTTTGGCCTGGGGAAAAGTTTTAAAGAGAACGTTTCCGCTGATTGCATTTTCTTTTACAATCCTTATTACCATATTTCTGATCCATGGGCTCTTTAACCAGAACAATGCCAATGTGCTTTTTCGTCTTGGACCGCTGAAGTTTTACCGGGAAGGGCTTTTGTATGCTCTGCGGATCGGACTGAACATTTTGAATATGCTTCTTTCCTTTGCTGTTCTGGTGCTGACTACCAGACCTTCGGAACTGGTGGATGAACTGGAAAAGAGGGGATTTTCTCCGCGGTTCGGATATATTATCAGTTCCGTATTTCAAATTATCCCGCAGATGATGGGAACCATGAATACGATTATGGATGCCCAGAGAAGCAGGGGACTGGAGACGGAAGGCAGTCTGCGGACCAGAGCAAAAGCTTTCCTTCCTCTGATTTCTCCGGTTGTGATGAGTTCTCTGATCAATACAAGAGAGAGAGCCATCGCATTGGAAGTGCGCGGCTTCGGTGCCGGCATAAAGAAAACCTGGCTGAAAGACCGGCCCAGGCATAAAGGCGATCGGGAGGCAACAATTTTATGTCTGCTGCTGATTCTGGCAGCGGTGGTCTGGAGGGTAGGCACATGGCTGTGATCACAGTGGAAAATTTGCGGTACCGCTATCCCCACACGGAAAAGCTGGCTTTGGACGGGCTGACCTTTTCTGTGGAGAAAGGGGAATTCATCGGGATCATCGGGGCAAACGGAGCGGGAAAAAGCACACTGAGCCAGGCGCTGGTCGGTCTGGTACCCCAGTTTTATAAAGGTGCATACGGCGGAAGGGTTACGGCGGGGGGATTTAACGCAGAGACGGTACCGGTTTCTCAGATGTGCAGGACGGTCGGTCTGGTATTCCAGAATCCTTTTAACCAGCTTTCCGGGGCGAGGGACAATGTATATGAGGAAGTGGCCTTCGGTATGCAGAATCTTGGCGTGGAGCGGGAGGAGATGAAGAGGCGGATTCAATGGGCCCTTGAACTTCTGGATATCTGGCAGTACCGGGACCGGAATCCTTTCGATCTGTCCGGCGGCCAGATGCAGAGAGTGGCCATCGCCAGCATCCTGGTGATGCGGCCGGAGGTGATCGTGTTAGACGAACCCACTTCTCAGTTAGATCCGGCTGGAAGCGAGGAGGTATTCCGGGCGGTGGAAAAACTTGCAAAGTCCGGGATCACCATTCTGATGATTGAGCAGAAGATGGAAAAGATCGCTTCCTATTGTGATCGGATCCTGCTTCTCCATGAAGGAAAACAGATTGCTTTTGATACGCCCCAAAAGGTATTTTCTCTTGATGACCTGGAAGAATACGGCATACAGCCGCCTGCATTTACCCGAATCTGCCGGGCTGCGGGACTTTCTTTTAAAGACGGGACTTATCCTGTGACGGCAGAATCGGCTGCAGAATTCTTTCATGGGAAGGATTTTGAAAAGAGCCGGATCGGGGAAACGGATGTTTCCATTTCGGAACCCTTCTTCTCCATTCAAAACCTGGATTTCCATTATTCTCCGGAAGCGCCGGTGCTGCAGAATCTGAATCTGGAACTGGACGGGCGTCCCACTGCCATCATAGGGCAGAACGGTGCAGGCAAGACGACACTGGTAAAACTGTTAAAAGGACTTCTGAAACCGGTATCCGGGAACATTTATTTTAAAGGCAGGAACATCGGAGAACAGACAGTGGCCATGCTTGCAGGTCAGATCGGATATGTATTTCAGAATCCGGATGACCAGATTTTCAAGTATAATGTGCTGGATGAAGTGATGTTCGGGCCGCTGAATATCGGTATGTCAAGGGAAGAAGCGGAAGAAAAGGCCCTGGAGGCCCTGGCCCTTACCGGTCTGACAGGAAAGGAAAAGGAAAATCCTTACGACCTGGAACTGTACGAAAGAAAGATGGCTGCCATTGCCTCGGTTCTGGCTATGGATACGGATGTGCTGATTCTGGATGAGCCCACCATTGCCCAGGATTACCGGGGGAGACAGATCATTGGAAACGTGATCCGTGAACTTTCCGGAAAAGGAAAACTGGTGCTGGCGGTCCTTCATGATATGGATTTCGTGGCGGAGTTTTTTGAGCGGGTGATCGTGATGGCCCACGGACAGATTCTGGCAGATGGAAATGGAAGAGAAGTGTTTTCCAGGACCGATCTCTTAAAAGAGGCATGCTTAAGCCAGCCGTATGTGACGCAGCTGTGCCGAAAGCTGGGCTTTGAAGGGATTTACCTTACGGTGGAGGAATTTCTGGGAAAAAAATAACTTTGTCAAGAAAAAACACTTGACACCCGTCCTGCTTTCCTGTATGATAACACAGGTGATGAAATTATGGAAAAAATCGTTCAGCAGGGACTTCTGTATGATTTTTACGGCGAGCTTCTTACCGAGCACCAGAGGCGGATCTATGAGGATGTGGTGATGAATGACTTATCCTTAAGCGAGATCGCTCAGGAGCAGGGGATCAGCCGGCAGGGAGTCCACGATCTGATCCGGCGGTGTGACCGGATTCTGGCAGGCTATGAGGAAAAGCTCCATCTGGTGGAGAAGTTTGCTTCTACGAAACGCCTGGCAGCAGAGATTCAGACAGCCCTGGACGATTATGAGGTCCGGAAGGATCCGGAGCTGTTAAGCCGGGCCAGAAGGGCTGCCAGACAGATTACACAGATTGAATCACGATAAGAATTGGAGGTCTGCTCATGGCTTTTGAAAGTTTAGCCGATAAGCTGCAGAATGTATTCAAAAACTTAAGAGGCAAAGGCCGTCTCACCGAGGCTGATGTAAAGGCTGCCTTAAAAGAGGTCAAGATGGCTCTCCTGGAAGCGGATGTAAGCTTCAAGGTAGTTAAGCAGTTTATCAGCGCCGTTCAGGAGCGTGCGGTAGGTGAGGATGTTCTTGGGAGTCTGACTCCCGGACAGATGGTCATCAAGATCGTAAATGAAGAACTGATCAAGCTGATGGGTTCCGAGACTACGGAGATCCAGTTAAAGCCTGCCAGCGAAATTACGGTGATCATGATGGCCGGACTTCAGGGCGCCGGTAAGACCACCACCACAGCAAAGATTGCCGGAAAGCTTAAGGCAAAAGGCAGAAAGCCTCTGCTGGCTGCCTGCGATGTATACCGTCCCGCCGCTATCAAGCAGCTGGAAATCAACGGTGCAAAGCAGGATGTTCCCGTATTTTCCATGGGGGATAAGAACCGGCCGGCAAACATTGCCAAAGCTGCAGTGGAGCATGCCGCCAAGAACGGCATGAATGTGGTGATCCTGGATACGGCTGGCCGTCTTCATATCGATGAAGATATGATGAATGAGCTGGTAGAGATCAAGGAGCAGGTGGATGTGACCCAGACCATACTGGTGGTAGACGCCATGACTGGTCAGGATGCGGTAAATGTAGCCAGCATGTTCCAGGAAAAGGTCGGTATAGACGGCGTGATCCTGACGAAGCTGGATGGCGACACCCGAGGCGGTGCGGCTCTTTCCATCCGGTCTGTTACCGGAAAGCCGATCCTGTATGTAGGTATGGGCGAGAAGCTTTCGGATCTGGAACAGTTTTATCCGGAGCGCATGGCATCCCGTATTTTAGGTATGGGCGATATTCTTTCCCTGATTGAGAAGGCGGAAGCTGAGGTGGATCAGGAGAAGGCCAGAGAATTGAGCCAGAAGATCCGGAAGGCGGAGTTTGACTACAATGATTTCCTGGATCAGATGCGCCAGATCAAAAAGATGGGCGGTATGGCCAGCATCATGAGCATGATGCCGGGCATGAGCCAGTTAGGCAACATTGACATGGATGAAAATGAAAAGAATATGGCTAGAATTGAGGCGATCATTCTTTCCATGACTCCGGCAGAGCGGGCAAATCCCTCTCTTATGAATCTTTCCCGCAAGCAGCGGATTGCCAGAGGTTCCGGTGTGGATATCAGCGAGGTGAACCGCCTGGTAAAGCAGTTTGATCAGATGAAGAAGATGATGAAACAGCTTCCCGGCATGATGGGCGGAAAGAAGAGAGGACTGGGCGGCCTTGGCGGTCTGATGGGCGGCAAGTTTAAGCTTCCCTTTTAAATAAGTTTTTTTGCTAGTTATACGGTAATCCCGTATTTCTATACAGATTTTATTTTTTGAATATTTCAGGAGGTGAAAGCAACATGGTAAAGATGAGATTAAGAAGAATGGGTCAGAAGAAGGCTCCTTTCTATAGAATCGTTGTATCCGATTCCCGTTCTCCCAGAGACGGAAGATTCATCGAGGAAATCGGCACATATGATCCGAATACCGATCCCAGCTCCATCAAGTTTGATGAGGAAGCTGCCAAGAAGTGGCTGGCAAATGGCGCTCAGCCCACCGAGACGGTTGCAAAGCTGTTAAAAGCTGCAGGTATCCAGTAATCGGATACGCTTGAGGTGATTGTATGAAAGAATTAGTTGAAGTTATCGCAAAAGCTCTTGTCGATAATCCAGACGAAGTAGTCGTTACCGAAAGCCAGAAGGGTGATGACACCCTGATCGAACTGAAGGTTGCTGCTTCCGATATGGGCAAGGTGATCGGCAAGCAGGGACGGATTGCCAAGGCGATCCGCTCTGTGGTAAAGGCCGCCGCCTCCAAGGAAGATAAGAAAGTAATCGTAGAGATTCAGTAACGAACCTTTATGGAGCTGCTGCAGATGCCGCTGCTGTCGGTATCTGCAGCAGCTTCTTTTACCGTATTCAGAAAAACAGGCTTTTGTTCAGGAAGGATAGACAGATGGAAGATATGTTTCGGGTAGGGGTGATCAGCTCCACTCACGGCGTGCGGGGAGAAGTGAAGGTATTCCCCACCACAGACGATCCCCAGCGCTTTCGCCGGCTTAAGGAAGTGACGCTGGATACAGGGCGGGAACGCCTGTCTCTGAAAATCCAGAATGTTAAATTTTTCAAGAACATGGTTATCCTGAAGTTTGAGGGATATGATAATATAAATGATATCGAACGCTACAGAGGAAAAGAGCTCTGGATCCGCCGGGACCAGGCCGTAGATCTTAAGAAGGATGAATATTTTATTGCAGATCTGGTGGGAATGACCGTGACGGAGGAAGACGGCTGCGTGCTGGGAACCCTTACGGATGTGATCCAGACGGGAGCCAATGATGTGTACGTGGTAAAGATGGAGAATGGGAAAGAGATTCTCCTGCCGGCTATCCGCCAGTGTATCCTTCATGTGGATGTGGAAGCCGGACAGATGCAGGTGCATCTGCTTCCCGGACTTCTGGATCTGTAGGCGATAGATCTGCAAGCAGGAAAAAACGAGGAGCAGCGGTATGAATTTTCACATTTTAACGCTTTTTCCGGAGATGGTGATGGGAGGCTTAAATACCAGCATTACGGGGCGGGCCATGGAAAAGGGGCTGATCTCCGTGGAGGCCATCAATATCCGGGATTATTCTCATGACAAGCACCGCCATGTGGATGACGCCCCCTACGGCGGCGGAGCCGGTATGGTGATGCAGCCGGGGCCGGTATGCGAGGCTTATGAAGATTTATGCGGCAGGCTGGGGAAGAAGCCACGGGTTATTTACATGACGCCCCAGGGAAAAGTTTTTAATCAGAAAATTGCCCAGGAGCTGGCCGAAGAGGAGGATCTTGTTTTTCTCTGCGGTCATTACGAGGGGATCGATGAGAGAGCGCTGGAGTTAATCTGCACAGATTATCTGTCTATCGGAGATTATGTGCTTACCGGCGGAGAACTGCCGGCCATGGTGATGATCGACTGCATCTCCCGTCTGGTTCCCGGTGTGCTGAACAATGAGGTCTCTGCAGAGGTGGAGTCCTTTCACGATAATCTTCTGGAATATCCGCAGTATACCAGACCGGAAATTTTCCGGGATATGGCCGTGCCGCCGGTGCTTCTTACCGGCCATCATAAGAATATCGAAGAATGGCGGAGGAAGCAGTCCATTAAGCGGACTCTGGAGCGGCGGCCGGACCTTTTGGAGGGAGCGGTTCTCTCTAAGAAGGAGCGGAAGTATCTGGAAGAGCTTCTGGCAGAGGATTCGGAGACGGACAGGCAGGAGATGAAGGAATAAGATGGAACATCAGTTTTCGCGGACAGAGCTTCTCTTGGGCCGGGAGGGGCTTTTGCGTCTTAAGGCTGCCAGAGTAGCCATATTCGGTATTGGAGGCGTAGGCGGCTATGTGGCAGAGGCCCTGGCCCGCAGCGGCGTGGGAAGCCTGGAGCTGATCGACAGTGATACCATCTGCCTTTCAAATTTAAACCGGCAGATTATCGCCACGCTGCCGGATCTGGGACGGTATAAGGTGGATGTGATGAAGGAACGGATCCTTTCCATTAATCCGGATGCAAAAGTGGAGGCCAGACGCTGCTTTTTCCTTCCGGAGACGGCGGCAGAATTTGATTTTTCCCGGTACACTTACGTGGTGGATGCGGTGGATACGGTATCAGCCAAACTCCAGATCATTATGCAGGCAAAGGAGGCAGGCGTGCCGGTGATCAGTTCCATGGGTGCAGGAAATAAGCTGGATCCTGCCCGCTTTCAGGTGGCGGATATTTATGAAACATCCGTCTGCCCTCTGGCAAGAGTCATGCGCCGGGAGTTAAAAAAGCGCGGTGTAAAAAGCCTTAAGGTGGTGTATTCCACTGAGGAACCCATCACGCCAAAAGTTCCGGACGAGGACGGGATCGTATCGGCCGGAACCGGAGAGTCCGCTTCCGGCGGCATTACGCCCAGAAAGCGGCAGACGCCGGGAAGCGTGGCTTTTGTGCCTTCAGTGGCCGGCCTGATCCTGGCCGGCCAGGTGGTGAAGGATATCTGCAGGGAAGGCGGTGAAGGTAAGTGAAAAAGGAAAAAAAGAACCGGCATGTGATCCGGGAAGTTGCTCCGGGCTCCATCGGTGAGGAGATGGAAATTGAGGCGGGGGATGTGCTTTTGTCCATTAACGGCCAGGAGATCCAGGACGTTTTTGATTACCGGTACCTGATTAAAAGTGAGTATATCGAAGTGCTGGTCGAAAAACCCGATGGGGAAGAATGGCTTTTGGAGATCGACAAGGACTTTGACGAGGATCTGGGCCTGGAATTTGAGAATGGGCTGATGAGCGAGTACCGTTCCTGCAGCAATAAATGTATTTTCTGCTTTATCGATCAGATGCCGCCGGGAATGCGGGATACCCTGTATTTTAAAGACGATGATTCCCGTCTGTCTTTCCTTCAGGGCAATTATATTACGCTGACGAATATGAAAGAAACAGACATTCAGCGGATCATCCATATGCATCTGGCACCCATCAATATCTCTGTCCAGACCACCAATCCGGAACTGCGGTGCAAAATGCTCAACAACCGGTTTGCCGGGGAGAAGCTGAAGTTTCTGGATACGTTGTATGAAAATCACATTGAGATGAACGGCCAGATCGTGGTATGCCGGGGCGTCAATGACGGGAAAGAGCTGGAGCGGAGCATTGAGGATCTTTCCAGATACCTGCCCTTTATGCGCAGCGTTTCCGTGGTGCCGGCAGGCCTGACCCGCTTTCGGGAGGGACTTTACCCCCTGGAGTTATTTTCCAGGGAAGAGGCTCTGGATGTGATCCGGATGGTGGAAAGCCGCCAGAAGGAATTTTATGAAAGATACGGCCTTCATTTTATCCATGCCAGTGATGAATGGTATATCACAGCCGGCCTGGATTTCCCTGAGGAGGAACGGTATGACGGTTATATTCAGCTGGAAAACGGCGTAGGTATGATGCGTCTTTTTATCCGGGAGTTTGGGGAGGCTTATGAGAACCTGCTTCAGGAAGGCTTTTTCCAGAAGGCAGCCCAAAAGGGTCCCCAGACTCTGACCATTGCCACAGGAAAACTGGCCTACTCCACGGTAAAAGACTTTGCAGGACGGCTTATGGAGGCAGTTCCCGGTCTGACCGTGCATGTGTACGCGATCCGTAATGATTTCTTTGGAGAAACCATTACCGTGTCCGGGCTGATCACCGGCCGGGATTTGATCACCCAGTTAAAGGCACGGCAGGAGCAGGGAACAGATTTGGGAGACCGTCTTCTGATCCCTTCCAATATGCTTCGCAGCGGCGAGCAGGTCTTTCTGGATGATGCAACTGTGGCAGACGCAGAGAAAGCCCTGAATCTTAAAGTGGCGGCAGTAGAGCCGGGCGGCGAAGATTTTATCCGGGCGGTACTTGAGACGGATTATGCCATGGAACGGGAAAATGAAAACTTTGTCTATATCAAAGCATATGAAAATACTTGACAGAACAGAGAACAGGATGTATCCTGAGAGAAAGATATCGATGACGCCGGAACGCGATGGAAAGGAGGCAGATGTGATGATGCGATTGAATGACAAAAAGAGAAAACATGATCAGAAAATCGAAAACTGCTGTTTCGTCTGCCTCGCGTCCGAATAAAACCGGGATTATTATGGATCTTGAGCCGCAGTCTGAAATGGCTGCGGCTTTTTTGCGGGATTTTGACTTGTGAAAAGGCTGCCTTCGGCGGCCTTTTTGCATTGCAAAAGAAAATCGGAAGCAGGAAAAGGAAAGAAAACGCTGTAAAAACGCTTTTTCTCTTCTTCCGGGACTGCAAAAACAGCCGTGCAGTACCTGGAAAGGGAACCATCGTTTTCACAGCGTTTTTTATAATAAGGATGCATTATGAGGTGAGTACATGAAAAGCTTGTGGAAGTATATAGGGAAATACTGTCCTTTGTATGGGATTGCGGTGATCGCCATGGTAATCAGTATCCTTCTGGATGCTGCCGCGCCGCAGATCACCCAGAGGATCATTGATCAGGTAATTGTAGGGGGCCGGACGGAACTTTTGATGCAGCTTCTTTTCGGCCTTCTGGGAATCGGACTGGGGCGGGCTGTTTTCCAGTACACGAAAGAGTTTATCTTTGATTTTGCCGCTTCCGGTATTGGAAGCCGTCTGCGAAAAGATCTATTTGATCATATCCAGACCCTGTCTGTGGGGTATTTTGATAGTCATAATACAGGAGAATTGATGGCAAGAGTAAAGGATGATGTGGATCGGATCTGGAATGCCTGCGGATTTGTGGGAATGCTGATCATCGAATGTGTGATCCATACCTGCGTAATGGTATTCTGTATGTTCCGGATCAGCCCTCTTCTTACCCTGATTCCCCTTCTGGTGATGCCGGTGATTGCCTGGTTTGCTCTGCGGATGGAAAACGGACTGGGGGATGTGTATGACCGGATCAGCGAGGAGACTGCATCCATGAATACCACGGCACAGGAGAATCTGGCGGGAGTGCGGACAGTGAAAGCCTTTGCCAGAGAGAAATACGAGATCCGGAAATTCCGCGCCCATAATCAGAAGTATTACCGTCTGAATATGGAACAGGCCGGACTGATTGCCCGGTATCAGCCGAATATTTCTTTCTTATCCAAGGTGCTGTTGATGGCGGTGATCGTGGCAGGAGGGATCATGGTTATTGACGGCCGCATTTCCATCGGCCAGCTGGGCGCTTTTTCCGAGTATGCCAATAACATTGTCTGGCCCATGGAGATGGTGGGATGGCTGAGCAATGACTTTGCAGCGGCGATTGCCTCCAATGGCAAGATTCAAAAGATTTTCCGGGAGAAGCCTGAGATTTCCAGTCCGGAAGGGGCAGAGTCTATGGAAAGAATGCGCGGCGAGATCTGTTTTAACCATGTAGATTTTTCCATAAACGGCAAAGAGATTTTAAAGGATGTAAGCTTTACGGTTCCGGCAGGGAGTACGCTGGGGATCATGGGAATGACGGGAGCGGGAAAAAGCTCTGTGGTGAACCTGATCCAGCGGTTTTATGATGCCGCCTCCGGCCAGGTCCTGATTGATGGAAAAGATGTCCGCAGCCTGTCTCTTTCTGATCTGCGGAGGCAGATTTCCGTGGTAATGCAGGATGTATTCCTTTTCTCGGATACCATTCAGGACAATATCAAAACAGGAAACCGGGATGCGGCAGAATGGGAAAGTGTGGAACGTGCTTCCGTCTGTGCAGACGCCCACGGATTTATTATGAAGCTGACGGAACAATACGATACCATCATCGGTGAGCGGGGCGTGGGCCTTTCCGGCGGACAAAAACAGCGGATCAGCATTGCCCGAGCCATTGCAAAGGAGAATCCGGTGCTGATTCTGGATGACTCCACCTCAGCTTTGGATATGGAGACAGAAAAAGAGATTCAGCGGCAGCTTCAGGAGCTGAAAAGCTGCACGAAGATCATCATCGGCCATCGGATCTCTGCAGTGCAGAACGCGGACCAGATCCTGATTCTGGAAAACGGCCGGGTGGCCGAGCGGGGAACCCATGAGGAACTTCTGAAGAAACGCGGCCTTTATTATCAGACCTTTAAGGTGCAGTACGGGGAGGAGGAAATGGAATGGCAGTAAATACAAGCCGTATGGATGAAGAGCAGCAGTCGGTGCCCAAGAGAAAGACCATTCTGCGGCTCTTAAAATATCTGCTGGCATACAAAAAGAGGATTCTTCTGGTGCTCTGCATTATGGCAGGAACCATTTCCATCAGCATGATTACGCCTCTCCTGATGGAAAAGGCCATCAATGATTACGTAGCCATGGGCGACCGGGCAGGGCTTTTAAGGCTTGGGGGCGGCGCGGTTATTCTGTTTTGTCTGTTTCTGGCAGGCACCAAGGCCAGGATGTATATCATGGCGGATATTTCCAACCAGATCCTGGTGACCATCCGGAACCAGCTTTTTGATCATATCCAGACCCTGTCTTTCCGATTTTTTGACAGCAGGCCTACGGGAAAGATTCTGGCGCGGCTGATCGGTGATGTAAACTCCTTAAAGGACGTACTGACAGACAGCGTTACCCAGCTGATCCCGGATCTGGTGACGGTGGTGTGCGTGGCGGTGATTATGCTGGTGAAAAATTATCGTCTGGCCATGGCGGCCCTTCTTACTCTGCCGATTCTGGTGACCGGCATGTTTCTGATCGAGACGACTGCCCACCGGCTCTGGCAGGCGTACCGGAAAAAGACTTCGAATCTAAGTGCCTGTATCCATGAAGATCTGTCGGGGATTCGGGTGATCCAGAGCTTTGCGGCAGAAAAAGAGACACAGAAGGTTTTTTATCAGCTGACAGATGCACACCGGAAGGCGTTTGTGGATGCGGTAGTAGTTGCAGACGGCTTCGGCCCGGTGGTGGAGATCACCTGGGGGCTGGGAGGATTTCTCCTTTACTTTATCGGCATTCGGATCATGGGTGTGGAAGCTGTGGGCATCGGAACATTTCTGGCTTTTTCCACGTATATTGCCATGTTCTGGAGTCCCATTCGAAATCTCTCGAATTTTTATAATAAGCTGACTACCAATATTTCTGCTGCTGAGCGCATTTTTGAGATCATGGATACGGAGGCGGATATTGCAGATGCGCCGGATGCAGAAATCCTTCCTGCTATAAAAGGAGCTGTGGAATTTTCTCATGTTTCCTTTGCCTACGGAGATGAGCCGGACCGGATGATTTTAAAAGATGTGAATTTTAAGGTAAAGCCCGGTGAGACTATCGCTCTGGTGGGACCCACCGGAGCCGGAAAGACTACGATTGTGAACCTGATCAGCCGGTTCTACGAGGTATCAGAGGGGGCTGTGCTTATTGACGGCATGGATGTGCGGAAGGTGACACTGGAAAGCCTGCGCAGTCAGCTTGGCATCATGACCCAGGATAATTTCCTGTTTTCCGGGACCATTCGGGACAATATCCGTTACGGCCGCCTGGACGCAACGGATGAGGAGATCCAGGCAGCGGCAAAAGCTGTGAATGCGCATGAGTTTATTATGGAGATGGAAAAAGGGTACGATACGGTGATCAGCGAGCGCGGAGCCGGTCTCTCCATTGGCCAGCGGCAGCTCCTGGCTTTTGCCAGAACCATGGTCTCCAGACCGGGGATCCTGATTCTGGATGAGGCGACTTCCAGCATCGATACCCACACCGAGATTCTGGTGCAGAAGGGAATCGATGCGCTGTTAAAGGGGCGGACTTCGTTTATTATTGCTCACCGGCTGTCCACCATACGAAAGGCGGATCGGATCTTCGTCATTGATCAGGGAAACATTCTGGAAGAGGGAAGCCATGAGGAACTTCTGGCCATGAAGGGAGCTTACTGGAGACTGTACCGCAGTCAGTTCCGATAAAAAGCCTGTCTGTTCCGGCAGGAGAGATCGGCGACTGACTCTGCAGTCACAAGAAAATTTATACATAGCAGGAGAAATGAAGTATGGATATCTGGGAAAAATTATATGAGAAGGCCAGGGAACAGTATTGTCCCCAGGAGGTATCACCGTTTGTTTATGCGCACCATGTGGTGTGCGCTCTGGAAAGTGAAAGCGGGGAGATTTATACGGGATTCTGCATAGAAAGCTGCTGCGGTGTCATGGACTTATGCGCAGAGCGGACGGCGGCGCTGAATATGTATATAAACAGCGGACAGACGGTGGTAAAACGCCTGATCGCCTTTCGCGACAAGGCGCCCTTTGGCAGCGGAAGCGGAATGCCCTGCGGCGCCTGCCGGGAGTTTTTTCTGCAGCTTTCGGAAAAGAATAAGGATATGGAAATCATGGTGGACTACGCGAAGCGGGAGACGGTGACGCTGGGAGAGCTGATGCCTGACTGGTGGGGTGCGTACCGGTACAGGGAGGAGCGCTGATAATTATGTATCCATACCAGCAAACCAGCTGAAATGGTATCGCAGTGAATGATAGAAGGAAGAAAACGTTAAAGATTTGCTGAAAGAAGAGAAAGGCCGCGAAAAATCACAAGGAAACCGAAGAATTCAGCGAAAAACTCCTTGCATTTTAAACCGCCTTATGCTATCATCTAAATGTTGTGACGAAAAAAGAGATGGTCCTCTGATACAGATTAGGTATTTAAGAACATCAAATAGTACAAGGAGGTTCACAAATGAACGACATTATTAAGAACATTGAAGCAACCCAGTTAAAGGAATCCATTCCGGAGTTCGCTGTTGGTGATACCGTAAAGGTATACAACAAGATCAAGGAAGGAAACCGTGAGAGAATTCAGGTATTCGAGGGCACCGTATTAAAGAGACAGAACGGCGGAGCCAGAGAGACCTTTACCGTGAGAAAGAATTCCAACGGCATCGGCGTTGAGAAGACCTGGCCGGTACACTCTCCTTTCGTGGACAAGATTGAAGTAGTCCGCAAGGGTAAAGTAAGACGCGCTAAGCTGAACTACTTAAGACAGCGTGTCGGCAAGGCTGCTAAGGTAAAAGAGCTGGTTAAATAATTGGGGGAAAGAGGCTGCCGCAGAAGAGACTGGACCGGAGGCCGCGCCATGTGTTTTGTGACTGCCGTTTTTCGGCTGCAGATATGGGCGGACCGGTAAGGACTTCTGCAGCAGCCTTTTCTTTTTGTTGATGTGCAAGTAAAATAAGGTGTGATAGAGTGGAAGCATTTAAAAATGAAGAAGAGAGCCTGCTTCGCCGGGCTGTAAACTGGGTGACAGACATTATCGTGGTCATTGCTCTGGGCTGTTTTACGGTTTACGCCTTTGGTGTCCAGGTGACGGTAAGCGGTAATTCCATGTCGCCCCTTTTAAACGCGGACGATGTGGTGCTGGTGAATCAGCTGAGTTACGATCTGGGAAAGCCGGACCGCTTTGACGTGGTGGTTTTCCGGCGGGAAGACGGAAAAGCGAATATTAAGCGGATTATCGGTCTTCCCGGGGAGACGGTCCAGATCCGCGGCGGACAGGTTTATATTAACGGAGAAGTGCTTCCGGATGAGAGAGAACTGGGCACGGTTTCACTGGCAGGTCTTGCGGAAAATCCCATAACACTGGGAGAGGATGAATACTTCCTTTTAGGAGACAATCAGAATTCCAGCGAGGACAGCCGTTTTTCCAATGTGGGAAATGTAAAAGAAGACCAGATTCTGGGAAAGGTCTGGTTCCGGATTTTCCCGGCCATTAATATGGGAAGCATCCGATAGAAACCGATAATTGATAAATGGATACTGCCGGGGACTGTGGGTGATGGTCTCCGGCATCATGAAACGGATAAGACGAACAGGGGGAAAAGAATGAATATACAGTGGTATCCCGGCCATATGACCAAAGCAGTACGGGCCATGAAGGAAGAGATCAAGCTGATCGACCTGCTGATTGAGCTGGTGGACGCGCGGGCGCCTCTTTCCAGCCGGAATCCGGATATTGACGAGCTGGGAAAAGGAAAGGCGCGTCTGATTCTTATGAACAAATGGGACCTGGCAGATGAGAAAGCCGGAGAAAAGTGGGATGAATATTTCCGGGGAAAAGGATACTGTACCGTACATCTGGACAGCCGTTCCCGGGGCAGTGTGCGGCAGGTAAATGCGGCAGTCCAGGAGGCGTGCCGGGAGAAGATTGAGCGGGACAGGCGCCGGGGCATTTTAAATCGGCCGGTCCGGGCCATGGTTGTAGGCATTCCCAATGTGGGAAAATCTACGTTTATCAACTCCTTTGCAGGCAGAGCCTGCGCCAAAACCGGGAATAAGCCCGGCGTGACCAAGGGAAACCAGTGGATCCGCCTGAGCAAAACCCTGGAGCTTCTGGACACGCCGGGCATCCTCTGGCCGAAATTTGAGGATCAGCAGGCCGGGATCCGCCTGGCTTTTCTGGGTTCCATTAATGACGATATATTAAATAAGGAAGAACTGGCGTTGGAACTCATTGCCTTCCTT
>DVKS01000108.1 GCA_018715905.1 Candidatus Caccovicinus merdipullorum | reverse complement strand
TCGGATATTATAACTGCACTTCCGGCACTTTACGACAAGGCGATCACAAATACCCGTCTCTCTTTTGATAAAAATGTGATGATCCGCATACACAATTACCTGCAGAAATCAGAGTGTATCGACATCTATGGAACCGGGATCAGCTATCATCTGGCAAAAGGGGCGGCATTTAAAAGACTATGAGAAAACCAGGATGAAAAAGCGAAAGTCTGCGGAATAATGATGCTTTAGCGACAACCGCCTTCTGTACTGCTATTTCTTTTTCCGGAGCATATCTCCGCCGAAATGTGCCAAAAAGATAAACATTCCCATAATTGCCAGATATTCGGTGAAAAAGAGTACTGCCGGCCGCTCAAAATCAAAAAACACAAAAGAGGTGGTCAGGAACAGATAAGATAAAAGCTGATTTTTTATGAAGGCATAGAGCCCGTAAAGTGCGATACTGATCAACTTTTTCATTGCGGTGATCTCCTTTCCTGAAATTGGCGTACAGGTTACATGCATTCGCAGAGGATCTGGTAGATTTCTTCCCGATCAAGCTCTCTGGGGTTGCATTTGATTATGTTGCTGGTATCCGCTACCTGGCGAAGAAGCTCCGGCGTGATTTCTTTTGTGGATCTTAACTGGCCAAGCTTTGTGGGAAGACTGCACTCTTTAATAAAGGAAGAGAGGGCCTCAATGCCCTTCTCGGCGGTATCTGCTCCAAAGACGGTTTTGGCGAAACGGGTAAATTTCTCTTCTGCGTCCTTGAGAATGTGGCGGCAATATACCGGCTGGATGACGGCCAGGCCCTGACCGTGGTTGCAGTCGGTGTAGGCCCCTAACTGGTGCTCGATCTGGTGTACCTGGAAATCGGTGAGGCGGCCCACCTTCAGGATGCCGTTTTCTGCCATGGCGGAATCCCACATCAGATTTCCTCTGGCCTGCATATCGTTGACATCCGTCAGAAGCCGGCGCATGTTCACTACGGTATTGCGCATCACAGCCAGGGCTACATCATCGGATACATTATCCTTATCGGAATTTCCAAGATAGGTTTCCAGGGCGTGGCTTAAGGTGTCGAAGGCGCCGGAAAGTACCTGCATAGCAGGAACGGTGGCGGTATAAGCGGGGTCCAGAACGGCGAAAGAAGCGGCGGTTCCCACGATGGGGCCCTTCCACAGCTTTTCTTCATAAGTGATGACTGCGCCGGAATTCATTTCCGCACCGGTGCCCGAGGCAGTAACCACTGCGCCCATGGGGATTCCGGCTGCGGGGAATTTACCCGCGGTATATTCCATGTTCCAGATATCTTCCTCCGTCATGGCCTGAGCGGAGATCACCTTGCAGCAGTCAATGACGCTTCCGCCGCCGGCCGCCAGGATAAAGTCCACATGGCGCTCTTTTGCTAACTTTGCCTCTTCCTGGACTTTCGCGTAGGTGGGATTCGGCATGATGCCGGAGAAATCCACCACTTCCTTTCCGGCCTGAAGAAGGAGATCTTTCAGCTGATCATAGACGCCGCTTTTCTTCAGAGAACCGCCGCCGTAGGCCAGCATAACGGTTTTTCCCACTTTGGAGAGCTCCTGGCTCAATGCTTCCTGGGCGATTCCCTCGCCGAAATAAACTTTTGTGGAGTAGGTAAAGGTAAATTTGTTCATAATATAAGCCTCCTTTAGATTTATGACGTATGCAGTCCTTCGGGACGATTACGGTTATTCAAATGCTTTCGCGACTTCATCGATGACTCCCATGGCATTTAAGTTCCGGGGATAGCCTACGTAGGGCATGCACTGTTCCACCACGCTGTAAAGCTTTTCCTTTCCATTTCCAACGCCGAAATTTCCGGCGGTGTGCCCACGAAGCTGATTTTCACAGCTGCCCTGGGCCAGAAGGAAACAGAAGGTGATCATCTCCCTTTCCGCGTCATTTAAGCCGGTGCGGGTGTAGTAATCGCCGAAACAGTTATCAGCCAGCGATTAATATTCTGCCGGAGCACAGGACCGTCGGTCTGCCGTTTGGCCATGTCCGGCCCGAACAGGGATACCTGTTTTTCCAGTCCACGGTCAAAACGGGAAGCAGCATCGGTGGTGGACTGAGAGGCCAGGGGCAGGGAGATGCCGTGCTGCTTAAAGACCGCATTGGCTGTTTCCAGAAAATCATGGACCCGGCCGATGCCAAGGTAGGCGGTGGCCTGGTAGATCACTTCCTTAATGGACACCGGATCAAGGCCTTCATTCAGCGCGGCGTGGAGCATATGGCGGAATTCGCCCATACCCTGGCATCCAAGCAGGGCAGAGAGGATGCAGAGCATCTGCTCGTGCCTGGTCAGGCGGCTTTTTTCCGGCACTTCCTTTCCGGAGAAATTTGCGGTGATTTCCACCCATTCCGGATCGGTTTCCATTAAACGGCTGTCGGTTCCCTGGAACCGGCGGGATAAGAGCGCTTTTTCTTCTTCGTTCATGTTATTTTTCCTCCTGATGATTGGAATTGATGATCTCCTGGAGGGAGATATGTTCATTTCGATAGCGGGCCTGGGGGTTCTTTTCCGGAACCGTCAGGCCGATGGCCTTCTGGGGACATGCGTGTGCGCAGGCCAGACAGGTCTGGCAGTTTCCAGGCGTATGCACCGCCTTTCCGTTGATCACATGGATGGAAGCGGAGGGACAGACCTTTTCGCAGATCCCGCATCCGATGCAGCCGTCGGTAACCTGGATCAGATGCTGCCATGCATCGGCGGGCATATGGCTGATTCCTGCAAGGAACTGCTGGTGGGCCTGCCGATCTGCCTCGGTGACCGGGGAAATCCCGTGCTTTCGCGCCTTCAGATCCGCAAGAATGACCTGCATCTGCTCATCCACGTGCTTATCCAGGGCTTTCTGCTCATTCATGTCGAAGGAGGGAAGCCAGTTGTCCGCCATCAGAACCACATTGATGTAGGAGACAGAAATTCCGCACTCCTCACATAATTTCTGTGCCAGTTCGGCGGCCCCGCCATGTCGGTTTCCGTAAGTAAGGATCATATAGAAATATCCGGTACGGAACGAGGACTTTTTCAGAAAATCCTTTACCATGGGCGGTACCTCATGTCCATAGACCGGGGCTACAATGCCGATTTGGTCTGCAGTAAAGTCCAGATGAGAACCCTTCATGATCTGAGGGATACTCACTGGCTTTTCTTCGATCTGTTTTGCGATATACAGGCTGTTGCCTGTGCCGGTAAAATAGAATACCATAACAAAATCTTCTTCCTTTCTTGTATGAAAATAAGAGCTGTGTTATAATCCGAATTAGTTTTACTGGTTGATACAATCGATTATAGATACCGGTAGTTACAACCGGTCAATAGACTTTAGAAAAAGTTTATTTTTATAGTCAAAGACAAATATAATTTGCCTTTGACTAATGATACCATGGTCAAAAGGCCGAAAACATGAATAAGCAGCCATTTCATTGAATAGGAAATTTTGCTCCGGCGTGCGTGTGCGCCGGGGCGCATACTTTTTATAACAGTTCAGGAAGGCGTGAGAACCCCATATGTATACAATGATGCAGGTGTGCAAAGAAACGAATTTAACTTACCAGGCATTGAAGTTTTACTGCAACGAGGGCCTGGTTCCCAACGTCAAGCGGGACAAGAACAACCGCCGGATTTTTGATGAGCGTGATGTGAAGTGGATCAAGGATCTGGTGTGTCTGAAAAAGTGCGGCATGAGTATCCAGGAGATGAAAGTTTATCTGGATCTTTGTCTTGAAGGAGAATCCACCATCCCCCAGAGAAAGGAGATGCTGGATCAGAAGCAGAAGGAGCTGAATCAGCAGATTGCGGAACTGAAGGATTGTGTGGCTTATATTGACTGGAAACAGGGATTTTATGATGAGGTGCTTTCCGGGAAGCGGCCTTATGTGAGCAATTTGATTCGGGTGGAGGAGTAATAGGCAGGCCGCCAGACTTCCAGATATAGCGTCGGTGTACAGG
>DVKS01000107.1 GCA_018715905.1 Candidatus Caccovicinus merdipullorum | reverse complement strand
GATGTGGTATTCAGTTACCAGATGTATTCAGATCCGCAGGTAGAGGCAAAGAGCCGCTATCACCTTCAGTATATTGCCGGCGTAGACGATTCCGGTGCAGAACTTTCAGAGGATTCCATTGAAGTTACAGCAGATGACACGTACACGGTTACCTTTAATCTGAAGACTTCCATGTACGCTGACACCTTCCTTCAGGATATTGATACGGTTTATATTATTCCCAAGCATATCTTTGAGGGAAAGACAGCTGAAGAGATCAACGCACCTACGTTATGGGCAAATCCGGTTGGTTCCGGTCCATTCATCTATGACAGTGAGATCAACGGGGAACGTATGGAATTTGTAAAAAATCCCAATTATTATCTGGGGGCACCTAAGATTGATCGTCTGATTCTGCGTGTAACGGATTCTGCCAGCATGCTGGCCGGCCTCATCAATGGAGACCTGGACATGATCGGCTATGGCTCTATCCTGATTGATGACTGGGAACTGGCTAATCAGCAGGAGAATCTGGTAACAGAATCCATTCCTACCACTTCCTACACGACCATGATCTTTAATACTGCAAAGCCTTATATGACCCAGGAAGTGCGCCAGGCACTGAGCATGGCCATTAATCGTGATGTACTGATCCAGGCGATCCTTCAGGGAGAGGGAGAAGCTGTAGTGACGCCTATCAGTTCTGTCAGCCCGTATTATAACGAAAACATTGAAGTATGGTACGATCCGGACAAAGCAAAGTCCATGCTGGAGGAAGCCGGATTCCCCTTCGATCAGACACTTGTATTTTATATTTCTTCCGGAAGCAGCGCTACAGAGCGTACAGCGGCTCTGATTGCACAGGATCTGCAGAAGATTGGCGTGAAAGTGCGCATCGAGCAGGTAGATTTTGCTACTTTGATGAACAATATGCTGGACGGCCAGCATGATCTTGGCCTGATTGGATCCGGCGGCACCCTTGATCCCAGCGAGAGCCGGGAGATGATCTATCCGGGAAGTTCTGTAAACTTCTGCCAGCTGACGGACACCGAACTTTCTGATATTATTGATGAGGGAAATTCCAAGCTTACCTTTGAAGAGAGAAAGCCTTACTTTGATGAGTATCAGGAGATGATCGTAGAGCGGTCTCCCATGGCTTATCTGTATACGAAGAATACGCTGACTGCTTACAACAAGCGGGTTACCGGCTTAAATAACGCAGATTTCAATGCGCTGAACTGGTCTTCCTGGGAGTGGGATATCCAGGAGTAGGAGCGGTCTGCGGAATGCAGTCAATACCATAAGTGAAAGAGGGATTAAGGTATGGATTCATTGCTTACGGTACAAGATTTACAGGTACAATTTCAGACAAAAAAAGGAGTCAACACGGCGGTGGATGGAATCGGGTTTTCCGTGGAAAAGGGCGAGATCCTGGGAATCGTTGGTGAGTCCGGATGTGGGAAAAGCGTGACCAGTCTGTCGATTTTGCGTCTTTTGGGAACGAACAGTATGATATCTCAGGGAAGCATTAAGCTGGAGGGAAGGGAACTCCTTTCCCTCTCTGAGGATGAAATGTGCAAGATCCGCGGAAATGAAATCGCCATGATTTTTCAGGACCCCATGACGGCTTTGAATCCGACCATGAGTATCGGGGAACAGCTGATGGAGCCCTTAATGATCCACCAGGGATATAAGAAAAAAGATGCCTGGAAAGAAGCCGTGGAGGTTTTAAAGAAGGTAGGGATCGCCGCACCGGAAAAGCGGATGAAGGAGTATCCTCACCAGCTTTCCGGCGGTATGCGCCAGAGAGTGATGATCGCGATGGCAGTATCCTGTGCGCCCAGGCTTTTGATTGCAGATGAGCCGACAACAGCGCTGGATGTTACGATTCAGGCCCAGATCCTGGAACTGATGCTGGAACTGCGGCAGAAGATGAATACGGCGATTATCCTGATCACTCACGATATGGGCGTAGTGGCTGAGACTGCCGATAATATTCTGGTTCTTTATGCCGGAAAGGTAGTAGAATACGGGTCGGTGAAGGAGATATTCAATAATCCTCGCCACCCTTACACCAGAGGACTGTTAAATTCGATTCCGCCTCTGGAAGAGGATGTGGATGAGTTAAACACCATAGAGGGTACGGTGCCGGGACCGGGTCAGATGCCGGCCGGGTGTCGTTTCAGTCCCAGGTGTCCTCTGGCGTCAGAACGTTGCAGCAGCTGCCAGCCAGGGCTTTATAAGGCTGGAAATTCCATGGTAAGCTGCTTTCAATATGAGGATGGTCAAGCATGAGAAACGAAAATCAGATTTTGCTGCAAACAAAGGATCTAAGAAAATATTTTACCGGAAAAAAAGGATTATTTAATATGAACCCGCCGGTGGTAAAGGCGGTAGACGATATTAATCTGACGATCCACAAAGGTGAGACTCTGGGGTTGGTAGGCGAGTCCGGCTGCGGAAAATCCACGCTGGGAAGAACCATCCTGAACCTGATTCCCAAGACCTCCGGGCAGATTTTTTATGAAGGGCAGGATATCGGGGCCTATGACAAAAAACAGATGTGGGAAATGCGGAAAAAAATGCAGATCATTTTTCAGGATCCCTACAGTTCCCTGAATCCCAGAATGACAGTATATGATCTGGTGAGTGCTCCTTTAGAGGTGTACGGAATCGGAAGCGCAAAAGAGCGGCGGGAAATGGTTATTTCCATTCTTCATGATGTGGGACTGGATC
This sequence comes from Candidatus Caccovicinus merdipullorum, assembly GCA_018715905.1. Classification (GTDB taxonomy): domain Bacteria; phylum Bacillota; class Clostridia; order Lachnospirales; family Lachnospiraceae; genus Caccovicinus; species Caccovicinus merdipullorum. Next base: position 1,518 of record DVKS01000107.1, on the reverse strand, counting down.
AGCAGTACTTAAACCGGTTCCCTCATGAATTCTCCGGCGGTCAGCGCCAGAGAATCGGCATTGCCCGTGCACTGATTCTGAATCCGGAATTTGTGGTCTGCGATGAGGCTGTATCTGCCCTTGATGTTTCCGTCCGCGCCCAGGTACTGAACCTGATGAAAAAGATGCAGGAGAAGAGAGGACTTACTTACCTGTTTATTTCCCATGATTTAAGCGTGGTGCGTCATGTCAGCGACCGGGTGGCTGTAATGTACCTGGGAAGTGTGGTGGAAGTGGCAGAAAAAAGAGAGCTTTACGGGCATCCGCTTCACCCCTATACAAAGGCTCTTCTTTCCGCCATCCCGATTCCGGACGCCAACCGGAAGAGACAGCGGATTATTCTGGAAGGAGATGTGCCAAGTGCCTATAATCCTCCTGCTGGATGTAAATTCCATACCCGCTGTCCTTACGCTACGGACCGGTGCCGCCAGGAAGTGCCGGCTTTAAAAGATGTTGGCGGAGGACATATGGCGGCCTGTCATCTTTTAGGATAAATTACAGCATGCCATAATAAAAATGCCATTTATTCCCTAATGCGCTGGAAGAAGATGCATGATATGATCCTTTTGTAACAGAAATGTAATATTTACGTAACAAAGGAGAACATATCATGAGAAAGAAATTAACACAGTACGGGTTAACCGCAGCACTGGCAATGGGAGCGGCAGGGATACTGCCGGCAAACGTATATGGTGCTGTAAATACATACAATCTTCCGGGCGGAAATGGGAAAATGATTGTTATCAGCGGCGGAAACGAAAATTGTTTTCCTGGTAATTCCGGCGGCCTTCCCGATTTTGATTTCGGACAGATTCCCGGATGGCCGGGAAACGGCGGTTCTGACAATGTGATTCCCGGTCTTCCGGATACGGATATTCCGGGAGATGACCTTCCTGACAGTGACTTCCCCGATCATGATATTCCCGGGAATGAGGATGGGAATATGAGTTCTCAGATCCTTCAGGTGCTTGATCTGGTAAATGAGGAGAGGGCAAAAGCCGGTGTATCTCCCCTTACCCTGAACCAGAAGGCGGTCAGCGCCGCACAGGTCCGGGCTCAGGAGATCGCAGTGAACTTTTCCCACACCCGTCCTGATGGGACCGGTTATTCTACGGCGCTTAAGGCTGCCGGATTAAACTTTACCAGATCCGGAGAGAACATTGCCTACGGCCAGAGAAGCGCAGAGGCAGTGATGAACAGTTGGATGAACAGTTCAGGACATCGGGCGAACATTCTGAGCAGTCAGTACGATTCCATCGGAATCGGCCATTATCAGAATGCATCCGGCGTAAATTACTGGGTACAGCTGTTTGTAAAATAAATTTACGCGGATCAGATGGCAGAACTTTGACGAAAAGATAAAATTTTCAGCAGGAGCAAATATGAAACTGGAAGATTTCTTCCCATTCTGGCAGGGGCTTTCTGAAGAGTGGAAAGCGCGGCTTACGGAGGCGGCTGTATACCGGAAAATAGAAAAGG
>DVKS01000106.1 GCA_018715905.1 Candidatus Caccovicinus merdipullorum | reverse complement strand
TAGGCCACATGTTCCTGAATCATGGACTTTAATTCCTGTACGTCGTATTTATTGGTCACTTCTTCAAAGGAAACCAGGGACTTGTTTAACCGCTTGTAGAGATCCCGGTTCTCATCCAGCACATAAGCAATGCCGCCGCTCATGCCTGCCGCGAAATTTTTTCCGGTGGGACCTAAAATCACCACCCGGCCGCCGGTCATATACTCACAGCCGTGATCGCCTACGCCCTCCACAACTGCAGTTGCGCCGGAATTGCGCACGCAGAAGCGCTCGCCGGCCACGCCATTGATAAAAGCTTTTCCGCTGGTAGCGCCGTAAAGTGCCACATTTCCAATGATAATATTCTCTTCGGCCTTAAACTTTACACCAGTAGGCGGATAAACGATCAGCTTGCCGCCGGAAAGTCCCTTTCCGAAATAGTCATTGGAATCGCCCACCAGCTCCAGGGTAAGTCCTCTGGGGATAAATGCGCCGAAGCTCTGGCCGCCGGAACCGGTACAGTTTATAGTAAAGGTATCCTCCGGAAGTCCGTCGGGATAATTTCTGGTAATCTCAGCTCCGAACATGGTTCCCAGCGTCCGGTCCACATTGGAAACATCGATGGAAAGGCTTCTCTTCTGTCCGGAAGAAAGGGCGGACTTTAACTTCTTTAAGAGGATCTTCTGGTCCACCGTATCCTCCAGTTTAAAGTCATAAACCTGCTTCTCGTAATAGCCGGCCACCTTCTGCCCCTCATAGGGATTGCCCAGGATCTTGTCCAGATCCACCTCTGCTGCGCGGCTGTTTGCGATGTTCTCTTTTTTCTTTAAGAGATCCGTCCGACCTACCAGTTCATCCACAGTGCGGACGCCCAGTCTGGCCATGTACTCCCGAAGCTCCTGTGCCACAAACTTCATGAAATTCATCACGTACTCCGGTTTTCCCTTAAAGCGTTTGCGAAGTTCCGGATTCTGGGTGGCGATTCCCACCGGGCAGGTATCCAGATTGCAGACACGCATCATTACACAGCCCAAAGTTACCAGGGGCGCAGTGGCAAAACCGAATTCCTCAGCGCCCAGCATGCAGGCGATTGCCACATCCCGGCCGGTCATCAGCTTTCCGTCTGTCTCCAGGATCACCTTGTCTCTCAAACCATTCATGATCAGCGTCTGATGGGCCTCGGCAATTCCCAGTTCCCAGGGAAGTCCGGCATTGTAAATGGAGTTTCTGGGAGCCGCACCGGTTCCTCCGTCAAAGGAGGAGATCAGGATAACCTGGGCCCCGGCCTTGGCTACACCGGCTGCTACAGTGCCTACGCCGGCCTCGGAAACCAGCTTCACCGAGATTCTGGCATCTGTATTGGAGTTCTTTAAATCGTAGATCAGCTGTGCCAGGTCCTCGATAGAGTAAATATCATGGTGGGGCGGCGGGGAAATCAATCCTACGCCGGTGGTAGAGTGACGGGTCTTGGCTACCCAGGGATATACCTTATTTCCCGGCAGCTGACCGCCCTCGCCGGGCTTTGCTCCCTGTGCCATCTTAATCTGGATCTCCTTGGCGCTTACCAGATAACGGGAAGTTACGCCAAAACGTCCGGAAGCCACCTGCTTGATGGCAGAGCACCGGTTTATGCCGTCCTTACCCACCGTCAGCCGCTCCAGACTCTCGCCGCCTTCGCCGGAATTGGACTTTCCGTGGAGACGGTTCATGGCAATTGCCAAAGTCTCATGAGCCTCCTGGGAGATAGAACCGTAGCTCATTGCTCCGGTCTTAAAACGGCGCACAATAGAATCCACGCTTTCCACCTGATCGATGGGAATTCCTCCGTCCTCCGGGAAATTAAAATCAATAAGACTTCTTAAGTTCCGGATCTGGTTCTCACCGTAAAGGGCATCGGAATAGGCCTTAAAGGTCTCATAATCGCCCTTTCTGGAAGCCTCCTGCAGAAGATGAATGGTCAAAGGATTGTACAGATGCTCTTCCTGACCTGCTCTCTGCTTATGGCTTCCCACACTCTCCAGGGTCAGATCCACATCCAGCCCCAGGGGATCAAATGCCGCTGAATGAAGGGCATCCACATCCTTCTCGATATCCTGCAGAGTGATGCCGCCTACTCGGCTGACCGTATTGGTAAAATACTTATCCACTACTTCTTTTGAGATACCGATAGCCTCAAAGATCTGTGCCCCCTGATAAGACTGGATCGTAGAGATTCCCATCTTGGAAGCAATCTTTACAATGCCGTGAAGAACTGCCGAATTATAATCATTCACCGCCGCATAGTAATCTTTATCCAGCATTCCCGTCTCGATCAGGTACCGGATGGACTCGTGAGCCAGGTACGGACAAATGGCGCTGGCGCCGTAGCCTAATAAAGTAGCAAAATGATGTACCTCTCTGGGCTCACCGCTTTCCAAAATCAGAGCCAGACTGGTCCTTTTCTTGGTCCGCACCAGATGCTGATGTACCGCAGACACCGCCAGCAGCGAAGGGATGGGAACACGATTCTCATCAATGTCCCGGTCCGTCAGCACCAGGATCTTTGCCCCGTCCTTATGTGCCCGGTCCACCTCCAGATAAAGCCGTTCGATGGCCTTTTCCAGAGAAGTATTCTTGTAATAGGTAATGGAAATCGTCTCCACCTGAAAGCCCGGCTTTTTCATGTTCTTGATCTTTAACATGTCCGTATTGGTCAGGATGGGATTATTCACGCTTAAAATATGACAGTTTTCCGGAAGATCCTCAAGAAGGTTCCCCTCTCGGCCGATATATACCGTAGTAGAGGTAACAATCTCTTCCCGGATGGCATCAATGGGCGGATTCGTCACCTGTGCAAACAGCTGCTTAAAATAATTAAACAGCGGCTGATGCATCCTGGAAAGAACCGCCAGGGGGCTGTCCGCGCCCATAGCAGACACAGCTTCCGCCCCGTTTAACGCCATAGGAAGGATCATGGTCTTGTACTGCTCATAAGTATAGCCGTAAGTCTTCTGAAGGCGAAGTCTCTGATCATGCTCCAGTTCCGGAACCCCTTTATTGGGGATGGGAAGTTCCGACAGATTTACGATCTGAGAATCCAGCCATTCGCCGTAAGGCTGGCTGGTTGCATATTTCATCTTCAGATCCTCATCGTTTACAAGCTCACCTTTCACCGTATCCACCAGGAGCATCCTGCCCGGCCGCAGTCTGTCCTTGCGCACCACATGAGAGGGATCGATATCGATGGCGCCTACTTCAGAAGCAAGGATCATGTAATCGTCATCGGTGATATAATAACGGGAAGGCCGAAGGCCGTTTCGGTCTAAAACCGCTCCCATTACCTCGCCGTCGGTAAAAAGGATGGATGCGGGACCGTCCCAGGGTTCCATCATCGTAGCATAATAGCGGTAAAAATCCTGTACTTCCTGAGGCATGGACTTATCATGCTGCCACGGAGCCGGAATCGTGATCATCACAGCCTTGGGAAGTTCCATGCCGCTCATCACCATAAACTCCAGAGCATTGTCCAGCATGGCCGAATCGGAACCCTCCTGATTAATGATCGGGAGAACCTTGTACATATCATTTTTAAAAAATTCCGTTTCCATGGTCTCTTCTCTGGCCTTCATACGGTCCACATTTCCGCGGATGGTATTGATTTCGCCGTTGTGAACGATAAAACGGTAGGGATGAGCCCGCATCCAGCTGGGGTTTGTGTTGGTAGAAAAGCGGGAATGTACCAGAGCGATGGCAGTCTCATAATCCGGATCCTGAAGATCCTCAAAGAACCGCCGCAGCTCGCCTACCAGGAACATACCTTTATATACGATAGTCCGGCTGCTTAAGGATACTACATAGCTGTCTTCATTGCTCTGCTCAAACACTCTCCGGACCACATAAAGCTTCCGGTCAAAATCCAGTCCCGGATTAACGTCTGCAGGCTTGCTGACAAAACCCTGGGCAATGTAGGGCATTACATCCACGGCCCTTTTCCCCAGAATCTCGGGATGGTTGGGGACCTCCCGCCAGCCAAGGAACGTAAGACCTTCCTTCTTTACAATGATCTCAAACATCTTTTTTGCCTGATTGCGGGCCAGCTCATCCTGGGGGAAGAAGAACATGCCCACACCGTACTCACCCGGGCCGCTTAATTCAATGCCCAGAGGACGGACCGCTTTCTTAAAGAATTTATGGGAAATCTGAAGCATGATGCCTACGCCGTCGCCAGTCTTTCCTTCTGCATCTTTTCCGGCGCGGTGTTCCAGATTCTCAACAATATGAAGTGCCTGGTCCACTGTCTTGTGGGAGCGGATTCCCTTAATGTTCGCCACCGCGCCGATGCCGCAGTTATCATGCTCAAAGCGGGGATCATAAAGTCCGGGAACCGCCGGATTCTGTTTTGCTTCCATAACATTCTTCCTTTCTTTCTCTCAGCCATAGTTCCCCGGGCCGGGGTGCCTTACATGGGATATGGACTGATATTTTTATTGAACGATCATACTACAGGATTTTCATTTTGTAAATTACTTTTTTCTTTTAATTGTCAGATTATTCGTCTTTTTGGTTTTATATTATGTTTTATCTGTCTTTTTATTTCTATTCCTCATTTCTTTTTATCATTCGCATACAATTCTTTCATTTTCTTCCGCCATATCCAGAACCTTACCTGTCATTAATCCGGCCCGGCAGAACAGAGAGCTCCTTGTTCAAGCATCTCCGGGACGGCCGCCGCATGCCGGGCTTATGGCGAAAAAAAGAAGCTGCCTGTGCCTTTGCACAGAACAGCTTCTTCGCCTTATTGCACTTAGCAGATATAAAATTACTTTTCTCCCAGTCCATCCTCAATCGCTTTGGTGATGGTAGCCAATGCCTCGTTCTCATCCTCACCATCACAGATCAAAGTGATCTCTGTACCGCACTTGATACCGGCAGCCATGACGTTTAAAACACTCTTGGCTACGATTCTCTTCTCTCCGCACTCGATGATCACATCGCACTTAAACTTCATAGCAGTCTGAGAAAGAACGCCTGCTGGTCTTAAATGTAATCCGGACGGGTTTACTACGGTTAAAGTTTTGCTTACCATGTTGTATCTCTCCTTATCTTGTCATTATTTAATTTCCCCAAGATTTCCCCTATGAAACCTTCTATGCTCAATTTTATTACAAATGACTATTCCTGTCAAGAAAAACGCCTGTATTTTCAGTCAATTTTTACGTTTTCTCTCTCCCGCTTGGAGAACACGCAGCCGCAGTAGTCCTGCCGGTACAGCCCATATTCCCTGGATAGTTCCGTGGAACGTTTGTAACCGTTTTTCTTTTTAAAATCAGAGGTCAGGTATGGCACGCCGTACTGCCGGGCCAGTTCCTCGCCGATGGCATTCAGCTTCGCCGCATTTTTTAAAGGGCTGATGGAAAGAGTGGTAGTAAAATAATCGTATCCGCCTGCCTTCGCCTGCCTGGCCGCCTCCTCAAGGCGCAGGCGGTAACACAGAAAGCAGCGCTCGCCGCCCTCTTTATCCCCTTCGTGCCCCTGCACCGTCCGGTAGAAAACTTCCGGCTCATAACTTCCTTCCAGGTAAGTTATCGTATGTTCAGACGGCATGGATGCAATCAGCCGCTCCTGCTCATCTGCTCTGTGGCGGATCTCCTCCGGCGGATATATGTTGGGATTGTAATAAAGTACCGTAATAAAAAAATACCGGTTCAGCAATTCCAGCACATAACTGCTGCAGGGCGCACAGCAGCTATGGAGAAGAAGTCTGGGAATTTTTCCCTCCTTCTCGTTCCGGCTGATCACCTGCTCCATTTCCCTTTGATAATTCCTCTGATTCATCGCACGCTCCCTAAATAATTTTCCGGACTTCTTCCTGCCCCATAATTTAAGGCTGCCGCATACTCTGTGCGGCAGCCCTTCTGTTCCAAACAAGGCACAGCAGCTGTAAAACTCTTATAAGAAATCCCGGATACGTTTGCTGCGTACAGGATTGCGGAGCTTACGCAGAGCCTTGGCCTCGATCTGGCGGATACGCTCTCTGGTTACATTAAATTCCTTTCCGACTTCTTCCAGAGTCCTGGGATGACCGTCCTCCAGGCCGAAGCGCAGGACAATCACCTGCCGTTCCCTCTCCTTTAAGTCACCTAAAAGGGCATCAATGTGTTCCCGCAGCATAACAGACTCCACATTTCCTTCCGGAGTGACCACATTGCTGTCAGCAACAAAATCTCCCAGATTGGAATCATCCTCTTCGCCAATGGGCGTTTCCAGGGATGCCGGCTCTCTGGCGATCTGCATGATCTCCATCACCTTATCCTCAGACATTTCCAGGGCATCTGCCAGCTCTGTAACAGATGGCTCATACCCCAGTTCCAGCGTCAGCTTCCGCTGCATCTTGGACATCTTGTTGATGGTTTCCACCATATGCACCGGAACCCGAATGGTTCTGGCCTGATCGGCCAGAGCTCTGGTCACTGACTGCCGGATCCACCAGGTAGCATATGTACTCAGCTTGTACCCTTTTGTATAATCAAATTTTTCTACGCCCTTGATCAGGCCCAGATTGCCTTCCTGCACCAGATCCAGGAAACTCATTCCTCTGCCTGTATACCGTTTGGCGATGCTGACTACCAGCCGCAGATTGGCCTCGATAAGGCGCTCCTTGGCATATTCGTCTCCCTCAGCCTTTTTCTTGGCCAGTCTCAGCTCTTCTTCGGCGCTGAGCAGGGGAACGGTTCCGATCTCCTTTAAGTACATCCGGACCGGGTCCTCCGTTCCGATGCCCTCCAAAAGATCCACGGCATCCAGATCAATGTCAAGCTCTTCATCTTCTGCATCTTTCATGAAGCTATCGTCAGAGTCATCCAGCAGCAGAGAATCGTCAGATAATACATTTTCATCCAGTACCGGAACCACGTCAATACCGCGGTTCTCCAGGTAGCTATAAATCTGGTCCATCTGCTCGGGGGACAGGCTCTCGCCGGCAAAGAAATCATTGATTTCCGATGCATCCAGTGCATTATGCCTGGTTTTGGCGAATTCGACGAGTTTGCTCAGCTTCTCTAAAAAATTGTCCTTTTCCACTTAATAACGTCCTTTCGTTAAGAAGTCAGTTAAAATCCTTCACAACTTTTCATTATATATGAAGAGAATGCATTTTTCAACATATTTCTCATCATAATTTATAATACTGCCTGGGAATTTGTATCAGTTCAGGGTCTTTCTGCTGAATGCAGGATCTGTATCCGCTCCTTTAAATTTTCCACTTCCACTTCCAGACGGCTTCCTCCAAACTCTCCATCCAGGACCCAGTCAACCGGTTCCTTTGAGGTAATACGGATATGCCCGGCCCGGAATTTGAATACGTAATCATTGGGTTCCTCTTTCAGAAACATATAGGAAATGATATTGCTTAAATCTCTTGGCGTCCTGGGATTTCGGATCAGGAGAACCTCAAATTCTCCGTCATTTAAGGCTACAGACTGGGTTACCAGCCCTTTAAAGCCGCCTACACTGATGGTATTTGTCACCATCCCGAAAATAAATTCTTCCTCCAGGACATTGCCGTCCCATTCCACCTTCATTCTGTGGGACTTTAAGGCTCCGAGGCCTTTTACCCCCTCCAGCATATAAGCCTGATGGCCCAGGAGATTCTTTTTATCCTGAGAAGTCTGGTAAGAAATTTCCGTGAAGGCGCCGAACGCAGCAATATATACAAAATACCGATCTTTGCAGAACTTTCCTACATCGATCGGAAAAGGCTGACCTTCAAGAACGTTCCTGGCCGCATCCATGGTCTGCTTTGGTATCTCCAGGCTTGAGGCGTAGTCATTGGTGGAGCCGGAAGGAATATATCCTAAAAGCGGTGCCCGTGGAAGTTCCATCATCCCGCTTATCACCTCGTTCAGCGTTCCGTCTCCGCCGCTGCAGACCACAAGGTCTTTTTCCTGGCCCCATCGGGCTGCTGCCTCCGCCGCATCTTTCTGGCGCTGGGTAATGTGGATCTGAATCTCATATCCGGCAGCAGAAAACAGATCCAGCACTTCTAAAAGCTTTGAACGGATCTGCTCCCTGCCGGATTTGGGATTTACGATAAAAAGCATTTTTTTCATAAAGTCTAAACCACCCTGATAGTTACATTATCTCTCGGAAAAAGCCTTCCTATACGCTTCAAATGCGCTGGGTATGGGATATCTTGTTTCCAGTTCCCGGATATCCGCCGCAACAAACCTTTCCGGTATCTTTCCTTTCAGCCGGATGTGATATCCTGTCATATGCCATTCCACGTGAGAAAAAATATGCTTTGCCTCTCCCAGCGGTTCCACTGACACAATATCCTCCCTGGCCACGCCGGCTGCATCGGCAGCCTTCTCCCAGTCATTCTCCAATGACAGACATCCTTCTGCTCCTGGAAACTCATAAAGAGATGCCAGAAGCCCTTTATCCGGTCTTTTTCGGATGGCCACCTGCGTACCGCTTGTAAGGACGAATATGGTCTTTTCCTGTACCCGCCGCGGCTTCTTTGAAGCTTTTACCGGAAGTTCTTCCCAGAGTCCTTCCCTCTTTGCCCTGCAGAGCCAGGCCAGGGGGCATATGCCGCACCGGGGTGCTCCATTAGGCACACATACCAGCGCTCCCACCTCAAAGAGTCCCTGATTATAAAGGCCAGGCTCCTCCCGGTCCATCGTTTCCGACAAAAGTTTTTCAAAACGTTTTTTCGTTCCGGAAAGACTTACATCCAGACGGCTTCCCAGGAAGCGGGACAGAACCCGAAGCACATTTCCGTCCACTGCCGGCGCAGGAATACCGAAGGCAATGGAAGCGACAGCTCCTGCTGTATAGCTTCCAATCCCAGGGAGCGTAAGAAGTTCTTCTCTGGAAGCCGGAAGTTCCCCGCCATATTCATCCCGGATCCGAATGGCAGCCTTTTTTAGATTTCTGGCGCGGCTGTAATATCCCAGGCCTTCCCACATCTTAAGAAGGACTTCATCCTCAGCCCCGGCCAGAGCCTCTGCATTGGGGAAGGCTTCCATAAAACGCAGATAATAAGGCTTTACTGCTTCCACCCTGGTCTGCTGGAGCATAATCTCCGAAATCCACACATGATAAGCATCCCTATCCTTCCGCCACGGAAGATCACGGGCATGTTCCCTGTACCAGTCAATCAGCGGGCCATTAATGGCGCGAAGCCGCTCTTCCTCAGAAAAGCATCCCGGTTCCGGCTCAAGAGTCCGAAGGAAACGGTAATCCGGTCCCCTTTCTTCCCAGATGTTTCCATGCACATTACACATATCCATAAATCCCCCGCACAGAAACTTCGCCGGACCGTACTGTTTTGATCTGTCCTTCCTGATCTTCCACCAGGAGCTCGCCTTCTTTATCGATTCCCCGGCAGATGCCGGACCATTGACCCTTCGGATCCAGCACCCGTACCTCCGCATCCAGATTCACCAAACGTTTTTCATAATCGTCCTTTACAAGAGAAAGATCCTGGGACTGGAGAAATTTCACATAGTACCCTTCAAAAGCCGACACAATGGAAGCCGTCAGGGCGCTCCGGTTCCAGCTTTTTCCCGACTCAAGGCGCAGAGAAGTGGCCGCTGCCGCAATCTCATCCGGAAAATCCTGCTGATTTACATTAATCCCGATGCCAGTTACAATGTAATGAATATTTTCCAGCTCAGCGCTCATTTCCGTCAGGATCCCGCATATCTTTTTTCCATTCACAACCACATCATTGGGCCATTTGATGCCGGCAGGCAGCCCGGTCTCCCGGCAGACCGCGTCTGTTACTGCAAGCCCGGCAATCAGAGTTACTGCCGAAGCACAGTAAGGCGGCAGGGAAGGCCGCAGCACAAAACTCATATAGATGCTGCTTCCATGGGGAGAAGACCAGCTTCTCCCTCTCCGTCCTTTTCCTGCCGTCTGACAGTCGGATACCACCAGAGTGCCATCAGGGCAGCCAGCCTGAGCCAGCTTTCTGGCCTGAAGATTCGTAGAGTCCGTCTCATAGAAATAAACCAGCTTTTTCCCTATCCAGCCGGCCTTAAGACGGCTTCCGATCTCTGCCTCAGTCATCACATCCGCTGCCTGCACCAGCCGGTAGCCTTTGTTCCTCACGGCTTCAATCTGATAGCCTTCTTCCTGAAGCTGGCGGATCACCTTCCATACTGCAGTTCTGGACACATTAAGCCGGCTGCACAGATTCTGGCCGGAAACGAAGCCTTCTGCCTCTTTTAATATCGTCAATATTTCCGTCTTCATTCTCTATCTCCAGATGCTCAGGGCGCTGATCACAGAAAGCGCCAGAAGGCAGCTTCCGAAAAAAATCAGCCCCGCGCCCTGCGCCTGTTTCTTTTTGTCTCTTCCTCCCTGGCGGATCTTTACCCAGCCATTCACCAGGTTCAGGATCGACGCCAGCATAAAAATCACCGGAAACAGCACCAGATTATTTTCCGGATTTAAAAATGACACAACGGCAAGAATCACAATCATAATCCCCACCCCAATGTGCAAAAGATCCAGAAATACCTCCAGACTGCGGCCGTTCCGGCCTCTGGCTCCCTGTCCAAACATCATTTACTCTCCTAACGTAGCTGCCATTACAGCCTTGATGGTATGCATCCGGTTTTCTGCCTCCTCAAATACACGGGACTGCGCGGACTCAAACACCTCGTCTGTAACCTCCATATCCTGGATGCCGAAACGGTCGCCCATTTCTTTTCCGATCTTTGTCTTCAGATCATGGAAAGCAGGCAGACAGTGCAGGAAAATCGCCTGGGGGCCTGCATTATCCATGACTTTGGAAGTTACCTTATAAGGTGTAAGTTCCTCAATTCGCTCCGTCCACACCTCATCCGGCTCGCCCATGGATACCCACACATCCGTGTAGATCACATCGGCTCCCTTTGTACCCTCTTCCACATCCTCCGTCAGAGTGATGGTACCGCCGGACTCCTGTGCATATCCACGGCACAGCTCTACCAACTCGCTGTTGGGGAAGTACTTCTTGGGCGCACAGGCCACAAAATGCAGTCCCAGCTTGGAGCAGGCGATCATCAAAGAATTGCCCATATTAAAGCGGGCGTCTCCCATATACACCAGCTTTACGCCTTCCAAACGCCCTAACTGCTCCCGGATCGTCAGCATGTCTGCCAGCATCTGGGTGGGATGATATTCATTGGTCAGACCGTTCCATACAGGAACGCCGGCATACTTTGCCAGTTCCTCCACGATCTCCTGTCCGAAACCGCGGTACTCAATGCCTTCGTACATTCTGCCTAACACCCGCGCCGTATCGGCGATGCTCTCCTTCTTTCCGATCTGAGAACCGCTGGGATCCAGATAAGTAGTTCCCATTCCCAGATCATGAGCTGCCACTTCAAAAGCACAGCGAGTTCTGGTACTGGTCTTTTCAAAAATAAGGGCGATATTTTTCCCTTTGTATTTATCCACCAAAATTCCTTTTTTCTTTTTTTCTTTAAAATCTGCCGCCAGATCCAAAAGATAAACGATCTCCTCTTTTGTAAAATCCTTCAGCGTCAGAAAATTCCTGCCTTTTAAATCCATGCTGTCATCCTCCTTTTATCTTAAAAACGGAATAGTTATTCTAAAATTACTATATCTGACGGCCGATGTCAAGTCCGGGCTTATGGCACAAAAAAGGGGCCGTGAAAAATGCGGCAGCCTTGCTCTGCATTTTCACGGCCCTGCATACACATAACAATCCGGCGTTACAGCTTCTCCTCATCTGAGGAAGCAACTTCCGTCAGGGACTTCACCAGGCCTGCTATGCCCTGGATCTCCGATGGGATGATGATCTTGGTAGCTCTTCCATTGGCAGCTGCCGCAAAGGCCTCCAGGCTCTTTAACTGGAGAACTGCACTGTCCGCTCCGGCTTCCCGGATAAAGCGGATACCGTCCGCCTGGGCTTTCTGCACCTTCAGAATCGCCTCAGCCTGGCCCTCTGCCTCCTTGATCTTCTTCTCCTTCTCAGCCTCAGCTCTGAGGATCGCCGCCTGCTTCTCAGCCTCAGCATCCAGAATAGCAGACTCTTTCTTTCCTTCTGCCACCAGGATGGTAGACTTCTTCTCACCTTCCGCCCGCAGGATGGCCTCACGGCGCTCCCGCTCCGCCTTCATCTGCTTCTCCATGGCATCCTGAATAGCTGCCGGCGGAATGATGTTCTTTAATTCCACACGGTTTACCTTGATTCCCCAGGGGTCTGTGGCTACATCCAGAGACGCCCGCATCTTGGCATTTATCGTCTCCCTGGAAGTAAGGGTCTGATCCAGTTCCAGATCACCGATAATGTTCCGCAGGGTAGTAGCGGTCAGATTCTCGATTGCCATGATAGGATTCTCCACACCATAGGCGTAGAGTTTAGGATCCGTGATCTGAAAAAACACAACCGTATCGATCCGCATGGTAACGTTATCTTTCGTAATAACCGGCTGAGGCGGGAAATCCGCCACCTGCTCCTTTAAATTCACCCGCTTTGCCACACGGTCCACAAAGGGAACTTTAAAATGTACGCCCACTGACCAGGTATCCAGATATGCTCCCAGCCGCTCTACAACCATGGCCTGGGCCTGGGGAACGATCTTTATACAGGATGTCAAAATCAACAGCAGGATAATAACAACAGCAAAAAA
>DVKS01000105.1 GCA_018715905.1 Candidatus Caccovicinus merdipullorum | reverse complement strand
GTCCACAATAATAGTCTGGGGTTCCCTGGCTTCCTCAAGGCCCAGACGCGCATCTGCAGCCATCTCATTCATAAAGTCTGCCAGGAAGTTTTCCTCGATCTTTAAATTAATGAAGCCTGGCATCACAGCCTCACACATGGAGAACAGATGCTTCTCCTGTAATTTCTCCACCACCTGGGAGGCAATGTCGATGGGCTTTTTCTTGTAGGCCTTGGCTGCAGCCATGGCGCCGTTGCACTGGTACTCACAAAGGTCAGGACGGTTTGAGAGAACCGCCTTTCCGTAGCTTTCCTCATATCCGCAGGCAGCAAAAGCCTGCTTTAACTCCGTTTCGATTACGGACAGGATTTTTTTCATGGGGATCTCCTTTCAAAACCGGCATCGTGCCTTTTGACACAGCAGCCGGACATATCGCAAATCCGGCACAGTGCCTGCTGCACACGTTGCCGGTCACTTCGATCATCCGGCAAGACGTGTCACTGACACATCTTGCCGGATACTTCGTAAAAATGAGGGCGGCGCTTAAAAAGCGCCGCCCTGCTGTAAACCATGCTGCGGTCCGCTCCGTGACCAGCAGCATATCACTTTCTGTCTTATGCTCTTCCCAGATACTCGCTGGTTCTGGTGTCGATCTTGATCTTATCGCCGATGTTGATGAACAGCGGCACGGAAACCTGTGCTCCAGTTTCCACGATAGCCGGCTTGGAAGCACCGGTAGCGGTATCGCCCTTGAAGCCCGGCTCAGTCTCGGTTACCTCAAGCTCTACAAACAGCGGAGGTTCGATGGAGAACACGCTGCCATTGTAAGAGCAGACCTTAACCATCTCATTCTCCTTAACGAACTTTAAGGCGTCGCCTACCAGATCGGAATTCAGCGCGATCTGATCGTAAGTCTCGGTATTCATGAAATTGTATAAATCGCCGTCAGAGTACAGATACTGCATGTCCACACGATCGATTCTGGCTGCCGGGAACTTCTCCGTAGGACGGAAGGTTCTCTCTACCACGCCGCCGTTGATCACGTTCTTTAACTTGGTGCGGACGAAGGCAGCGCCCTTGCCCGGCTTTACGTGCTGGAACTCCAGGATCTGAACAACCTGCCCGTCGATCTCCAAGGTAACGCCGTTTCTAAAATCTCCTGCTGATATCATAAAGATATTCCTCCTTAAAATACGTACAACTCATTATCTTCTATATTCTATACGATATTCTGCGCATTTTCAACTATTTTTTTCAGGAAAGGCATGCAATCTGTGTTTCTTCCTGCTGTTTTCCTTTTATTCGCCAATCGCCTGATGAATGGTATCCAGAACCTGCGCCAGTGGAACCGCTTCGATCTGCCCCGGAGCCGACTGGCTCTGGCTGCAGCCAAAGGTCATGCAGGAGCCGAAAATCTCGCCGGCAAGACGGCTCACCACGCCGAATCCGCCCATGGACATGGTGATCAGCGGACGGCCTGAGGGATTATCTTTCATCTTAACCGTGGCCTCCAGAAGGGCCAGAACATCCTCCGGGCTCCACGGAGTCACCGCCAGTTTTAAGATATCGCCGCCCTTCTCCTCCATGGTCCGCAGACGGGAAACCATTTCATCCAGAGGCGGCGTACTCTTGAAATCATGGCTGGAAAGAATGACCTTCGTCCCCTTATCATGTGCCTCATCGATCAGGGCCTTCGTCTCCTCCGGCGCGGTAAAAAGCTCCAGATCCACCAGATCCATCTGTCCGCACTCCAGTGCCGTTCTGATTAACAGCACGTAATCCTGTGCCGGCAGGCTGATGGCGCCTCCCTCCCCCCTGGTCCGAATGGTAAAAATCACCGGCATCTTCTCTCCCAGAATCTCCCGCAGAAGGCTTAATCCTTCGTTTACCGCCATCTGCGCCTTCCGGGACTGCCCGATCTCCTCATACCAGTCCGCTCTCCATTCCACCAGATCCGCCGGAAGGCTTTTAATCTCCTCTGCCTCCTGAATCAGCCCTTCCCTGTCCCGGGCCACGATGGGAATACAGATCTTTGGTCTTCCCTGTCCTAAAACTACATTTCTCACCCTCACTGGAGCTGTCATTTTCCTCTCTTCCTTTCTTAAATGCCGGACGCTCGTCCGCTGTCCCCATTCTCTTTTGCAGCTTACCGGCCCTTTCCCGGCTGCAGTTTTCTCTTCTGCCTATTTTCCTGCTTTCCCTGCATGTCCTCTTCCGGTATTCACCGGTTCTCCTGGGTGACTTCTTTTATATGCCCAGAGAATCGGCTTCTCCAGATACCGTTTCAGCACGATCTGAATCTCCTCTTTCGGATTCATGGGGCTCACCAGAATACTGTATAATCCCGTCCGGTTGGCTCCCAGAATGTCTGTAAACAGCTGATCACCTACCGCAGCAGTATTCTCCGGCCCGGTTCCCATCATCTCCATGGCTTTTTGATACCCCCTGATTCCCGGCTTTCCGCCCTTAAACACGTAATAAGAGCCAACGGCCTCTGCAAAGGCCTTCACCCTGGGCTCCCGGTTATTAGAAAGCAGACAGGTGTCCATGCCCAAAGCACGCAGGCGGGAAAACAGTTCCCTGGCCTTCCGGTCCGCAGGTGCATCGTGAAAAGCCAGGGTATTATCCACATCAAAAATCAGCCCGGCAATCCCCTTACCGGAAAGTTCCTCATAGGAAATTCCGTAAGCACTGTCCACCCAGATATCCGGATAAAAAGGCTGCAAAATCATATCCGTTCCTCATTTCTCATTTCTTCAGGAGTTTTCCGATCTCCTCAATAAAAGTGTTCACATCCTTAAACTCCCGGTACACAGAAGCAAAACGGACGTAAGCCACTTCATCCAGCATCTGAAGTTTTTTCATCACCAGCTCACCGATGACGGATGTTGGAACTTCTTTTTCTTCCATATTAAAAATCTGGTTCTCAATTTCATCAATCATGGCTTTGATCTGCTGGGTGGATACCGGGCGTTTGTGGCAGGAATGAATGATCCCCGCCTCAATCTTGGACCGGTCATAGGCCTCCCGTGAATCATCCTTCTTAATTACCATTAAGGGCATGGTCTCCAGTTTCTCATAGGTGGTGAAACGCTTTCCACAGGTCTCGCACTGCCTTCTGCGGCGGATGGAACTGTTATCATCAGCCGGCCTGGAATCGATGACCTTTGTATCTGCAGCATTACAAAATGGGCACTTCACTGTTCTTTCCTCCTTTCGTTTTCCTTTGTCGGCTTATTTTCTTGGTTCCATTTTAACCCAGGAGACATTGTTTCGCAAGCCATTTTTTCCATTTTCCGCCAAACGGTGTATCCCTTATTTTGGGGAAAGAACTTCATTGTTCGCCCATGATAGTTATTGAGAGCATTTTCCGGAAACCTCTTTTTCATCCACATCCACCAGGATAATATCCGGTCCGACCTGCCGGATGCAGCAATAAGGAATTATAAATTCTTTCTCACGTCCTAAAAATCCGCAGATGGTGGGCGGCCCCGGCACAATAATCGCCAGAATACATCCGTTTTCCAGATCAAAATCCACATCGCCCACAAATCCAAGCCTTTTGCAATCTCTGATATTAATGACCTCCCGGCACTTAAGGTCGCAGATCCGCATTTCCCACTCCCGCCTTTCTGTACCGTTTCCCCGAAAGTCCTGCCGCCGGTCAGACAGGGCAATTCAGGGATTCCCCATGATGTTTTTGCTGCACATCATGCATCACTATCACCATATGCAAAAAGCCGGCGGAATGTGCACGGCCAGAAACTAAGTTCCGCAATATAAAAAGCTGCCTTCCGGCAGAATGCCAATGGCATATCTGCACGGAACGCAGCCTGTTTTTTGTCTTTTCCTGATTTTTCCGGCTCATCCGGACAGAGTTTACCCTGATAGTCGGCCGCCGGCGCATGATGGTTTACTCTACCGGCACTACTGCGCCCTGATAAGTCTCACTAATAAAGTCCTTGATCTCATCGCTTTTTAATACTTCTACCAGAGCCTTGATGGAATCCTTCTCTGCATCTTCTTCTCTCACTGCGATTACATTCTGATAGGTTACCGCAGCCAGGGAATCCGCAGTCTCTGCAGCAAGGGCATCCGCCACCTTAAGTCCTGCTGCGATGGCGTAGTTTCCGTTAATTACGGCAATATCTACATCCTGCAGAGAACGGGGGATCTGGGCAGCTTCAATCTCCAGGATGTCCAGGTTTTTGGGATTTTCCGCGATGTCATTCTTGGTAGCGTTTAAGTCTGCCCCTTCCTTTAAGGTGATCAGGCCCTGCTCTTCCAGAAGAAGAAGTGCTCTGGCCTCATTGGTCACATCATTGGGAACGGCTACCTTGGCGCCGTCCGGCAGAGCTGCCAGATCTGTGGTCTTTCCTGCGTAAATGCCAAAGGGCTCATAGTGGATGGCGCCTGCATTTGCCAGGTGGGTTCCATGCTGTGCATTAAACTCTTCCAGATAGGGAAGATGCTGGAAGTAATTGGCATCCAGATCGCCTGCCTCCAGAGCGTTGTTGGGCTGTACATAATCGGTATACTCCCTGACTTCCAGATTATATCCCTTTGCCTTCATGGCTTCCTGGGCAGCCTTTAAGATCTCTGCATGGGGAGCAGGGCTGGCTCCCACTACGATGGTCTCCAGTTCTCCGGTTTCTGCCTGGCTCTCTTCTGTCTGTCCGGCTTCGTCTGCGTTTTCCTGAGCCTGTGTGCTTTCAGATTCCGCAGAAGCGGTAGTTCCGTTGGTATCGGTGCTGTTCTGGCTCCCTCCGCAGCCGGCTAAGGACAGAGCGGTCAGAGATGCCGCCAGCAAAATGCCAAATCTTTTCTTCATAATACGTTCCTCCTTAAAAATAATGTTAACTTCTATGCGAAATCGGATGGCTCCTAGCGGATCCGCTTGTCGCTGACTTTGGATAATTTCATCCAGGTCTCCTGGATGATCTGCACAATCACCACCAGAATAACTACCGTCACAAACATCATCTCTGTCTCATACCGGTAGTAGCCGTAATTAATGGCGATATTTCCCAGGCCGCCGCCGCCCACGAAGCCGGACATGGCAGAATACCCCAGGACTGTGGTAATGGAAATGGCAGCACCTACCAGAAGGCTTGGCTTTGCCTCCGGCAGAAGGACTTTCCAGATGATCTGCCAGGTGGTGGCTCCCATGGACTGAGCCGCTTCGATGACGCCGGGATCCACTTCCTTAAAGGAGGACTCCACCATGCGGGCGATGTAGGGCGCAGCCGCTGCCACCAACGGCGGGATGATGGCCTTTGCCCCCAGAGTGGTTCCCATGATGGCCCGGGTAACGGGAATCATCATGATCAGCAGAATGATAAAGGGAACCGACCTAAGAAGATTAATGATCAGACCCAGCACTTTCTGAAGTACGGGAATGGGCTTAATGCCGTCCGCGTCCGTCACCACCAGGATAATTCCCAGTGGGATTCCGATCACATACGCCAGAAAGGATGAGGCGAATGTCATAAAAATCGTTTCCCATATTCCCTGCAGCAGCATATTGACAGTTGTTGAATCCCAGGTCATCTTACCGCACCTCCTCGAATGTGACTTTCATAGTCTTTAAATAATTAATGATCCGCCTGGCCTCCGTCTCGTCCTCCGGAATCTGGATCAGCATCTGCCCCATGGCCGTGCCTCCCACATCCCTGGTCTCTGCATGCATAATGTTTACCGGAACCTTGCAGGCCAAAACCAGATTGGAGATTACCGGCTCCGAGGATTCCCGGCCGTCGAAAATAATCCGAAGCTGCCGGTCCTTCCCCAAAGCCACCTGTCTGGCCGCATCTCCTAAGATCAGCTGCCGGCCGATGGCTGTCTTGGGATTGGAGAAGATCTCCGACACCTTGCCTGCCTCTGCGATATGGCTCTGGTCAATGATGGCCACCCGGTCGCAGATAGCCTCGATTACCGTCATCTCATGGGTGATGACAATCACCGTAACGCCCATCTCCCGGTTAATTTTCTTAAGAAGCTCCAGAATCTGCTTGGTGGTATTGGGATCCAGGGCGCTGGTGGCCTCGTCGCACAAAAGTACCTTGGGATTGGTGGCCATGGCCCGGGCGATGGCTACCCGCTGCTTCTGCCCGCCGGAAAGCTGTGCCGGATAGGCCTTCATCCGGTCCTCTAAACCTACCATGGCCAAAAGCTCCTGGGCCCGCTTTCTGGCTTCTTTCTTGGGCGTTCCCACTAATTCCATGGGGAAGCACACATTCTGCAGCACATTCCGCTGGGCCAGAAGGTTAAACTGCTGGAAGATCATGCCCATGGACTGACGGGCCTTGCGGATCACCGCCGGACTCTTTCCCCCCAGGTTCACGCCCTCGAAAATGACGGAACCGGATGTAGGCGTCTCCAGATAGTTAATGCAGCGGACCAGCGTGCTCTTTCCCGCGCCGGATAAACCGATGATGCCGAAGATCTCTCCCTGGTAGATATCCAGGTTAATATCATCCAGTGCAGTTACTGTGCCGTTTGTCGTCTTAAACTGTTTTCCCAGTCCTTTCAGCTGGATAATGGGATTCTGCTGTTCCATGATTTCTCCTTTTCCATTCCCTCTTCTCCGGGATCTGCAGGCTTTCACTGCAGCTCCCCTGGTTTCACCGATACCGTTTTCGTCCAAACAACGAAAGGGCCGCAAGCCATGCACAGCCTGCGACCCTGATTTTCTCTCATTAGAAAGACCGCCCGGTACCGGACAGTTTCCTGTCATTATCACATTCCATACAGACGAAACCTTATCTCAGTTTTTTCCACGCAAAGTCATGCTGCACATCATTGACATGCCGCACATCATGTACATATCCATCTGCATGACTCTGGACTGATTCATAAGGCTTCTCCCTTCCGGGAATGCGTACATTCCCTAGATGTTCGGTAGGAATTCTTTTTCCATGGTGAGATTGTAAACCCATGTATGATGTTTGTCAAGTGGTTTCCATCAATTCTTTTACTTCTTTTTCTTCAGGCATAACCTTTAAGGCGCCTTTTCTGGTGGTAATGATGGATGCGGCCGCATTTGCAAAGGAAAGCATTTCCGTTAATTTCTCCTCGTCCAGCTGGTCAAGGCCGTACTTTAAGACGAAATGCAGGCAGCTTCCGCCAAAGGTGTCCCCGGCTCCGGTGGTCTCAATGGTATTCTTCTGCAGATACGGGGCTTTCTCCACCCGCAGATCCTTATAGTAGGCACGGCTTCCGGCCTTTCCCATGGAAAGAAGGATCAGCGGAATCTGATACGTCTCCTGAAGGAAGCGGATTCCCTCATCGAAATCCTCCTTCCCCGTAAACCACTGGATCTCATTGTCGGAAATCTTTAAGATCTGGCACTGGCGCAGGCCGTAATCCACCTGCTGTCTGGCAAGATCCAAGGATGCCCACAGCGGAGGACGGAGATTCGGGTCAAAGGAAATCAGAGCGCCGCTTTCCTTTGCCGTGGAGATGGCCTTCTTTGTGGCCGCCCGCACAGCGTCATGGGTCATGGAGAGGGTTCCGAAATGAAAGATCCGGCATTCCTGAAACATCTCGGTTTTCAGTTCATCGGCACGCAGCATCATATCTGCGCCCGGATTCCGGTAAAAGGAAAAGTCCCGATCGCCGTCGGCAAAGGTCTGGACAAAAGCCAGGGTCGTCCGCACATCCGGGTCCATTAAAAGTCCTTGTGTGTCGATTCCCACCTGGTCCAGCACTTCCTTTAACCGCTTTCCGAAAATATCCACGCCCACCTTTCCCACAAAGGCGGTCTTATGGCCAAGCTTATTTAACATGGCCAGCACGTTGCAGGGCGCACCGCCGGGATTGGCTTCGTAGATGGGATTCCCCTGACCGCTTACGCCGTTTTCCGTAAAATCGATCAGCAGCTCGCCGAGAGCCAGTACATCGTATTTCTTCTCGTTCATTTCCAATTCCTCCCTCTCCTTCTGATTTCTTTTATGGCTCGCCCGCCGGGATCTTTGCAAAACAACATGCCCCCGCCGCCGGGCACATGCCCTTTACTGGCACAGATCCACGATCACCTGCGCGTAAATCTTAGCTGCGGTCAGCAGCTCATCGATCACAGCAAATTCATCGGCTCCGTGCATCCGGTTGTCGGTTCCCGGCATGGATGCGCCGAAGGCTACGCCGTTCTTTAAATCATGTACATACGTACCGCCGCCCATGGACAGGCACTGGCCCTTCTGGCCGGTATACTGCTCATAAGCTGCCAGAAGCGTCTTTACGAAAGGCGAATCGCCGCTTACGTGATGAGGCGGACGCATTTCTCTTGTGTGCAGCTCAAAATGCTTTTCTGCAAGCTTCTCCTTTACCACCTTCAGCACATTGTCCTCATTGGCACATAAGGGGCAGCGGCTGTCAAAGGTAGCGTCCAGAGACTCCTCATCGATCTTAAGGAGGCTGAATGCCAGGGTCAGATCCCCGGACAGTTCATCAGACATGGCGATTCCCAGTCCATTTCCTCTGGTATCTCCGTGGGGGATCAGCACAAGAAGATCCTTGATGGCATCCACCTGGCCGCAGGGCGCTAAAGGCAGTCTGGAAAGCAGCACCAGGAGACCGGTAAGCGCATTGACGCCTTCCTCGGGAGTAGACGCATGGGCTCCTTTTCCTACGGCAGTGATGGAAACGGTATCTTCCGTCGCCTTCACTTCATAGGAAACGCCGGTTTCCTTCTCTGCCGCTTCCGCGATCTCAATGACCTGCGCCGGCTCCATTCCCTCCACTACGGCATTGGCCGTGCCGGGAACTACGTTCACCTTTACGCCGGCTTCCACGGAAAGGATTCTGGGAAGCTCCTCAGAAGCTTCAAATTCTCTGGTAAAATGGCCGTTCATGCCGCCTTTCTCGATGTTGTATACCGGGAAGGAGCTGTCCGGGGAAAAGGTCATAGGCGCCTCCGGCTCTTCATCGTAATAATGAGCGATGTCGGCGCTTCCGCACTCCTCGTCCGTTCCCAGGATCAGGCGGCAGTTCTTGGTCAGGGGAATCTCCAGATCCTTCACGGCACGCATGGCATAAAGAGCGGCCACTGCCGGTCCCTTATCATCAGCAGTACCTCTTCCGTAAAGCTTTCCGTCTTTTTCCACCGGCGTAAAGGGCTCCGTTACCGTCCATCCTTCCCCGGCCGGAACCACATCCAGATGGGCCAGGATATCCAGGTTTCTGGCTCCGTTATTTAAATCAATGGTGCCCACATAGTTATCATGATTTTTGATATGGAAGCCGTAGCGCTCCGCCATGGCAAGGGCCTTGGAAAGTGCCTGGAAAGTGCCTTCTCCGAAAGGCTTTCCCGTCTTGTAAGCCATCTTTTCGCTGTTGATCCGGCACAGGGTGCAGATATCTTCCAGCATCTCCTGTCTGTGGGCGTCGATGTAGGCTTCGATTTTCTCTCTATACATGATTATCCTCTTCTTTCTACTGAAACTATGATGTTTTCTTTCTGGTAACTTGATGCATTCCGGCAGATCTTCTCAATGAAGCATGCCGGCCAGGGTTTCATTAACCATCTTGCCGTCAGCCTTTCCCTTTACCCGGGGCATTAACACCTTCATAATGGCACCTTTGTCCTTAGGTGTGGGATTTTCAAGGCCAAGCTCAGAAAGCACAGCAGCAATGACTTCCCTGATCTGCTCCACGCTCATATCCTCGGGAGCGAATTCCTTATACACGGCGATCCGGGCAGCCGCCTCGCTGCGGATATCATCCCGGTCAGCCGGAGCCAGATCGTAGGTCTCCTGGGTAGACTTGATCTCCTTTTTCACCACTGCATTCTCCTCGTCCTCCGTAAGAGGCTCCCTCTTGTCGATCTGTGCATTTTTCAGAGCGCTTAAAAGCATGGAAAGAGAATCCTTTCTGGCCTTATCCTTGGCCTTCATGGCCTCCACCATGGCTGCTCTTACCACATCAATCTTGCTCATTTTTCTCATCCTTTCTAAATGGGTATATGATAACGGATTTCCTAGTTTCTTCCGAATTCGCTGAGCTTAAGGCCTGGGTTTCTCTCTTCCACCATGCCCACGCTCCAGCTGTTTACAAACAGCAGAAGCGGATTATCCTTTAAGTCCTTGATCCGCTTCATATCGGAGGTTCCCTGGATCTTCTCCACATCGATTTCATTCTTATTCTCAATCCAGCGGATATATTCGTAGGGAAGCTTCTCTAATTTAACTTCCACGTTATACTCATTTTCCAGGCGGTAAGTCAGCACCTCAAACTGCAGCTCACCTACTACGCCTACAATGATCTCCTCCATGCCGGTATTAAACTCCTGGAAGATCTGGATGGCGCCTTCCTGGGCGATCTGGGATACACCCTTTAAAAACTGCTTGCGCTTCATGGTATCCACCTGGCGCACTCTGGCAAAATGCTCCGGCGCGAACGTGGGGATTCCCTCGAACTGGATCTTCTCTCCGGAAGAGCAGATGGTATCGCCGATGGAAAAGATGCCCGGGTCGAATACGCCGATAATGTCGCCGGCGTAGGCTTCTTCCACGATCTTCCGATCCTGGGCCATCATCTGCTGGGGCTGGGATAAACGGATCTTCTTGCCGCCCTGGACATGGTTTACCTCCATGCCTGCCTTAAACTGGCCGGATACAATGCGCATAAAAGCGATCCGGTCCCGGTGAGCCTTGTTCATATTCGCCTGGATCTTAAAGACAAAGGCGGAAAATTCCGGCGAGAAGGGATCCACAATGCCGTCTGTGGTCTTTCTGGGAAGAGGCGGCGTAGTCATCTGAAGGAAATGCTGTAAAAAGATCTCCACACCGAAATTGGTCAGAGCCGATCCGAAAAATACCGGCGAAAGCTGGCCGGCGCTGACTCTCTCCTGGTCAAACTCATCGCTGGCTCCATCTAAAAGTTCAATCTCATCCTTCAGCTGTTCATGATAATCTGCACCGATTAACTGGTCCACATCGGTGCTGTCTAAATCAAATTCCTGGTGGGCAATCTCCTTTGCACCGCCCATGGCCGCCGTGAAGGTGGTAATGGTGCGGGTCGTCCGGTCATACACGCCCTTGAAATTCTTTCCGCAGCCAATGGGCCAGTTGATGGGGCAGGTGCGGATTCCCAGTACGTTTTCAATGTCGCTCATCAGCTCGAAGGGATCTTTGGCTTCCCGGTCCATCTTGTTGATAAAGGTAAAGATGGGGATATGGCGCATAACGCAGACTTTAAACAGCTTGATGGTCTGTGCCTCCACACCCTTGGAGCCGTCGATTACCATCACCGCCGAGTCTGCGGCCATCAGGGTCCGGTAGGTATCCTCCGAGAAGTCCTGGTGTCCCGGGGTGTCCAGGATATTAATGCAGTAGCCGTCATAATTAAACTGGAGCACCGAGGAGGTAACGGAAATTCCTCTCTCTTTCTCAATCTCCATCCAGTCAGACACCGCATGCTTGGAGGCTTTCCGGCCTTTTACAGTTCCCGCCAGATTAATGGCGCCGCCGTAAAGAAGGAATTTCTCCGTCAGGGTAGTCTTACCTGCATCCGGGTGAGAGATAATGGCGAAGGTTCTTCGTTTCTTGATTTCTTCTGTTATAGTAGACAATGGATCTGTCCTCCGATTTCTAAATTAAAAGATGTTGGGGTCAAAAGGCCTTTTGACCCCTATGATGCCGGTTTGGGGGCTTAACGGGTCATGGAACTGCACTGGAAATTCAGCTCCATCCACTCCTGTGCCATGGATATCCAGCTGCTGCAGTAGGGAACATAGTTCTTTTCCTGGTCACCGGCCGTCTCGCGAAGGGCAAGGGCAAGACCGTGCCCGCCCAGAGGGTAGATGTGCAGTTCCAGCTTTACGCCCTCCCGGATCATGGCCTGGGCCAGAAGAAGGCTGTTCTCCACAGGAACCGTCTCATCCGTCAGCGTATGCCATAAAAAGGTCTTCGGCGTATCTGCCGTCACCTGCTTTTCCAGAGATACCAGTTCCAGAAGCTCCGGATCTTCGTCCTTTTCCCCTAACAGTTCATGGATCGAACGGCGGTGTGCCTTCTCCCCGGAAGTGATCACCGGATAGGCCAGGATCTGACCGTTGGGCTTAATCTCCTCCGGCGTCTTTCCGATGGGACCGTAGGCCAGTTCCCTGTTCCAGAACACACCAAGGCTGGCTGCCAGATGGCCGCCGGCGGAAAATCCGCAGGTAACGATCTTGTCCGGGTCAATGTTCCACTCTCTGCTGTTTTTTCTGGCCAGAGCCACCGCACTGGCTAACTCCTGCAAAGCCACAGGAAAGCGGTTTGGAGATACGCTGTACTCCAGGATACAGGCGCTGCAGCCCATGGCAAGAAACTTTAACATGATGGGCTCTCTCTCCCGATCCGAGATGCGGCTGTAGCCGCCTCCGCCGCAGATGATAACTAACGGACGCTTCTTCTCCGGAGCTACGCTGATATTAGCGATCTGATACAAAGTAAGGACCGCCGGACCGGTCTGCTGTCCCGGCACGGTGATTGAAAATTTTTCTATTCTCATAATACATTTCTCCTTCGTCTGTTATTGTTCCGAACAGCCTGCCGCCGGAAAGATCCGGTCCAGAATCCGGTGGGCAGCCTCGTCCTTGGACATCTTTTCAAGGGCTTCCTGACCATCCTTTGTGATTAACGTTACTACATTCGTGTCTGTCCCGAATCCGGCTCCCGGCTCCTTTAAGCTGTTTGCCGCGATCATGTCGATGTTCTTTTTCTCAAGTTTCTTCCGGGAATTCTCCAGAAGGTTTTCCGTCTCCATGGAAAATCCGCACAGGAACTGTCCGGGACGGCGGTTTGCACCCAGCCAGGCCAGAATATCATCGGTGCGTTCCAGAGGAAGGGATGTTTCCCCGTCACTCTTTTTAATCTTTTCTGCAGACACACTGGCCGGCCGGTAATCGGCCACCGCCGCCGCCTTGATCACCGCATCCTGCCCAGGCGCAAGACTTTTTACCGTTTCAAACATATCCCGGGCAGACTCCACAGGAACCAGGTTTACGAACCTGGGGGCCGGGATATTCACCGGTCCGGACACAAGCGTCACATCCGCGCCCCGTCTGGATGCCGCCCTTGCCAGAGCATATCCCATCTTTCCGGTGGAATGGTTGGTGAGAAAGCGCACCGGGTCCAGGGCCTCCCTTGTGGGGCCGGCCGTCACCAGCACTTTTTTCCCGGCCAGATCCTTCGGATACTCGATGGCCTGACAGATATAGTCAAACAGTTCCTCCGGCTCCGGCATCTTGCCCGCCCCCGTATCGCCGCAGGCCAGCCGCCCGGCAGCCGGGTCAATTACTGTCATGCCGTATTTTTTCAGAATCTCCAGATTATCCTGGAGAATGGGATTCTCATACATCCGTGTATTCATGGCAGGTGCCACCAGCATGGGACACTGGCACGCCATAGCCGTGGTGGTCAGCATATCATCGCAGATCCCGTGGGCCAGCTTTCCGATCACATTCGCCGTGGCCGGAGCCACCAAAAGCAGATCTGCCTTCTTTGCCAGCGCCACATGCTCCACCTCAAATTCAAAGTTCCGGTCAAAGGTGTCGATAATACACTTATGGCCGGTCAAAGTCTCAAAAGTAACAGCAGTAATAAAATGCGCGGCATTCTCCGTCATCAGCACATGTACATCTGCCCCGCTCTTTACCAGCATGCTGGCCAGATTAGGGATCTTGTAAGCTGCAATGCCGCCGCTTACTCCCAGTATTACCGTTTTTCCCTTCAGCATCCCATCTGCCTCCCTGACATTGTATTTTCCGCCGAAACATGCTACAATCATTTCGATCTGCAGTCTGATCGGATGCCCGCTGGTGCGAGCGCGGCGGTCGCCCTCCGGGCATATCGCGCAGTATCACAGGGGTCAAAGCCTTTGACCCCTGCCTCTGAATTATCTGGATTCGAATGAAGTATAACATAAAACTTTCTTATTGGAAAGGAGTTCCACTATGATTTTAGCAATTGACATGGGCAACACCAACATTGTGCTGGGCGGCATCGATGAACACAAGACATATTTTGTGGAGCGGATCACCACCAATTCCTCCAAGACAGATCTGGAATATGCGGTGAATGTAAAAGACATCCTGGAAATCTACAATATCCATCCTGGCCAGATCGAGGGCGCCATCCTCTCCTCGGTTGTGCCGCCCTTAAACTCCACCATCCTCCAGGCTGTGGAAAAGATCCTGGGAAAAAGACCGCTTCTGGTGGGGTCCGGCATGAAGACCGGCTTAAACATTATCATGGATAATCCCAAGACAGTAGGAAGCGATATGATCGTGGATGCAGTAGCCGCCATCCATGAATACCCGAAGCCCATCGTTGTCATCGACATGGGCACCGCCACCACCATGTCTGTGGTAGACAAGGCGGGAAATTACATCGGCGGCGTAATCCTGCCCGGCCTTAAAGTCTCTCTGGACTCCTTAAGCAGAAAAACTGCCCAGCTGCCCTACATCAGCCTGTCCACACCGGATAAGGTTATTGGAAAAAACACCATCGACTGCATGCGCAGCGGCATTATCTACGGAAACGCTGCCCAGATCGATGGAATCATGGACCGGATGGAGGCGGAACTGGGCGAAAAGGCCTCTGCCGTAGCCACCGGCGGGCTGGCAAAATTCATCACGCCTCTGTGCCGTCACCATATCGTCTATGACGATGCCCTGCTTCTTAAAGGCCTGCTGATCCTGTACCGGAAAAATACACAGCACCATTAATCCTGCGTCTTACTTTAACAGCTTTCGATATTCCATGGGCGAGATACCATATTCCCGCTTAAATGCCCGGTAAAAGACAGAATAATCACCAAATCCCACCTGCGCACTGGCTGTTTCTGCCGGAATTCCCTCCATGAGCAGCGTCTTGGCAGCGATCAGCCGGCGCTGGGTAACAAAGCGGTAGAAGCTTACCTTCATCCGCTTCCGAAACAGCTGATTTATGGTGCTCTCGCTTACCAGGAACATCCGGGCGGTATCCGTCAGATTAATCCTGTCCGCCAGATTCTTTTCGATGTAGAGAAGCAGGTCATCCAGAAATTCCCGCCTCTCTGCAGGCGGCCTGAGAGCCGTTCCGCCGGAGCGCGCACGCATCATATGTACCAGAAGCTGCTGCGTATTTCCGCACACCGCTGCCTGCCATCCTGCGCTGCCTGCCAGTGATTCCTGGACGCCGCTCCGGAACAGAAAGCCCAGGTCCTCCCAGTCCGTGCCCATGGTGCGCAGGAGGAACGGCTCATCCGGCAGAAGTTCTGCATCCGGGAAATTTTCTTTCAGGCCGGCTGCATAATCCGCACTTATCCAGATCACATAACGGCTGTATGGCTCCGGCAGCTTATCCAGGAAAAGGGGCCGGTGGCTTATTGCCGGCGGAATATAAATCACATCGCCCTTCTGCACCTGGTAGCGTCTGGTACCCAGAAGATATTCCAGCCCGCTGCTGCGGCAGTAAAGGATCTCGTAAAATAAATGGCTGTGCAGCTGAACCGTATCCGCGGTGGTACTCCTGTCATCATGGGTATCGATAAAAAGAGAATCCATCTCCATTTCCTGATACAGGGAAGACATGTCATAGCCCTTTTCCCGAAGAATATCATGTATTCCGGCTTTCAGTTCAGAGACCGTCACATGCTGATCCACATTCGCCAGCCGACGCAATTGGCTCATTTTCACAAAATCCACCTTCTTCTTTTGTATATTTTTGTCA
>DVKS01000104.1 GCA_018715905.1 Candidatus Caccovicinus merdipullorum | reverse complement strand
TTATTCATTTTACTAATAACTTTGCCAGGCATTCTCTAATAGATCAGGCTATTCTTTCCTATTTATACATAATAATGATAAAAAGAATGAAGTTTACCAGAAACAAAAAGGCTGCAGAGAGTTACAATCTCTGCAGCCGAAAAGGCAAATCTGAATCAAATCTACACAACAATTTTTCTGGGAGTCGTGTAACGAATGGCCTGAATCATCCTGTCATTGGGTTCTAAAATTACCTTGGTATGCTGCCCGCCCTTCTGATAGATCAGAGAAAACGTCTTTGCATCCTTCTGTCCGGAAGAACAGTTGATCACTTTCATCCCCTGGGTCTCATAATCTTTCAAAACATAAGAATCAGAGGGAGCCATCATCATCAGTTCGTCTTTGGAACACTCCAGCACTTTTTTCCGTCTGGCTTTTCCAAGGATCTTATCGATGGACAAGGTTCCGTCAACGTATAAATATTCATACTCAACATTCAGCGCCTGAAAGATAAAGAAGGTAGCAGCTCCTACCGCCAGCAGCACCAGAGGCCCCCAGGCAAGGGTCATGGCCAGAATCAATGCGATCAGGCAAAGCACTCCCATGACAATCCGCACCGGCCATGCATATACCGGATCCCTGCGCTTTACCAGCCATTCTACATAGTCCTGATTCATTGGTTGATTTCCTTTCTTTTCATCATTCCGCCGCAGCACACGCGGGGCATGAAGGACGCAAGATTACATCATTCCGCCCATGCCGCCTGCAGGTGCAGCCGGGGTTTCTTCCTTAATGTTAGCAACAACAGACTCCGTTGTCAATAAGGTAGATGCAACGCTGGTAGCATTCTGCAGCGCGCTTCTGGTTACCTTGGCAGGATCCAGAATACCGGCCTTGATCATATCTACATACTCTTCCTTGTATGCATCGAAGCCTACGCCTACCGGAGACTCTTTTACCTTATTGATGATAACGGAGCCTTCCAGACCTGCATTGGCAGCGATGTGGTACAGAGGAGCTTCCAGAGCCTTTAAGATGATCTTGGCGCCGGTCTTCTCATCGCCTTCCATATCCTTTAACAGATCTTTGATTTTCTCAGCAGTGTGAACGTATGCGGAACCGCCGCCTGCGATGATGCCTTCCTCAACAGCTGCCTTGGTTGCTGCCAGAGCATCTTCCATACGGAGCTTAGCTTCCTTCATCTCGGTTTCGGTAGCAGCACCTACACGGATTACCGCTACGCCGCCGGCCAGCTTAGCCAGTCTCTCCTGCAGCTTCTCTCTGTCAAAGTCAGAAGTGGTCTCTTCGATCTGTGCGCGGATCTGTGCTACACGTGCAGCAATGTCAGCCTTATCGCCGCAGCCGTCTACGATGATGGTGTTCTCTTTCTGAACCTTAACGGATTTTGCACGGCCTAACTGATCCATGGTGGTATCCTTCAGATCCAGACCCAGCTCATCAGAAATCACCTGGCCGCCGGTCAGGATAGCGATATCCTTTAACATCTCTTTTCTTCTGTCGCCGTAGCCGGGAGCCTTAACAGCAACTACGCTGAAAGTACCTCTTAACTTATTTACAATCAGGGTGGTCAGAGCCTCGCCCTCAACATCTTCTGCAATGATTAACAGCTTGGCGCCGGTCTTTACGATCTGCTCCAGTAAGGGCAGGATCTCCTGAATATTGGAAATCTTCTTGTCAGTGATCAGGATGTAGGGATCATCCAGAACCGCTTCCATCTTATCCATATCGGTAGCCATGTAAGCAGATACATAGCCTCTGTCAAACTGCATACCTTCTACCAGGTCCAGTTCCGTTCTCATGGTCTTGGACTCTTCGATGGTAATAACGCCGTCCTTGGATACCTTCTCCATAGCGTCTGCTACCATCTCGCCTACCTCGTCATCCGAAGCGGAAATAGCAGCAACTCTGGCGATCTGCTCCTTGCCTTCGATGGGTTTGGACATTTCCTTAATGCACTCTACTGCAGCCTCAGTAGCTTTCTTCATACCCTTTCTTAATACGATGGGGTTTGCGCCTGCTGCCAGGTTCTTCATACCTTCATTGATCATGGCCTGTGCCAGAACCGTAGCGGTGGTGGTTCCGTCGCCGGCTACGTCATTGGTCTTGGTTGCTACTTCCTTAACCAGCTGTGCGCCCATGTTCTCAAAGGGATCAGCAAGCTCAATTTCCTTTGCAATGGTAACGCCGTCATTGGTGATCAGAGGAGCGCCAAAAGACTTATCCAGAACTACGTTGCGTCCCTTGGGGCCTAATGTAACACGAACAGTATCTGCTAACTGGTTTACGCCGGACTCTAATGCTTTTCTGGCATCTACGCCGTATTTAATTTCCTTTGCCATAATAAATCAACCTCCAAAATGATGAATGTTTATAAAATAATGTAAGATTTTCTTCTGTTTCCTGAATTGCTAAATTACTCGATTACTGCCAGGATATCGTTCTGCTTAACGATAACGTACTTCTCTTCGTCAACTTCTACTTCCGTTCCGGAATACTTGGAGTAAATAACCTTGTCGCCGGCCTTTACCTGCATGGTGATC
Source organism: Candidatus Caccovicinus merdipullorum (assembly GCA_018715905.1). Lineage (GTDB taxonomy): Bacteria > Bacillota > Clostridia > Lachnospirales > Lachnospiraceae > Caccovicinus > Caccovicinus merdipullorum. The sequence continues at coordinate 21,527 of DVKS01000104.1, read as the reverse complement.
TCTTTTCCGTCTACCACGCCGCCTGGTCCTACTGCAATAACCTCAGCCTGCTGGGGTTTTTCCTTTGCCTGGCCCGGGAGCACGATGCCGGACTTGGTCGTCTCTTCTGCTACCAGCTGCTTTAACACAACTCTGTCAAATAACGGTACTAACTTCATGATTCATTCCTCCTATATAAAGTCTTTTTCATTCCAATCTGGTTTCTTTTGAAATTTCTTCCTTTTGAACTACATCATAAGTTATATCACTGTTTGTTAGCACTGTCAAGGGTTGAGTGCTAATATTTTCTATTTTTTTAATATAAAATCTTTTTTTATGCCTTTCTTTTTTGCCGTATTCGTATTAAAATAGATTCAATAAGGTAACTGGAGAAACCAGGAGAGGAGCGATTGATTATGGCAAAAAAAGGTTTTGGAAAGCTTGTAGTACTGGCTGCGGCAGCTGGTGCGGCGGCAGCAGGTATTTCTTACCTGAAGAAATACCATTCCTTCACCAAAGAATTGGAAAAAGATTTCCATGATTTCGAGGGGGACGAGGAAGAAGATTATTTTGAAGAAGAGGAAGAAGAAAGCGTACCGGAGCAGGAGCCAAAAACTGCCAAGAATCCGGACACTTCCCGGAAATATATCTCATTAAACGCCAGCACAGACGAACTGAAAGTAGCTGCCAAGGATATGGTAAATGCAGCCGGCAGCGTGGCTGACGCCGCAAGGAATGTAATCAAAGACGCTGCTGCTATTCTGTCGGACACCGCTTTTGAAGCTGCCTCCGCAGCCAGAGACACCGCCCAGATGGCAAAAGCCAGAGCTTCTGAAATGGCCGAAAGCGAAGAAAGTCCTGAAGAAGCTCCCGAAGATGACGTTTCCATCTCTGACGAAGATATTTTCCAGGATGAAAACGACGAGGATGTGCCGGCGGCAGAAAAGCCTGCTGGAGAAGAGCCTGCCGACCCGGATCCCATTTCCGTCACAGATCCCGATCCGGCCGGTTCCGGTGAACTCTCCCAGGAAGAGCTTTCCGATGACACCGTAAATGTAATGGATCCGGAAGACGCGCCAAAGATAGAACCGGAACCTACCACCGTAATCGAAGAAATCCAAGAATGATCTCACTCTTACAGAGCCCCGGACCGTTTTCACAGCGGCCCGGGGTTCTGTGCATCTCTCTGAAACGCAAAACATGCTGCAGTCATGCAATCCCCCACGCTTCCTTAAGACCTTTTAATCCCCGCTGGATCTCTTCTGCACTTAAACTGGCATAGCCAAGGAGTACCGTAGGCGGATAAGAATTATGTTCCGGATGAATAAAGTATCTGGACAGCCCGTAAACCCGGATACCCTTTTTCCCGGCAGCTTTTTCCAGTTCCTCCTCCGTGTACCTCCCTTTCCTGTCGGTAAGCAGCACATGAAGCCCCGCATACTCACCGCCGATGGAAAACGCCTCCTCGAAGTCCCGCAGTCCTCCAAGAAGGATATCATGCTTCCCCTTGTAGACAGCCCGCATGCGGTTTAAATGGCGTTCATAATGCCCTTCCGTCAGAAACTGATAAAGAATATTCTGATCCGGCCGGGATACCGTAGAAGAAAAAAATCCAGCCTTCTCCCGATACCGCATCATCAGCTCCTGAGGAAGTACCAGAAAACCGATCCGGATGGCCGGAGCGATGGATTTGGAAAAAGTCCCTATATAAATCACCCGTCCGTTCTGATCCATTCCCTGAAGGGCCGGTATCGGCTTTCCTTTGTAGCGGAATTCGCTGTCATAATCATCTTCAATCAGATATCTTCCCTCTTTCGCACACGCCCAGGAAAGAAGTTCCTGCCGCCTCCTTACAGACATGACCGTACCCATGGGATACTGATGAGAAGGCATCACATAAACGGTATCAGCCCCCTCTCCCATCCCGCCATCCAGTTCCGATGCCATGATACCGCTGCGGTCCATATTCACCGGCCGTACCTGATATCCCTGACTCCGGAAAACACGATATGCCTGTTTATAGGTGGGATTTTCCATGGCAATCACCCGGTCACCTCCAAGGATCAGAGAAAGGAGCATCAAAAGATACTCGCTTCCGGCTCCGATGATGATCTGGTCCGGCCGGCAGCGAACCCCACGTGCCGAATGAAGATAGCTGCCTATGGCCTGACGGAGAGCATACTCTCCCTGGGGATCTCCATTCAAAAAAAGCGCCCTGTTGTCATCCACCAAAACATTACGGCTGATCTTTCTCCAGATCTGGAAGGGAAAACGATCCAGATCAATGCCCCGCGGGGAAAAGTCCACATCAATGCCATTTCCCTTCTCCTCCTGCTCCGGAACAAAACGGCCAGCCGGCGCCTCCTTTACTTCAACCAGTTCTTCAATCTGTGCCACGTAATACCCTCTGCAGGGCTCCGAGTCAATATATCCTTCTGAAAGAAGCTGTTCGTAGGCCATCTGTGTTGTACTGCGGCTGACCTTCAGATTCTCCGCCAGGACACGGGTAGAGGGCAGGCGGCTTCCTGCCGTCAGGTTTCCCTGGCGGATTTCCTCTTTGATAAAACGGTAGATCTGCTCATACATGGGACCTGGTCCCTTGGTGTTTAAAGGTATCATCAATTCCATTTTCTGCTCCTTCTTATGCCGGACTTGCGGAAGCTTTCGTCATGTGCAGGCGCCCTGCCGGAATGTTTTTTGTGCATTTTGTATATTTTCCTCTTTCATCATTGGATACACGTTGACATTTTTGTAAAAATATGGTATGTTTTCAATGTCATTTAAGCCTGGTGTTTCTGCATTTATCCTCTCCAGGCTAATACACCAGAAGGGAAGGTAGGAGAAAATGAACGCAAAAGCAGCCTCCAACACCGAACTATTTAAACTCAATGGCACCCCCACTTTCAGGCAGGCCTTTCCTCAGGCCATGCAGCATGTGCTGGCCATGCTGATCGGCAACATCACGCCGCCCATGCTGATTGCAAGCACATTAAGCCTCCCCGCCGAAGAGCAGATCATGCTGACTCAGGCAGCCATGATCATCGGCGGAATCACCACGCTCCTTCAGCTGTATCCGGTCTTTGGATTCGGCATGGGGCTCCCAAGCGTCATGGGCGTGGCATTCGCTTACATGCCGATTCTGACCATGATCGGTACCCAGTACGGGATCGCCGCCATCTTCGGCTCTCAGCTGGTCGCCGGCTTCGTGTCCATCTTTATCGGCATGTTCATGGGAAAAATCCGCAAATTTTTCCCGCCTATCGTAAGCGGCACGGTAGTATTAAGCATCGGCCTTTCCCTTTATGAGACAGCCATCACTTACATGGGCGGCGGTTCCGCCTCTCGCGGAGCGGGAACCTTCGGCTCCGGTCAGTTCTGGATCCTGGCGCTGGTAACTCTGGCTGTTACCCTCACCTGCAGCCTGTTCGGAAAAGGCTATGTGAAAGTATCCGGTATGCTGATCGGCATCTGTGCCGGTTATATCCTGGCTCTGTTTATGGGCGATGTGGTGGATTTCTCCACCTTAAGTTCCGCAGGATTCTTTGCGGTTCCGGTTCCCTTCCATTTCGGTCTGGAATTCCATCCCGATGCCATTTTCATGATGATCCTCATGTATGTGGTCCAGGCTGTCCAGACCATTGGAGACGTATCCTCCACCACCATGGGTGGTTTCGGACGCCAGGCCACAGACCAGGAACTTGGCGGCGCCATTAAAGGGCAGAGTATCTGCGGAATGATCGGCGCATGCATCGGAGGCCTTCCCACAGATCCCTACAGCCAGAATGTAGGCCTGATCTGCACCACCAAAGTTGTTGCAAAGAGAGTATTCCTGATTGTGGGACTGGTTATGCTGGCAGCCGGCATCTGCCCCAAGTTCAGCGCACTTATGGCTACCATTCCCCAGCCGGTGCTGGGCGGAGCTACCGTCACTGTATTTGCCGCCATTACCATGTCGGGTATCCAGCTTCTCGGCGAACAGCCCTTAAACTACCGGAACAAAATGATCGTGGGCATCGCCCTGGCCATCGGTATCGGCATTGACTCCGTACCAGAGATTCTGCAGTTTGCACCTCAGCTGGTACAGAACGTTCTGGGAAGCTCCCTGATGGTATCTTTCCTGATCGTCTTTTTCTTAAACATTATCGTACCGGAAGATAACTCTCCGGAATAGTCAAAAGCGGCCGCCTTCAAAAGAAGCGGCCGCTTTTTATGCCGGATGATGCCAAAAGCATCATCCTTTTATTTCGGAAGCCTGAATGAACTCTTAAGAGACACAATTCGGTTAAATACCGGCTTTCCCGGTTTGCTGTCCCTGCAGTCTGCACAGAAATAACCGTTCCGCATAAACTGGAAGCTGTCATAGGCAGACGCTTCCGCCAAAGCCGGTTCCACATAGCAGTGAGGCAGTACGGTAAGAGAATTGGGATTTAAATTCAGAGAACCGTCCTCATTGAGTTTTCCCTTTTCCTCATCCACAATGTTCTCATACAGACGGCATTCCACTTCCTTTGCGGAAGATGCTTCTACCCAGTGGATGGTTCCTTTTACTTTCCTTCCGGTAAATCCGGAGCCGCTCTTAGTCTCCGGATCATAAGTACAATGGACCACAGTCACATTTCCGTTCTCATCCTTTTCAAATCCGGTGCAGGTTACGAAATATGCACCAAAAAGACGGACTTCATTTCCGGGGAAAAGGCGGAAATACTTCTTCGGCGGGTTCTCCATAAAGTCCTCACGCTCGATGTACAGCTCTCTTCCAAAGGGAACCTTCCGGCTTCCCAGTTCCTCGTTTTCCAGGTTATTGGGGATGTCCAGTTCTTCGGAAAGGCCCTCGGGATAATTATCGATCACAAGCTTCACCGGATCCAGGACAGCCATCATCCTGGCTTTCTTAAGCTTTAAATCTTCCCGGATGCAGTATTCCAACATAGCGTAATCCACAGAACTGTTGGCTTTTGATACACCTACCAGATCCACAAACATCTTAATGGACTCCGGAGTATAGCCTCTCCTGCGCAGAGCAGCAATGGATACCAGACGGGGATCATCCCATCCGTCTACGATTCCGTCTTCCACCAGCTTCTTAATGTAGCGCTTTCCGGTAACCACATTGGTCAGATAAAGCTTGGCAAACTCAATCTGGCGGGGCGGGTTTTCAAACTCGCATTCCCGTACGACCCAGTCATATAAAGGACGATGATCCTCAAACTCCAGGGTACAGATGGAATGGGTCACATGCTCGATGGCATCCTCAATGGGATGAGCAAAGTCATACATGGGATAGATGCACCATTCATCTCCCGGATTGTGATGGCTCATATGGGCCACCCGGTAGATAACCGGATCCCGCATATTAATATTGGGGGAAGCCATGTCGATCTTTGCCCGGAGTACCTTCTCTCCATCCTTAAACCTGCCTGCACGCATCTGGGCAAACAGTTCCAGATTCTCCTCCACAGAACGGTTCCGGTAGGGACTTTCTTTTCCTGGTGTGTTAAAGTCGCCCCGGTACTCCCGGATCTCCTCGGCAGACAGATCACAGACGAAGGCCTTTCCCTTCTTGATCAGGAAAACTGCGCATTCATACATCTGCTCAAAGTAATTGGATGCAAAGAACAGACGATCCTCAAAATCCGCTCCCAGCCACTTTACATCAGCCATGATGGATTCCACAAATTCCGTCTTTTCCTTGGTGGGATTTGTATCGTCAAAACGCAGGTTGAATTTGCCGTTATATTTCTTTGCCAGGCCGTAATTTAACAGAATGGACTTGGCATGTCCGATATGAAGGTAGCCGTTTGGCTCCGGCGGGAAACGGGTCTGGACATGATCGTATACTCCCTCCGCCAGGTCTTTCTCAATCTCCATCTCAATAAAGTTTTTTGAGATTACTTCCTTCTCTCCGGCCTCCGGAGCCAGATTCTTTGTTTCCATAAACGTTTCCTCCATTACGTTAAAAATCATGCAGCCAGCCCCATGGAGGCTTGCTGAGCGTCCATAATGTGCTATCATAACACATTTCATTCCACAGGAAAAGGGGAATCCGAAATTTTTTCTGCTTTCCCCCGTTTTCCTTACTCTGATAGTCTGCCGCCGGATAGGCGGCGTTAATTCAGGGATGCCAAATGCGCCGCCAGACTTTTGCGGGATGGCCGGTGCGCCGCCCGCCGGCACATGAAGGTTTATTCTTTGATCCGATTGTATTATTTGCTGCCATAATTCTGCAAGAAAAAACGGCTTTTATGTTTTATAATTAAATGTTAGCGGCTTTTTGCCAAAGTCGAATTTTCTCTTTGCAGGAGTGTTTCTATGAAAAATCCGTATCGTTCCACTATGTATGCCTGCTTTACCGGTTATGTGGTACAGGCAATCGTCAACAATTTCATCCCTCTTCTGTTTGTAACTTTTCAGCAGAGCTACGGCATCTCCCTGTCCAGGATCACCTTTCTGATCACCTTTAATTTCGGTGTCCAGCTGGCAGTGGACCTTCTTTCTGCCGGGCTTATCGACCGGATCGGCTACCGTGCCAGCGTTCTGGCCGCCCATCTGTTCAGCGCCGCAGGACTGTTCTTTCTTGCCATCCTGCCTCAAATCCTGCCGGATCCCTTTGCGGGCCTTCTCATCTCCGTAACGGTCTATGCCATAGGCGGCGGATTGATCGAAGTGCTGATCAGCCCTATTATTGAGGCCTGTCCTTTTGACAATAAAGAAGGCATCATGAGCCTTCTTCATTCCTTTTACTGCTGGGGCCATGTAGGCGTAGTCCTTATCTCTACCTTGTTTTTTGCCTGTTTCGGCATCAATCACTGGCAGATTCTGGCTTTTTTATGGGCAGTGGTTCCTTTGGCAAATTTTTTTGCGTTCTGCCGCGCGCCCATTATTTCCCTGAAGGAAGAGCGCGGAGAAGGACTTTCCGTAAGATCCCTTCTCTCTCTGGGTACTTTTTGGATCATGGTAATCCTCATGCTCTGCGCCGGCGCCAGTGAACAGGCCGTCAGCCAGTGGGCATCCGCTTTTATGGAAAAAGGCCTGGGAATTTCCAAAGCCATAGGCGATCTGGCAGGCCCCATGACCTTCGCTGTCATGATGGGTTCTTCCCGTGCACTGTACAGCAAATTCAGTTCCCGCCTGAACCTGCAGAATGCTCTTATGATCTCCGGTCTGCTCTGCCTGACCAGCTATCTTTTGATCGCTTTCTGCAGCTGGCCTCCGGCAGGCCTGGCAGGCTGCGCTCTCTGCGGCTTTTCGGTGGGCATACTCTGGCCCGGCACATTCAGTCTGGCTTCTGCCAGAATAAACGGCGGCACAGCCATGTTTGCCTTCTTCGCCCTGGCCGGTGATCTTGGCTGTTCTCTGGGTCCCACTCTGGTAGGAAATGTTTCCAGTCTGGCCGGCGGACAGCTTCGGGCAGGAATCCTGGCGGCAATCTGCTTTCCGGCAGCCCTCATTCTGGGACTCTCTCTTTTAAAAAAAGATCCCTCCTGTGTCTCTGCCAAAGCACAATAAACATCCGGAGCCGGCTACCTGTCCTGGCTCCGGCGGGTTCTTCCCGCTTCCCACCTCATAACAAATTCAGACTCCCCGGTCTCCGGATCTGTATCCTGCTCCTGGATTACAAATCCTTCTCTCTGGTAAAACCGGACGCCTCTCTCATTCTTTTCATAGACATTAAGAGAAAGTGCCGGACGCAGAGCCTTCACATGGTTTAAAAGGTCCCGTCCGACTCCTCTTGATCTTGCCTCCTCTGCCACAAAGATTCCGGAAACATACTCTCCGTCCAGGCCGATAAAGCCTTCCACTTTTCCTTTTTCCTCAAATACATATACTTCCGCCTTCCGGACGGCTTCCCGCACCGGCTCAAACTTCATCTCCCAGTAAGCCCGGTCGATAAACCGGTGGGCCTGACTGTTTCCTTCCAGCCAGATCTTCATAACCTGCTCCAGGTCCAGTTCCCGCATATTCCGTATCATGCATTTCCTCCCCTCGGATAATCCTGCTGATTGATACTGTATTTTTTATGATGCAGAGTCAAATAAGGCTGATCCTGCGCCTTTATTTTACCATGGGGTTTTTTTTCTGTAAACATTCATGCATGCCCCCATTGAACGAAAAAAGCGAAAGTTCCGCCATCCGGCATTCCTTCCGCCTCTTTCTTCTTTGATATCTTTTCGGATTTTTACACACTCTCCCCGGCTGCAACCTCCCGCTCCAGAATATCTGTCAAAGCAGACTTGCTGCTGGTATGACAACGTACAACTCTGGCATTGGACCGCTTCGCTTCTTCCAGCGCACAGCGCACCATTTTGTGTGACACCGTATTGGTAAACAGCACCACCAGGTCCGGACGGCCGATCTGCTTTGCCAGGCTGGCGCTCATCTGGGTAAAGACCTTTGCGCTGCACCGGTATCCTCTGCAGATTTTTTCATATTGATAGACCATCCGGTCATGTCCCCCTATAATTACTACGCTCATATCGATTCCTCCTTTAGTTAGTTAATGCTAACTATCTGTAAATGCATAATACCATAGATACCGGCATCTGCGCAATCATTATGTTGTAAATTTATTCTCAATTAGAAAAGAATAAGAGGAAAACGCTTTTTCTTGCCTCTTATTGAAAATTAAGCTATAATGACTGCGAAGCAAGACAGTTACAATATCGGCAAAGGTGGTCATACATAATTATGAATAAGAAAGAAGTATCTGAAATCAAGAAGCAATTCACACCGGATAACTGCGCCATCACCCGGATCTGCTTCTGCTATGTGGACGGCGAGAAAAATAAAAAGGCGGAGACCTCTGACCCTTTCCTGTCCCTTCCGGAGGAGGAGCGTTTTAAATATTTTGAAATTTTCCGCAAGACTCTGTCAGGAACCATCGGAAAGAATCTTCTGACTATGGATTTTCCCCTGGATTCCGAAATGCCCGGCGGCGGCCAGCATTTCCTTTTAAAACTGCGTGGAAGCCATCTGGAAGACACCGAACTGCTGGAACAGTTTTATGACAAGATCATCGACACCTACGATTACGGTGAAAACTACCTGATCCTGTTAATCCATGCCATGTATGATATTCCTGGAAAGTCTTCGGATAATCTGGAGCTCTTTGACGCCTCCGACGAAGTTTTCGATTATATTCTCTGTTCCATCTGCCCGGTAAAACTTTCCAAGGCAGGGCTCTCCTATGATTCCCAGGAGAACTGCTTCCGAAACCGCCCCCGGGACTGGATTGTGGAAATGCCGGACCGTGGTTTTCTCTTCCCCGCCTTCCATGACCGTGGTACAGACCTGCACAGCTTTCTGTACTATTCCAAAAATGCGGAAGATCTCCATGAAGCTTTCGTGGAATCTCTGTCAGGATGTAACATGCCCATGACAGCAAAAGACCAGAAAGAAACCTTCAATGCCCTGATCGAAGAAACCCTTGGAGAAACCTGCGACTATCAGCTGGTGCGGAATATCCACGAACATCTGACGGATATGCTGGAAGAAAAAGCAGATGATCCGGAGCCTCTCCTTCTGGATAAGCAGCAGGTTCGCCGCCTTTTAGAGGAAAGCGGCGCCGATGAAGAAAAAATGGAAGCCTTTGATTATAACTTCGACCAGGCTGCCGGCGAAAAAACCGCTCTCCTGGTTTCCAATGTGGCAAGCACCAGAAAATTCGAAGTAAAGACACCGGTAATCACCGTTCAGGTGGATCCGGACTGTGCAGAACTGGTAGAGACCCGGATCATTGATGGGCGCCGGTGCCTTGTAATCGGAATCGATGACAACGTCCTGGTAAACGGCATCGCCGTTTCCGCCACGGAAAAAGACAGCTGACCAATGGCAGCCGGATGTTTTTACATTCTACAGGGAACGGGGGTTCCCGTGAACCGTAAAAAGAGCCGCTGCAAAAAGCACATCTATGCTTTTTGCAGCGGCTCTTTTGCAGATGATACTGACCGCTGTCTCAGAAATATTTTTTCGATCCCCAAAGATTTGCCTTCTTCAAATCCAGATACTCATTATACGCTTTCTCCAGAATCTGCTTTTCATTGGAAAATTTCAGCAGATGATAGGCCTCATAGTACTTGTAATAGCCGGAATCGACAAAATATTCCTCCCGCTGTGGTTTACTGTAGTAGCTGTCTGCCATCATCAGATACCAGTGTACGTCCTTCTCCACCACATCCTGAGGGGTATTAAATGTATACTGACTCTTTCCGATATACTTGATGATGGATGCACTCACGCCGGTCTCTTCCTTAACTTCCCGAAGCGCCGTCTCTTTATAGTCTTCTCCAGCCTCTACCGTACCTTTAGGCAAAACCCAACCTTCATATTTGTTTTTATAATTCTTATACAAAACCAGAATTTTACCGCGAAAGATAACCACACCGCCGCAGCTCGTTGCTTCAATCATTGCAATCCCTCCTGACTCACTGCCGAGAGGAATCTCTTCCCCCTGACAGTTGCTGGTGTGTCATCAACAGACTGAATTCAGTATACATCTTTTCTGAGTCAGATGCAAGATGTTCAGAAAAAACAGCAAAATATTTCCATTTATAAACCTGAATCATCTGAAAAACGTCAAAAATCTGTCTGCATTCTTCCGGCAGTTAATCCTTAAAAATCTCCGGGTGGATCTTTCGGCAGACCTTTTCCGCCGTAATGGGCAGTTCGCGGATCCTGGCGCCGCAGGCGTGGTACACAGCTGAGGCAATGGCCGGCGACGGCGTATTGATTACGATCTCTCCGATGGATTTTGCGCCGAAGGGGCCGGTAGGCTCGTAGCTTGGCTCAAACTCCACCCGGATTTTTCCTACATCCAGCCGGGTAGGAATCTTATACTGCATCAGCGAATTCTCATAAACCCGTCCGGTCTTCGAGTAAGTCACATCCTCATAGAGAGCCATTCCGATTCCCTGGGCCAGTCCTCCCTCTGTCTGCACACGGGCAAGATTCGGGTTCACAACCGTTCCGCAGTCCACTGCGGCCACATAATCCAGAAGTTCCACATGGCCCGTCTCCAGGTCCACTTCCACCTCGGCCATTCCGGTCATAAAAGGCGGCGGAGACACCGGCGATGTGTGGGACTCACAGGCAGACAGAGCATCCTCGTTAAAGCTCATGGAACGGTTCCCGATCTCCTTTAAGGAAATCTCCTGGCCGGTTCCCAGATTGCGGACAAGCTTCCCGTCAAATTCCAGATCATCGGGGCTGCAGCTTAAGTACTCTGCTGCCTTCTTAAGGATCTTCTCCCGCAGAACCTGGCAGGTCTTCACCACTGCCATGCCGGTGAGATACGTGGTACTGGAGGCATAGGAACCGGAGTCATAAGGCGATAAGTCCGTATCGGTTCCATAAACAACAATATCCTCATAACTGCAGTCCATGCAGTCTGCGGCAATCTGGGCCAATATAGTGTCACATCCGGTTCCCATATCGGTACAGCCCACTGTCAGAACGTAAAAGCCATCGTCATTGATCTTCATGGAAACGCTTCCCACATCCACATTGCTGATGGAAGACCCCTGCATGGCCATGGCCACGCCTACGCCGCGGACTTTTCCATTTCCCATATCTCTGCAAGGAAATTTGTCCTTCCAGCCGATCATCTCTGCAGCTCTTGCCATACACTTATCCAGGGCACAGCTGGCGGCAGTCTCGCCGTAGTAAGCCGGCATCACATCGCCCTGGCGCACCATATTCTTTTCCCGGAGCACCACCGGATCCATGGAAAGCCGGTCAGCCAGTTCATTGACTGCACTCTCCACCGCAAAGATTCCCTGGGTAGCTCCATATCCCCGGTAAGCTCCGGCCGACATCCGGTTTGTATATACCACATCGTAAGCGAAACGGAATGCCTTCGACCGGTAAAGGGGAATGGACTTGTGGCCGGACAATCCTACGGTAGTCGGACCGTGTTCGCCGTAAGCGCCGGTATTGGACAAGGTATACACATCAATCGCCTGGATCATGCCTTCTTCATCAGCTCCCAGCCGCACCCGCACTTCCATCTCATGACGGGGAGAAGAGGCAATCAGGGATTCATAGCGGCTGTACACCATTTTCGCAGCCCGACCGGTCATCCAGGTTACCACAGCCGGGTACATTTCCATTACCGCCGTCTGCTTTGCACCGAACCCGCCTCCGATTCTGGGCTTAATGACGCGGATTTTGGATTTCGGAATATCCAGCGCATGTCCCAGAATCCGCCTTACATGAAAGGGAACCTGGGTAGAAGATACTACGTTCAGGCGGCCGTAGGTATCCAGATAAGAATAAGCCCGGAACGTTTCCATCATGGCCTGCTGATTGGCCTTTACATGATAGGTCTCATCGATCACATGGGCACATCCCTTTAAAATGCCGTCCACATCGCCGTGCTCATCGCAGGCAGAGGCGCAGAGATTGCGGCTGTTGTCGGCTCCTACCGGCGCCAGGCTCTTCCAGTTATCCTCCGGATGGATCAGGATGTGGTTGTCCTTGGCCTCATGAAAATCTAAAATCGCCTCCAGCACCTGATATTTTACCCGGATCAGCTTCATGGCATGATCTACAGCTTCCTCTGTCTCTCCCGCCACAATGGCAGCCGGATCTCCCACAAACCGCACCCTCTGATCCAGAATCAGACGGTCATAAGGGCTGGGTTCCGGATAAGTCTGTCCCGCCAGCGTAAAACGTTTCTGGGGCACATCTTTCCAGGTAATAATACATTCGATTCCCGGCACTTTTTCTGCCGCAGAAATATCAATGTCCTGAATCAGCGCATGCGCATGGGGACTGCGCAGTACCTTTACCACCAGACAGTTTTCCGGTGCAATGTCATCGGTATAAACCGGCTTTCCTGTTACCAGCGCCATGGCATCCTTCTTGATGACCCCGGCCCCTACCAGTTTTCCGCCATGCTCTTCAACGGCTCTCTGATTAAACTTCTGCTCTTCTTCATTTCCCTTTACCGGCCCATTGAAGCGTCTTCCTGTCCGCATTTTCTCTCCCCCTTTCGGTTCAGGTATTTTTCTACTGCCCGCAGCTGGGACATATAACCGCTGCAGCGGCACAGATTTCCTGCCAGATATTCCTTAATTTCCTCCTCGCCGGGATTAACCAGTTCCCGCTCCATAGCAATAACGTTCATTAAAAATCCCGGACTGCAGTATCCGCACTGCTCGCCGCCTTCCTGGGCCAGGAAACGGCCGGCTTCTTCTGCCTCTTCCTGAAGTCCTTCCAGGGTAGTAACGTTCTTTCCCTGAACCCTGGCAGCCAGAACCGAACAGGAAAGCACCGGTTTTCCCTCTACCATCACGGTACAGAGACCGCAGTTGGCCGTCCCGCATCCTCTCTTTACGCTGAAGCATCCCAGGCTCCGCACCAGATCCAAAAGGAGGGTATCCGCCTGAATCTCCGTCCGGACCATTTTTCCATTTAACTGAAATTCCAGTGTCATCTGTCTGTACTCTCCTCCCCTGTTTCAATCTGCCTGATCAGGCGGCCTGTCAGCACCTTCGCCAGATATGCGCGGTAAGCGCCGCTGCCGGTCAGATTCGTTCCGTAATGAAACGCCGATGCAGCAGCCTCTGCCAGAGCCTCCGCAGCAGAATTATTTTTATCTGGGGAAATTCCGCAGACCGCCGTCCAGCAGACTCCCTTCTCCCCCAGGATTTTGCGTTCAATCTGTCCGGCCTTAATCCGCAGGGAAACCTGCTCTGCCCTTCCAGGCCTTGCGCCTACAGCAAACTGCCATCCCCACAAGGTCTTTGCGCCGCAGCAGGCAAGAAGCGGGAAATCGGTGCTGCTGCGTCTCTCGGAAAGGTAAGCGGCCTTTCGATGATCTTTCTTTACGTAAACATACATCAGAATGTCCCGCTCCGTAACCTTCGGCGTCCTGGCTGCAAATTCCGCCAGAGGCATACGCCCGCCCTGGTACAGTTCCACTTCTGTATCCAGCGCCATAAGGGCCGTTAGGATATCAGAAAATCCGAAACGTCCGTAAACGCTTCCTCCTACAGTAGCTCCATTCCGGAACTGCACGCCCACAATATGGCGGGTACACTCCCGGAAAATTCCGTTAAACTCCTTATTCAGCCCTTCATGGGTCTCCAGCATACGCAAAGTAACCATTGCGCCGATCTGGAATTCTTTTTCATCCTCCCGGATCTGGTCCAGCCCCAAATCCGAAAGATCTACAATGGTCTGCTTCCGGACGTTTTCCATTTTCAGCCACATCATCCCCCCAACGGTTACGCTGGACCGCTTCTGACACAGGCGGTACGCCTCTTCAAGGCTGGCTGGCTTTACATACTCTTTGGCCTGAAACATAAAATCTCCTCTCTTGTACATTTATCTCAACAGGTACTGATCAAACATCTGCCTGGCAATAGGCGCCGCCGCTCTTCCGCCGGAACCGCCCTCCTCCACGATCACTGTCACTGCGATCTGCGGATCCTCTGCCGGCGCATAGCCGGTAAACCACGCATGGGTTTCCTTTCCTGTTTCAAACTCGGCAGATCCGGTCTTTCCGGCCGCCTGATAGGATGCGTCCCGAAGTGCGGACCCGGTTCCCTCCGTCACCACAAGGGTCATCAGATCATTCAGCTTCGCGGCCTCATCCGCTGTCATAAGACTTCCATATGCCTCCGGAAGAAACTTTTTTACTTCCTCACCGGCTGCGCTCTGCACCCGGTCCAGCACGTACGGCTTCATTAACGTCCCCCCGTTGGCAATGGAAGATGTAATCATGGCAATGTGCATGGGAGAAACCTGGGTGGTTCCCTGTCCGATGGATGTCTGCAGGATCTCCCACTCATCGGATTCCCCGGTCATATTGTAGGTGCTTCTTGAATAGGACATGCCAAGGGGCAGATCCGAATTAAAAAGAAGACGCCCGGCCAGAGAATACATTCTGTCCCGGTTAAGATTTAATCCCAGATTTGCAAATGCCCCGTTGCAGGAATTTGCAAATGCCTGAGCCAGGTTCTGGCTCCCATGAGCCGTACCATGGTAACACCGTATGGAATAATCATCGATATAAAAGATACCGCTGCAGTCAAACATATAATCCAGATAATTGTCCGGATACTCTTCTATGGCCTCCAGCGCCGTCACGATCTTAAAAACAGATCCCGGCGGATACAGCCCCTGGGTGGCCCGGTTTAAAAGCTGGCCCTCGGTATTCTCGCTGCTGGACAGCCCCGGCCAGGCGGCATCAAGGCTGGCCGGATTCGGATCGTAATCTGGTTTCGATACCATGGCAAGAATCTTACCCGTATCCGGTTCCAGAGCAATGACCGCTCCCTTCCGGTCTCCCAAAGCCGCATATGCAGTCTGCTGAAGTCCCACATCCAGTGTGGTGACAATATCATCTCCCGGATTTTTCTGATCGGAAATCTCATTTACAATCTGTTCCAGAAGGTTCACATGGGAACTTAAAAGGTAAAAATTGCCCTGGCTCTCCAGCCCGGTCTTTCCCTTGGTGGAATGGCCCACCACATGGGCAAAAAGACTGCCAAAGGGATAAACTCTAGTCTCCGTCCCGTCTTCTGCCGTCTGCGTCTCCGCCAGGCTCTGACCATCGCTGCTTAAAATCCGCCCGCGGAGAATCCGGTCGGAAAAGCTGTCCAGCCTGGCATTGTATGAATTATTGATCACATCCTCGCTTTCCACCTGAAGGAAATAGACAAAATATGCGATCATTCCAAGGAAAATCGCAAGGATGGCATAAGTGATGATCATGATGTTCCGATTTGCATTTGGATTCGGATCAGCCTTCTTCATTGGATTCCTCTTCATTTCGTTTTAAAATATACAGTCCCTGTATCACATTAAACAGCAGGAAGGTACTTAAGATCGAACTTCCGCCGTAGCTGACAAAGGGAAGGGTGATGCCGGTGGAAGGGATAAATTTGGTAACACCCCCTACATTCAGCAGCACCTGAACAATATACACCACTCCAAGCCCGAAAGCAATCAATTTAAAGAAAATGGCCTGAAGCTTCCCGGCAATCATCATAAACTGAAGAAAACAGCCTATGCAGATCAGCAATACACAAAGTGCAAAAATGGCTCCCAGTTCCTCAGAGATTGCCGCAAAAATAAAATCTTTTTCTACTACCGGGATCCGATAAGGCATGCCCTGATACAGCCCCATGCCAAACCATCCGCCCGTCCCCATGGCAAAAAGAGACTGGGTAATCTGGTACCCCTTGTCATCGATATATGGCCACGGATTCAGCCAGGCAGCCACCCGGTTCTGTACATGAGGAAACAACGTCCAGGCCATCCAGGCCGCTCCTGCCCCTGCCGCCAGACCGCCTCCCAGATAAATCCAGTTTGATGTGGCAATAAACAGCATAAATACATAAGTCAAAAACAGCAAAAGGGCGCTTCCCAGGTCTGTGGACGCCACCAGAATCAGCACATGTGCCGCAGCCACTGCCGTGGCAATCACCACACTCTTAAAATCCGCAGCCCGATAGAACATGGCCGCCACAAAAAAGACAAAAGTCAGCTTCACAAATTCGGAAGGCTGAAAAGAAAAACCTCCGATCTCCAGAGAAAGCTGTGCCCCGTAAGTTGTGCTTCCCACCAGAGAAACAGCCAGAAGAAGGACAAGTCCCGCTCCCGCATAAATCCAGGTCCCGCGGCTTAACTGCCACACCCGCTCCATAATATAAGGTACGATCCAGGTAACCAGCGCCGATACCGCCACAATGATAAACTGGCGGACCGCCCGGTCAAAAGAAAGCCGAGTCAGCATGATAAAACCGACTGACAGCAGCATACAGGCATTATTTACCAGAAGGCGGGATACATTCCGGTAAAACAGCCGGTACAGGTAAATGTAAGCCAGAAAAAAAACCACCTGAGCCAGATAAAAAGCCACTACACGCAAATCTTCCGTCTTCAGATAAATGATCAGGTAAGCCAGAAGATGGTTCAGAAACATGGCCTGATTCTGCCTTGCACACATGATCTGTCTGCGCTCCTCATCTTTAAAAGAGAAATAGCGGAAATTAAACAGCGTATAGCAGGCTGCCAGCAAGATCATCAGGTATTTTGATGTTTCAACGATAAGATTGGTCATAAATTTCCTCTATTCTACGCCCCGCTTCATATGGCCTCTGGTATAATCGGTAAAAGGCAGCTCCGCCTTCCTTCCATACAGAAAGCCATCGGCAAATGCTTTCAGGCACCGTGCCGTTTCTCTGGGGGACTCGGTGGTAAATTGAAGACGGAGGGCTCCCGGCATCAGACCCTTTACCTGATCTTCCATGCCCAAAAGGGAAAGAGGGCTGGCATTGTAAATGGTATTATAGCAAAATGTACAGTGATTTTTCACAGCCATCTGTTTCCCGGTCCGGTCCTTCAGGTAAAGGATCTCCCGCCTGCGGCTGCAGCCTTCCATGGTCTTGCGGATACACTGAGCCGACACCATCATAGGAAGGTTTCCATAAATCATAATCTCCTGTCCTGCTGCACCCCTGGCCTTCAGTTCCCGGACCGTCAGCTCTGCCGGCATTACCGTCCGGACAGCGCCTTCCTTTTCCATCACTTCAAGAGACTGATGATTCCAGGTATACAAAGATGCGTCAAATATCATTGGAAGCTTCTCTGCCAGTCCCTGCTCCTTTATCCATCCCACTTCCTCCAGGCTGCGGACCACAACACCGTCAAAACCGGCTTCTTCCAGCTCATCCCGGCAGATCTCAAAGTATTCTTCCGCTTCCTGCCGGAATATATGCGGCATCATAAGAAAACACTGTTTTCCCGCCTTTTTGCAGGCTTTGACCGTCTCCTTCCAGTATTCGGCATGAAAACCGTCAGCATCTGCATAAACCGCATCGACCTCTTTGCATCCAAGGACCGGCTCCAGCTGTTCCTGCTCTTCTAAAGACGCCACAAAAAGCGGCCGCGATCCCACCCGGTCTGATGCCGGTACAGTTTCAGTCTTATATTCTTTTTGGGCTCCGCGGTCTTTTCCGGTCTCCGGAGTTTTTCTGACTTCCGGTCTGATGCCGTCCTCCCCATCTTCTTTTGCCGGCCGGCGGCATTCAGAAAGAAGGGCCTGTTCCAGGGCTTCAAGGCCCTTTCGGCGCAGTTCATTTAAAGACTGCAGCGGAAGGAACACATTTCCTTCTGCCTGCACATCCAGTTCCTGAAAATAAAACTGCGTATTCCCCGTCTTTTCCAGCTGTTTTATGATCTTTTCCCTTGTCATGGGCTGCTTTACTGCTTCCTGAACCAAAGCGCCTTCTGCGTGGACAGACACTGCGGCCCCGTCCATGCCTTCTGCTTCCAGAAAAAGTCCCGCCGGCTGACCGGTTTTAAACCACCCGTAACCTTTTATGGGCTTCTGAATCGGTGTGTTTACGTAAGTTTCATCCAGATACGTAAAAAGCATGGAATTGCTCTCCCGAAAAGACGGCTTTTCCTTTAAAACAACCATATCCCGGCCGTTGTGTTCTTTATAATATCCTTCCGTAAGACCGCCCCGGTCAAATAAGTCCAGCAAAATCTTCCGGTCTGCCGGGCTGACCTTCCAGCCCCGGCCTCCGTTCTTTAAATACCGGTCCGCATATTTCCGATAGACAGCCACCACGCCGGCCGTATAACGGGGACTCTTCATCCGTCCCTCAATTTTCAGCGAATAAACGCCTGCCTCTAAAATCTCCGGCAGCAGATCCAGTGTACACAAATCCTTCAGGCTGAGTACGTACCGCTCATTTTTGGAATTCAGCGTCCTGCCGCCCCGTTTCACCTCAAAGGGCAGACGGCAGGTCTGTGCACAGCGGCCCCGGTTCCCGCTTCTGCCGCCGATCAGGCTGCTCATCAGACACTGGCCGGAATAACAGTAGCAGAGGGCTCCATGCACAAAACTTTCTATCTCGATATCAACCTGCTCATGGATCTTCCGGATCTCTTCCAGGGAAAGTTCTCTGGCAGTTACGATCCGGCTGGCGCCCATGTCCTTCAGTATTTTGGCCCCGTGAGGACCGGTTATGGTCATCTGGGTACTGGCATGAATGGGAAGATCCGGGAAATGCTCACGGATAAAGGCAAGGGCTCCCAGATCCTGCACGATCACACTGTCCAATCCCGCCTCATAAAAAGGCTTCAGATAATCATACAATTCCTCCAGTTCCTGCTCTTTAAACAGCGTATTCACGGTCAGATACAGTCTCCGGCCGTGCAGATGGACGTAATCAATGGCCCTGCACAAAGTCTCCTGGTCCAGATTATCAGCAAACGCCCGGGCGCCGAACCGGGTGCCTCCGATATACACGGCATCTGCCCCGGCGGAAACTGCCGCTGTCATACTTTCATAAGAGCCGGCCGGAGCCAGCACTTCTACTGGTTTTCTGTTCATCATCGCACTCTCTCATTTCTGTTGGTTCTGCCGGAAAAAAGCTGCCGCAGAAACCTCTGCCGCAGCCCCCCTTATTTCTTTTTGTTCTGAT
Organism: Candidatus Caccovicinus merdipullorum; assembly: GCA_018715905.1. GTDB lineage: Bacteria > Bacillota > Clostridia > Lachnospirales > Lachnospiraceae > Caccovicinus > Caccovicinus merdipullorum. Next base: position 2,106 of record DVKS01000104.1, on the reverse strand, counting down.
GTCCGCGGTTCTGCAGATGGTTCTGCCTCTGCATGGCACGGCTCTTAAGAAGCTGCTCTGTAGCGACTCTGGCTGCCGCCAGCGCCTTCTGCTTCTCCTCTTCTTCTTTCGCTCTGCGGGCCCTCTCCTCTGCCTCTTTATCCGGCAGATTCTCTGAGGTCTGCAGTTCCGATGCCGGCAATGGCACGGACTCCTCTTCCGGCTCTGCTTCCGCTGGCACTGCAGTTTCTTCTGCTTCCGGCTCCGGTTCCGCTGCAGCTTCTTCTGCTTCCGGCTCCGCTTCCGCCGCAGCTTCTTCTGCTTCCGCTTTCTCTTCTGCCGGCGCCGCAGATCTTTCTGCCTCCGCCATATCTTCGTACGGCCTGCTCTCCGCAAGGTCCGGCTGAATGCTCAATGCTGCTTCCGTAAGGTCCAGCTGAACATGCAGAGCTGCTTCTGTCTCAACTACCCTCTCATCCTGCGTATCGTCTGCCAGGTGTCTCCTGTCATCCTCCTGATCACCGGACGGGGCTTCTGCCGTTCGGATACGGTTGGCGGAACCGGCTGTACTCCTCCAAACCCGCCTGGCAATTCCGCCGCTCTCGTCCAAAGCTTCTGCTTCCCTGGCGCGAAGTTCCTCTTCCCTGCGGGACACTCCCGCCAGAGCCGCCCGCTCCAGCGCATCCTCCAGTTCTTTAATCCGGTTCTGGGCAGTCTCCAGCTTCATCTGCGCATTAATCAGCTCATGCTTAATTCCGTAAATGTCTCTCTCGGTCTCCTCATTCTGCCGTCTCAGCATGTCTGCCTCTTCCCGGGCCTTAAAATAATCGTCCGCCATATTAATCTCCAGCATGACCAGCTGATAATCTTCTTTTTGTTTTAAGAAGCCAGGCTGTCTGCGGAGTTCTCCAAGCTTGTGATTTACGTACGCCGCCACCTGCTGAAAATAGCTGGCTTCCTCGACGCCGCCTAATGTATATATCTTTCCATCAATCAGTACTTCTGCATAATTTTTCTTCAAATCCACGGTTCTCTCTCCTCGCTGTGAAACGGCTTTCCTGGTTACTGCTTCACCTTTTGAGTATACCATGATTTCCATGCCGGCGAAAGCCTTTCCTTGGGGAAATTTTCATTTCCCGGAGATTTTTTGCTGATTTTCTGCCTGTTCCTCCCTGTGCTGCATGCCATGGCAGGACGGCGGGAATACTGCAGGCAGCCGTATTTTACTGGTCTCCGTAAACGATCCCCAGATGACGGTATGCGGCTTCTGTGGCCACCCGTCCTCTTGGCGTGCGGTTCAGGAGTCCGTTCATCAGAAGATACGGCTCGTAAACATCCTCCAGAGTTCCTGCATCCTCTCCCAGGGCTGCCGCCAGGGTATCCAGCCCCACAGGACCACCGGAAAATTTCTGGATCATCGTCAGAAGGATATTCCGGTCATTCTGGTCCAGGCCAAGCTTGTCCACATCCAGAATATCCAGAGCAAAATCCGCCACCTCCCGTGTGATTATCCCCTGATACTTAACCTGGGCAAAATCCCGTACACGCTTTAACAGGCGGTTCGCCAGACGTGGGGTACCTCTGGAGCGCTTGGCAATCTCAGCCGCACCTTCCGGTTCAATCTCCACATTCAGCACGCCTGCAGAGCGGATGATGATGGTCTCCAGTTCCTTTGGCGTATAAAATTCCAGCTTCTGCACCACCCCGAACCGGTCCCGCAGCGGTGCGGTAAGAAGACCGGCCCTGGTGGTAGCGCCTACCAGAGTGAATTTTGGCAGCTCCAGGCGGATAGACCTGGCTGAGGAATCTTTTCCCAGCATAATATCAATGGCATAATCCTCCATGGCAGGATAAAGGACTTCCTCCACCTGACGGTTCAGTCGGTGGATCTCGTCCACAAAGAGCACATCTCCTTCCTGGAGATTATTTAAAATTGCCGCCATCTCTCCCGGCTTTTCGATGGCCGGTCCGGATGTGACCTTCATATTCACGCCCATCTCATTGGCAATGATTCCGGAAAGAGTGGTCTTTCCCAGTCCCGGCGGACCGTAAAAAAGCACATGGTCCAGAGGCTCTCCCCTGGATTTGGCCGCGTCAATATACACTTTTAAGTTGGATTTGATTTTC
>DVKS01000103.1 GCA_018715905.1 Candidatus Caccovicinus merdipullorum | reverse complement strand
GATGGTCAGAGAGGCGGCTATCAGGGAAGCCGTGACGGCCAGGGCGGACGCGACGGCCAGAGAAGCGGCGGTTATCAGGGAAACCGTGACGGTAGAGGATTCCAGGGAAGCCGCGACGGTCAGAATCGTGACGGTCAGAGAGGCGGCTATCAGGGAAGCCGTGACGGCCAGGGCGGACGCGACGGCCAGAGAAGCGGTGGTTATCAGGGAAACCGTGACGGCCAGGGCCGTGATGGCCAGAGAAGCGGCTATCAGGGGAACCGCGATGGAAGAGGATTCCAGGGAAATCGTGACGGCCAGAACCGCGACGGTCAGAGAGGCGGCTACCAGGGGAACCGTGACGGTCAGGGCGGACGCGACGGCCAGAGAAGCGGCGGCTATCAGGGAAACCGTGACGGAAGAGGATTCCAGGGAAGCCGTGACGGCCAGGGCCGCGATCAGAGAGGCGGTTTTTCCGGCGGCCGTGACGGGCAGAGAGGCGGAAGAGGACAGAGTTCTTCCAAGTCTGCTTTTGATACCCCCATCCAGACCAAGCCTACCAGCAACCGTCAGAATAAAAATGCCTACAAAAACGATAAATATGACAAGCGCCGTCATGATGAGGAAGAGGGCCGCTTAAAGGGCGGAAAGCCGGCAAAGGGCGCCTTTATCATGCCTCAGAAGCCGGCAAAGCCCAAGGAAGAGGAAGTAAAGGTAATCACCCTTCCCGATACCATTACCATTAAGGAGCTGGCCGATAAGATGAAGGTGCAGCCTTCTGTGATTGTTGGCAAGCTCTTTAAGGAAAAAGGCCAGATGGTGACGGTAAACCAGGAAGTGGATTACGATCAGGCAGAAGAGATCGCCATGGAGTTCGACATTCTCTGCGAGAAGGAGGAGAAGATCGATGTGATCGCCGAGCTTCTGAAAGAGGATGAAGAGAACGAGGCAAATATGGTTACCAGACCGCCGGTTGTCTGCGTAATGGGCCATGTTGACCACGGCAAGACTTCCCTTCTGGATGCGATCCGCAAGACCAACGTAACCGCAAAGGAAGCCGGCGGAATCACCCAGCACATCGGTGCTTACGTAGTGGAGATCAACGGCCAGAAGATCACCTTCTTAGATACGCCGGGCCATGAGGCGTTTACCGCCATGCGTATGCGCGGCGCCCAGGCTACGGATATTGCAATCCTGGTTGTTGCTGCCGATGACGGTGTAATGCCCCAGACGGTGGAGGCCATTAACCATGCAAAGGCCGCCGGTGTTGAGATCATCGTAGCGGTTAACAAGATCGATAAGCCCAGCGCCAATGTGGACCGGGTAAAGCAGGAGATGAGCGAGTATGAGCTGGTTCCCGAGGACTGGGGCGGCAGCACCATCTTCGTGCCGGTTTCCGCACATACCCATGAGGGCATCAAGGACCTTCTGGAGATGATCCTTCTGACTGCAGAGGTAAAGGAATTAAAGGCGAACCCCAACCGGAAGGCCAGAGGTATCGTTATCGAGGCCGAGCTTGACAAGGGCAAGGGCCCGGTAGCCACTGTTCTGGTACAGAAGGGAACCCTTAAGGTAGGACAGAACGTGGCAGTAGGTGCCTGCTTCGGCAAGGTCCGCGCCATGATGGACGACAAGGGACGCCGGGTGAAGGAGGCAGGACCTTCTACTCCTGTGGAGATCCTTGGATTAAATGACGTTCCCAACGCAGGCGAGATCTTCGTGGAGATGGACAATGAGAAAGAGGCCAGAGCATTTGCCGAGACCTTCATTTCCGAGGAGAAGAACCGTCTGATCGATGATACCAAGACGAAGCTTTCCCTGGATGCGCTGTTCAGCCAGATCAAGGCCGGCAGCGTGAAGGAACTGCCCATTATCGTAAAGGCAGATGTGCAGGGCTCCGTGGAGGCAGTAAAGCAGAGCCTTATGAAGCTGTCCAATGAAGAGGTTATGGTAAAGGTGATTCACGGCGGCGTAGGTGCGGTAAATGAGTCTGATGTAAACCTGGCTTCCGCTTCCAATGCCATCATCATTGGCTTTAATGTACGTCCTGATGCTACAGCCAAGTCTGTGGCAGAGCGGGAGAAGGTAGATATCCGTCTGTATAAGGTAATTTACCAGGCCATCGAAGACGTTGAGGCAGCCATGAAGGGCATGCTGGATCCGGTTTTCGAGGAAAAGATCATCGGCCACGCAGTTGTGCGCCAGACCTTCAAGGCTTCCGGCGTGGGCACCATTGCCGGCGCTTATGTGCTGGACGGCCAGTTTACCAGAGGCTGCAGCGCCAGAATTACCCGCGACGGCCAGCAGATCTTCGACGGCGCGCTGGCATCCTTAAAGCGGTTTAAGGATGATGTAAAGGAAGTAAAGGCCGGATATGAGTGCGGTCTTGTATTTGATAAATTCAATGACATTAAGGAAGATGACATGATTGAGGCCTATGCCATGGTGGAGGTGCCCAGATAAGGCGCCTTCCGGCAGGTCCCAGAGTCTGCTTAAAAGAATCCGGCAGGCACGCAGAGAATGCATGCTGCCGGATTTCAGGAAAGAGAGTATATGAGAAAGAACAGTATAAAGAACACGCGCATTAACATGGAAGTGCAGCGTGAGTTAAGCGAGATCATCCGCCGGGAGATCAAGGACCCGCGGATTCACCCTATGACTTCTGTAGTAGCTGTGCAGGTTACGCCGGACTTAAAGTACTGCAAGGCCTATATCAGCGTACTGGGAAATGAGGAAGAAGCAAAGAATACCATTACCGGGTTAAAGAGCGGAGAAGGGTATATCCGCAGAGAGCTGGCCAGAAGAGTGAACCTTCGCAATACGCCGGAGATTTCCTTTATTTTGGATCAGTCCATTGAGCATGGGGTGCATATGTCGCATTTGATTGATGAGGTTACCAAAGATCTAAAGGATTGAATTCGGCAGTTCAGATACGGTCTGTACTGCTTTGGTTGAATGAAAGGGAGTGGCATTCATGACAATACTGGATAAGAAGCTGGAAGGGACCGGAACCGTACTGATCTTAGGTCATGTGCGGCCGGATGGAGACTGCGTTGGTTCCTGCCTCGGGCTTCTGAATTACCTGGAGAACGCGTATCCCCAGACAAAAGCAACGGTGTGCCTGGAGGCCCCTGCCGGAAAATTCGGTTATATGAAAGGGTTTGATCAGATTCAGACGATTTTTCCTCAGGATACGTCTTATGACCTTTGTATCTGCCTGGACTGCAGCGATAAGGAGCGCCTGGGAGCCGGTGCTGCGGCATTCCAGCTGGCAAAAGATACGCTTTGCATTGACCATCATATTACAAATCGGAATTATTGTGCAGAAAATGTTGTAGAACCAAATGCAAGTTCTACCTGTGAAGTGCTGTTTGGCCTGATGGATGAAGCGAAGATTACAAAAGAAACGGCTGCCTGCCTGTATACGGGAATCGTCCATGATACCGGCGTGTTCCGTTATTCCTGCACTTCGTCCAAGACCATGAACATTGCAGGAAAGCTGATGGATAAGGGAATCGACTTTTCCAGCATCATTGATGACAGCTTTTTCCGCAAGACCTACGTCCAGAACCAGATTCTGGGACGGGCTCTTCTGGAGAGCATCACGTTTCTCCACGGAAAGTGCATTTTCAGTGTGGTGCGCCTTAAGGATATGGATTTTTACGGTGTTACCAGCAAGGATCTGGATGGGATCGTGGAGCAGCTGCGGGTTACTGAGGGAATCCACTGTGCCCTTTTCCTGTACGAGGTGGAACCGCAGATCTTCAAGGTAAGCATGCGGTCCAACACAGCATTGGATGTGGCGAAAATTGCGGGATATTTCGGCGGCGGCGGCCATGTAAAGGCAGCCGGGTGCACCATGTCCGGCAGTATTTACGATGTGGTAAATAACCTTTCCGGCCATATCGAAAAGCAGATCCTTGAACTGGAGGCAAAGGAAGAGGAAAAAGAGGGCTGAGCATGTACCATGGAGTGATCAATGTATACAAAGAACCAGGCTATACATCGCACGATGTGGTGGCCAGGCTTCGCGGGATCTTAAAACAGAAAAAGATCGGTCATACCGGAACGCTGGATCCGGCGGCAGAAGGTGTGCTTCCTGTCTGCCTGGGACAGGCCACCCGCCTTTGCGATCTGCTGACGGAGAAGGATAAGACGTATCAGGCAGTCCTTCTTCTGGGCAGGGAGACAGATACCCAGGATACCACAGGAATGGTGACGGCAGAGTACCCGGTGACTGTCAATGAGGAAGAGATTCGTCAGGCTGCTGCTTCTTTCCAGGGAGATTACATGCAGATGCCGCCCATGTATTCGGCTCTTAAGGTGGATGGAAAGAAGCTTTACGATCTGGCCAGACAGGGCAAGGAAGTAGAGCGTCAGCCGCGTAAAGTACGGATCCTGGAGATTTCGGTTGACTGGGTGGATCTTCCCCGTGCCGGAATTACAGTAACCTGTTCCAAAGGAACGTATATCCGGACTCTCTGTTATGATCTGGGAAGGATGCTGGGATGCGGAGGCTGCATGGAGCATCTGAAGCGGATCCGGGTAGAGCGCTTTCTGGTAAAGGAAAGCTTTACCCTTTCTCAGATTGAAAAAATCCGTGATGAGGGAAGGCTTTGTGAGATTATTCTTCCGGTGGAAGCAATGTTTGACGGACCGAAAGCCTTTGCCGGCGAAGCGTCAGACCATCTGGTGCGGAACGGGAATCCGGTGAAATCGGAAGATTTTTCGCGGATCCTTCTTCCTGAAGGAGAAGGAGGAGAGCGCGAGGCCGGACCGGAAGAACTTCCCCATGGGGAATTGGTCCGTGTTTACACAAAAGACGGCGGATTTCTGGGGGTTTACGAGTTTGAGGAAAAGAAGAACTGGTGGAAGCCGAAAAAGATGTTTCCAGGGGTGACGGAATCATGATTTATATTGAAAAAGAGAGAGAATTTCAGATAACGGAGCCTACAGTGGTCACCATAGGAAAATTTGACGGAAGGCACCGGGGACATCAGAAACTTCTGCGGACCATGCTGGATATCAGAAGAAAATACGGCTATAAGGCGGCTGTCTTTACTTTCAGCACAGCGCCTGCAGATCTGGTGCAGGGAAAGAGACATACTGTGATCACCACGAATCTGGAGAGAAAAAATAATCTCCGGAAGATGGGCATGGATTATCTTGTAGAATATCCGTTTACGAAAGAGACTTCCCAGATCCCCGCTGAGGATTTTGTCCGGGATATTCTGGTGAAACAGATGAATGCAAAAGCGATTGTAGTAGGAACGGACTGCGGATTTGGGTACCGCCGCTCAGGGGATGCGGCTCTTTTGGAAAAGCTGGCTCCCCGATATGGCTATCATCTGGTGGTGATCGAAAAAGAGAGGGATGAGGATCGGGTGATAAGCAGCACTTACGTGCGGGAAGAACTGGATATGGGGCAGATCGAGAAGGCAAATGAACTGTTGGGAGAGCCTTATTACATTCATGGCCAGGTAGTTCATGGAAACCATATCGGTCAGCCAATCCTGGGATATCCCACGGCAAATCTCCTTCCGCCTCCGGAAAAACATCTTCCGCCTTACGGTGTGTACGTTTCTCGTGTGCTGATTGACGGCCGTTTTTACGGCGGCATTACAAACATCGGAAAAAAGCCCACGATTCCTTCAAAGGATGGGACCGCCCCGGTGGGAGTGGAGACCTTCGTTTTTGATTACGAAGGCGATCTGTATGGCAGGGAGATCGAGGTGGGACTTCTCCATTTCGTGCGCCCGGAGAGGAAGATGTCTGGTCTGGAAGAGTTAAAGGAGCAGATTTCCCGGGACAAGGAAGTGGGGCTGACTTATTTAAAGGAGCATCCCCAGTTACTGTCACAGGCGGTATTCTGTACCAAAGACCAGTAAAGTATTCTGTATGCAGAAAGAGATTGAGAAAGAAAAACGGGTACGGGCCGGAATAAAAGGCTGTACTCGTTTTTTTGAAAAATATGCTGCCGGCGTATGCCGGCCGGTTACTGCACGGAATCTGTTTTCTCATTTCCATCAGCGGTGCTGTTTGCTGCCTGGGGAAGATAGGGGTACAGCTCTTCATAGGAGAGGATTTCTTCTTCGTCTCTTGGCAGAGAGGGGATCAGGCCGGTACAGTCTCCGGCAGAGCAGACAGGCATATCCAGCCCGCGGAATTCGCCGTGGAGTCCCCAGTCATCCATGGGGATATTTTCTTTCTTTTTCATAAAAATCACCTGGCTTCCTATCAGTATCAGAAAGTTCCCGAAAGGAATTTCCTGAACTGTAGTATGGAGCCAGGTGATTATTTTTATGCATATCTGCAGTTATGAATTTGACTCGTCATAACCTTCCGAATTCTTCAGAGCGGCTTCGATAAATCCGCGGAATAACGGATGGGGACGGTTGGGGCGGGATTTGAATTCCGGATGTGCCTGGGTAGCTAAAAACCAGGGATGATCCGGGATCTCGATCATTTCCACGATCCGTCCATCGGGGGACAGTCCGGAGAGCATCATGCCGTGTTCGGTCAGTGCTTTTCGGAAATCGTTGTTTACTTCGTAGCGGTGACGGTGCCGTTCCGTGATCTGGGTGGAGCCGTAAAGACGGCAGGCTTTGGAATCCGGATCCAGTACGCAGGGGTAAGAGCCAAGACGAAGCGTTCCGCCGATGTCTTCAATTCCTTCCTGATCCGGCATCAGATTAATTACCGGATGGGTGGTAGCGGGATTTAACTCTACACTGTGGGCGTCGCTGAAATTCAGTACATGGCGTGCAAATTCCACGATGGAAAGCTGCATGCCCAGGCAGAGGCCCAGGAAGGGGATTCTGTTTTCGCGGGCATACTGAATGGCGACGATCATGCCTTCGATTCCGCGGTCGCCGAAGCCGCCCGGCACCAGGATTCCGGAGACGCCGGCAAGGGTCTCTGCGGCATTGTCCTGATTCAGAAGCTCGGAATCTACCCAGCGGATATTTACCAGAGTGCGGTTGGCTACACCGCCGTGCTTTAAGGCCTCAACTACGGAGATGTAGGCATCATGGAGCGCAGTGTATTTTCCTACCAGAGCAATGGATACCTGATGGAGCGGATGCTTCCAGGCATCGATCATCTCTTCCCAGTCGGAAAGGTCTGGCTTTGGGCACTCCAGTTTAAGACACTGGCAGGCAACCTGGGCAAGGTGTTCTTTTTCCATGGCCAGAGGGGCTTCATACAGCACGTCCACATCCAGATTCTGCAGCACATGGTCCTGGGGAACGTTGCAGAAAAGGGAGATTTTGCCCTTGATATGTTCGTCTAAGGGCTGCTCGGAACGGCAGACAATGATATCCGGCTGGATTCCCATCCCCTGCAGGTCTTTTACACTGGCCTGGGTGGGCTTGGTCTTTAATTCACCGGAAGCTTTCAGATAGGGGATCAGGGTTACGTGGATCAGAATGGCGTTTTCGCGGCCTACTTCATGCTGGAACTGCCGGATAGCCTCCAGGAAAGGCTGGCTTTCGATATCGCCTACCGTGCCGCCGACTTCGATAATGGCGATTTCAGTTTCCTCGGTGGTGTAATTCCGGTGGAAGCGGCTCTTGATTTCATTGGTAATGTGGGGAATTACCTGAACGGTGCCGCCGCCGTAGTCGCCGCGGCGTTCTTTCTGAAGCACACTCCAGTAGATCTTTCCGGTGGTCACATTGGAATTCTTGTTCAGGCTCTCATCGATAAAACGCTCGTAGTGGCCCAGATCAAGATCGGTCTCCACGCCGTCATCAGTTACGAACACTTCACCATGCTGAATGGGGTTCATGGTTCCGGGATCGATGTTGATGTAGGGATCGAATTTCTGCATGGTGACCTTGTAGCCTCTGGCCTTTAAAAGGCGGCCAAGGGATGCGGCCGTGATGCCTTTTCCAAGACCGGAAACCACGCCTCCGGTTACAAAAACATACTTTACTGGCATAGAACGGGTACCTCCTTTTTATAAAATGGTTGGGGATTATAAAAAGTTAACAAAAAAATAACTAGAACATTATACACTGTTCGCCGGCAGAAATCTATATTATTTTAGAAAAATTTTAACTTTTTTCCACCGTGTTTTTCTTGATTTATGGGGAGACTGACACTATAATGGTATAGAATGGCGTCAATCATTTCCAGGTCTGCAGTTGGCAAACATTGTCGGGGGGATTGAAAGCGATTCAGATGGAGGAGCAGAATATCTATGGACAATAACAATACGCAAGACAATAACAAGATGCAGAAAGGCGGTCAGACGCTTTTAGTATGGGCAGTGGCCGCGCTGATCACATTTATGGTTATCACTTTTATGCGGGATGCGCTGACCAGGAATTCCACCGTGGAATATACGTACAGCGAATTCTTAGAGATGGTGGATCAGGGAAAGGTCGAAAGCGTAGTGATCGATGGTTCCCGGATCGAGATCGAGCCCACCATGGACGTAAAGATGGCCAATCCCATGGTTACTTATTATTATACTCTGCGGGTTTCCGGAGATTATACCCTGGTGGACCGGCTCAATGAAGCCGGGGTGGATTTCAGACAGGCGGATCAGGATGCCCAGCAGATGCTGTGGAATGTACTAAGCTTTGTCCTTCCTTTTGTTTTCGTTCTGGTGCTGATGAGTTTTATGATGAAACGAATGGGCGGCGGCGGAATCATGGGCGTAGGAAAGAGCAATGCCAAGGTCTACGTCCAAAAGGAGACAGGCATTACCTTCCAGGATGTGGCCGGTGAGGATGAGGCTAAGGAATCCCTCACGGAGATTGTGGATTTCCTTCACAATCCGGCCAAGTACACCCAGATCGGTGCAAAGCTTCCAAAGGGCGCACTGTTAGTAGGGCCTCCCGGAACCGGTAAGACCCTCCTTGCCAAGGCAGTGGCCGGCGAGGCTCATGTGCCCTTTTATTCTCTGTCCGGTTCGGACTTTGTGGAGATGTTTGTAGGCGTTGGTGCTTCCCGTGTCCGAGACCTGTTTAAGCAGGCCCAGGAATCGGCTCCATGCATTATCTTTATCGATGAGATCGATGCCATCGGAAAGAGCCGTGATTCCCGATTCGGCGGCGGAAATGACGAGAGAGAGCAGACCCTGAACCAGCTGCTTTCCGAGATGGATGGATTTGATTCTTCCAAGGGAATCATGGTTCTGGGCGCCACCAACCGTCCGGAGATTCTGGATCCGGCACTTCTTCGTCCCGGCCGTTTTGACCGGCGGGTAATTGTGGACAAGCCGGACTTAAAGGGAAGAGTGAACATATTAAAAGTACATTCCAAAGATGTGCTTCTGGATGAAACCGTTGATTTCGAGGAGATTGCCCTGGCTACTTCCGGTGCAGTAGGAGCGGATCTGGCAAACATGATGAATGA
>DVKS01000102.1 GCA_018715905.1 Candidatus Caccovicinus merdipullorum | reverse complement strand
GCAGACCTCCCATGCCGCCAGGACCTGGCAGACCTCCCATGCCGCCGGGATCTGGCAGACCTCCCATGCCGCCAGGACCTGGCAGACCTCCCATGCCGCCGGGACCTGGCAGACCTCCTATGCCGCCGGATCATGGCAGGCCCCCTATGCCGCCAGGGCATGGCAGACCTCCCATGGGAAGATAGAATCCCCGTTTCCGGTCTAACCGAAAGCAGCGGCTTCCATTTCTGAAACGCCGCTGCTTTTCCGCTTACATTATTCTTTTCTTCATATACTTCTCGCTGAACTCAGCTGCATCGATGGGCTTGCTGTAAAAATAGCCCTGTCCATAATCACATCCCAGACTCTGAATCAATTTCTCATTTTCTTTTGTCTCTACGCCTTCCACAACGGTAGAAATATGGAGGCTTTTTGACAGCTGAACGATATGTTCCATAATCATTCGAAGTTTTTCATTTTCTTCCTCCGTTGTCTGCATCAAAAATCCCCGGTCAAGCTTCAGCTCATTAATCCGCAGATTACACAGCGTATTCAAAGAAGAATATCCGCTCCCGAAATCATCCATAGATACCCGGAATCCTTTCTCCTGCAGCATGGCAATCTTCCGGTTCATTTCGTCCATATTATTAACAGCCAGCCCCTCCAGTATTTCCAGGGTAATCAGCTCCGCAGGAATCTGATATTTTTCCACAAGACTGCAAAGCTTTGGAATATAATCGGTTTCATAAAATAAAAGTTTCGATTGATTGACCGAAATAGGAATCGGCCGGATTTCCTCGTCCATCCACTGCCGGATCTGACGGCACACACACTCTACCATATACATATCCAGTTTGGTACAAAAAGCATTCTCTTCAAACAACGGAATAAAATCCCCGGGAAATAAATACTGGCCGGTCCCGGTAATCCAACGGACCAGCGCCTCGGCGCCCCCTACCATACCGGTATGAAGATCCACTTTCGGCTGCAAAAACAGTTTAAATTCACCATCCTGCAAAGCCTGGTGCATATGCGTTTCGATGTAATTAGCCTGTTCTTCCTTTTTATGGAGCTCTTCATCATAAAACCATACCGTATTACGCTGGATTTCCTTTGCTTTTGCCAAAGCAAACAAGACATGCGTCATCATATTCCCATCACCGCCGGCTACCGCCCCACAGTAAAGAAGGACGCGATAATTATGTCCATCCTGGAACGATACCGTACTGACCCGCTCCATGATGCCTTCCAGACGTCTGCGCACAAGGTCTTTATCCGATTCGTTTAAATAAACGTAAAAGAGATCACCTGTTTCCCGACAGAAAAACTCATTTTCTTTTAATCCGGATTCCAGCACTTTTTTCACAAAAACCAGAAGCCGGTCTCCCTGTTCTTTTCCGAACAATTCATTAACAAATTTAAACTGATGGATATTTACAGCTGCAATATAGTACTCCCCCGGCTGCTGGCTGCTGTTTTCCAGCTGTTTTGTAAATGCAGGAAAATTGTTTGCTCCTGTCACCGGATCGAAATAAGCCAGATATAAAAGTTCCTTATTATTTTTTCGCACCAGGCGATATCCGCAGGCAAAAAACACCACGGCAAGAGCCAGAAGGCTCATGACCAGAAGGCCGACCACATTCATCATGCGATAAACCGAACCATTTGCCCACTGCCTGGTATTTACACAGAAAATGTACCATTCATTCACCCCAACCGGCTCCAGGTAGCTTAAATATTCCCTGCCTTCATATTGAAATGAAGTCTGCATCGCTTCCTGCCGCTCCATAGCCAGCCGGACTTTTTCTTTCTCCTCCTCCTGAATGTACGGTCCGTCAAATATGGACTCTGCTTTTTCCTTCACCACAGCCTGACTGGACCGAATGAGAAATTTCCCCTCTGCTCCAAGCAAATGGATATATCCGCTGCCTCCCAGAACAGCATCTCCTGCAAGGATTTCCGAAAAAATATCAATATGATCACTGGCTGATAACGCCCCAACAATCTGTCCGTCCACATAAACGGGTACACTGTAGACAAAAACCTTTTCCGATGATGCCATACTGTCAAACAGCCGCGAAACCGCCTCTTCCCCCTGAAAGGACCGATAAATCACATCCCGCGCATTGGCATTCAGCCGCTCTATGGGCACATTTTCTTCCACTTCCTGTCCCGTCATAGACAAAATCCCATTTCCCTCTAACGGAAAGTAAGACATGGTGTTAAACGCATTGTATTTATTCGCTTTTGCAAGCGCCGCGGGAAAATCTTCTTCTTCCATTGCATTGCGACAGCCGATAAATGCGGCCAGCGTCTGCAATACCTGAAAATCCATGGTCATCTGCTTCTCAATCCGCCCTTTTGTTTCTGCGGTCTCTGCCTTCATCTGTTCCACAGCAGACTGCGTTAAAGAGCGCATAAAATAGTTCCAGAAAACAGCTCCGCATACCAGCAGCAGCACAACCACCGCCGCTGAACCGATGGTAATCCGTTTTAATTGTCTTTTGATTATTTTTTCATCCATATTGTTCCTCACAATGCAGCAATGTCATTCGTATACTGATGTATCTTGTACAAATTCCAATGTAATTATACCAGCCCCGGCGATATTTTGTAAATCAGAACAATAGAAACTGCAAAAAGAAAAAGCCTGGTCATTGCCAGACTTTTCGATGGACCTGAGGGGAGTCGAACCCCTGTCCGAAAACCAATTCCCTGTTCTTCTACTATCATAGTTTGTTCTTTTTCATTCCCTCCGCCGCACGGAAACAAACATCCTTACGGTTTCAGTAGCTTCATTATACGCCCAGGCAGGCAAAGCTTACTGCCCGTCGTTTCCTGCATAGTCGATGCCAGAATCTCAGCGTGCAGGTGCGCTAAGCCTGACAGCTGCCATTAGGCAGCGATTGCTAAATTATCTTCAGCGTTTATATTTAGGTTTGCCATTTAACCCATCGCATGGGGATAGCTTCACCAGCTGCATGGTCCCCGTCGAAACCAGTACAAGCCCTTACTGGTTTGCCCCAAAGGAGCAGCCTGCTGTTATCAGCTTAACTATTCTATCATCAGGCTGCCTGGTTGTCAAGTGTGGATTTTCGGCGTGGATTTTCGGCGCAGGCTTCCTTTATTCCACAAAAGAATGGCTCATGATATAAAATTCATCCTGACTGGGCCGATAACACTTTTTAATCCTCTCAAACCCCTCATCAAATCGCAGAGCCTCTTCTTCACTGATATCCATAGCGGCACTTTCGCGATAAAACCATTTCCTGCCGTCTAATGCACCTTCTTTCAGTTCCTTCACTAACATTGCCGTGGGAAATTTATCATTTTCCATGCAGACATTGTACTTTTTGCAGGACTTAAAGCCGCGTCCTACATAATTCGCAGGACTTCCAAATATCACAACCGTGTCATATCCCATCTTCAACGCCTGCTCAAAGGAATGCTCGATCAGCATTTTTCCATAACCCATTCTCTGGTATTCCGGCAGAATACTTATGGGGCCGAAGGTAAGAATCTCTTTTTTATTCCCCTTCTGATCCCTGAGCCAGGCTTTTGTATACATGATATTTCCAATGACTCTGCCGTCCAGTTCAGCCACGAAATCCAGTTCGGGAATAAAATCCTCATGTCCGCGCATAACATGAGCCAGATAGTGTTCCGTACAGCCAGGTCTGTATACATTGTAAAAAGCTTTTCTGATAATCTCCTCAACGATTTGATAATCTGCCTCTGTCTCATTTCTTATTTTCAGCATATTCCTCACCTCTCGCATTATCATTGTAAATTTCATAACATCCGATTCAAACAGAAAACCGCCGCCATCTCTACTGTGAAAATTCGCGGCAGATACAGTAATCCAGAACCGCCTTCAGCGGCTCGGAGATCCATTTGCGCCGATGATAGAGAAGCTGTTTCCATACATGGATCTGAAACCCCTCCACATAAAGCCGGCAAAGTTCTCCTGCTTTCACCTTGGCTTCCGTTACGTAATCGGGCAGGAAAGAAACCCCTGCTCCCTGCTCCACCAGATCCAGGATCCGCGCCGTACTTCCCGTTTCCAATACTGGAAAAATTTCCATGGATAATTCTGCCAGACGCTCATCCATAATCCTGCGATAGCTCATCCCCTTTTCTGTAAGAATAAAATCCTGGCGGCACAGCTGTGTTAAGGAAACTTCCTTTTCCCGGCACAGGGGATTCATTTTGGATGCCACAAAATGCACCTCTGCTTTCTCCTCACGAACAATCACATAATCCGCATTGTAGATATGGCTGTCCAGCGTCAGTATGACGTCTGCCTCATTGTGGTTCAGCAGCCGAAACATTTCTTCTGTTCCGGCTGCAACAACCTCAAGGGTAATTTGCGGATATCGTTTCCGAAAATCCCGGAATCCATTCCGCAGAAGAGAATCCTGCAAAGAATCTGCCATAGCCAGGCGCACATGCCCTGCAGGTTGCTTATCCTCCCGCACATTTTCCTTCATTTCTTCTGTCAGCTTCCGGATCTGATGTGCATACAAAAGCACTTCTCGTCCTTTCTGCGTCAAAACCACCGTGTGGTTAATCCGCTCAAACAGGGGAAATCCCAGTTCCGTCTCCAGCTGCCGGATCTGAAAGGATACGGTGGATTGGGAAAAATTCAGCCGCTCCGCAGCTCTGGTAAAGCTTCCCAGTTCTGCCACATAGATAAACGTATTTAAATTTTTAACATCCATATATTCTTCATCGATATTTTCGATTTATGTGATTACTTTTATCAATTTTACAGTTTTCTGCTTTTACTATATACTGACATGTGGAAAAATACAAGTACAATATGCAGAAGAAAGGATTTCTGAAATGTCTCAAATCTCCAATGCCATTATTGCATTTATCGAGCAAATGTATCAGCTTTTGTGGGGGGATCTTGTCGTTGTCCCTCTTCCAGGCGGAAGTACGTTGGGATTATCCATCCTGGTAATGATCCTGATTCCCTCCGGAATTTATTTCACCTTTAAGACCCGTTTTCTTCCCTTTCGTCTTTTCCCGGAAATGCTCCGGGTAACGGCGGAAAAACGGAATTCAGGACAGACCGGCTCCCTTTCCGGTATTCAGGCCCTGATCGTCTCCACCGCTACCCGGGTAGGCATGGGCAATCTGGTGGGTGTTGTAGCCGCTATCTCCGCCGGCGGCGCAGGCGCCGTATTCTGGATGTGGCTCATTGCCATTTTAGGTTCTTCCACTGCGTTTATCGAAGCGGTGCTGGCACAGCTTTACAAGGAAAAGGATCCTTTATACGGCGGATACCGAGGAGGCCCGGCCTACTATCTTCACCACCATTACAAGAAAAAAGGCAGCACCCAAAAACATGTGCTGCCTGCTGTCCTCTTTGCGTTATCTGGCCTGATCTGCTGGTGCGGCGTCAGCCAGGTCATCGGAAATTCTGTTTCCTCCGCCTTTCAGAACGCATTTCACATTCCGCCGATCTGGAGTACCGTATTATTAGTCATCCTTGCGGCTGTAATCGTGCTGCGGAAAAATGCTACCGTAAAGGTACTGGATGTTATCGTTCCTTTCATGGCAGGATTTTATTTTCTGATTACCTTGTATATCATCATCCGGAATGCAGGCCAGCTGCCTGGCGTCTTCCAGAGGATATTCACAGAAGCCTTCGGTCTGCGGCAGGCCGTGGGTGGCGGCATCGGAGCAGTAATCATGAACGGCGCCAAACGCGGACTTTTTTCCAATGAAGCCGGATCCGGATCCGCTCCCTGTGCGGCAGCTGCCGCAGACGTCAGCCATCCGGTCAAGGCCGGACTGCTTCAGGCTCTGGGCGTATTTATCGACACATTGGTGATCTGCAGCTGCACCGCCATGATCATGCTTCTCACACCTCAGGAACTGGTAAGCGGTCTGGAAGGCATGGATCTTCTGCAGGCCTCCATGAATTACCACATGGGAAGCTTCGGCACCGTTTTTATCGCCGTGATCCTCTGGCTTTTCAGTTTCTCCACCTTTATCGGGATTCTGTTTTATGCAAGGCCGAATGTGGCTTATCTGTTCGGAGATAACTGGACGGCCCAGACCCTTTACAAACTTCTGGCTCTGGCAATGCTCTTTATGGGAGGACTGGCCGCCTATACTTTCGTGTGGGACCTGGGCGATCTGGGTG
>DVKS01000101.1 GCA_018715905.1 Candidatus Caccovicinus merdipullorum | reverse complement strand
TTAAAAGATAAAGTACTCCGCCAGATCGGATTTTCGGAAGAAAGCTATGTGCTGCCGGATCCCTTCGGTGTTTCCATGGGAGGAACCGGTCTGATGGCAAAGCCTGTGGATATGCTGCGGGTGGGACTTATGCTGTTAAATGATGGGAAACACCCTGACGATTACGGAAAGAAAGAGGGCAGACAGGTATATCCCGGGGATTACTTAAAAAAGGCGCTGTCCTTCCGGACGCCTGCGGCAGCCGGCCTTGATACGGCCCAGGGGTACGGTTATCAGTTCTGGATGCTTCCTTTCCAGGGGTTTGCCATGCTGGGAATGGGGAGTCAGAATCTGTTATGTTTTCCGCAGCAGGATATGGTTATTGCCTTTAATGCGGATACCCAGGGGATTCCCAATGGAAGCGATATAATCCTGAATAACATTATAACAGAGCTTTTTGAAAAGCTTTCGGATCAGCCGCTTCCGGAAGATAAGGAGAGTCAGGAGGTTTTGGAGCGGCTGGCAGAGGAACTGACTCTGCCCTGTCTTGCGAAAACCATAGAGACTCCGGTACAGGAGATAGTAAATGGGAAAGATTTCTTCCTTCGGCGCAATTTGGCTGGCTTTAATCGGATAAAAGTTGTGTTTTCCACATCGGAGGAGGGGTATCTGGAATATGAAAATGAGCGGGGAAGTCACCAGATCCCCTTCGGCATGGGCAAGCTCAGGGAGTGTGTTTTCCCGGAATACGGCCAGAGATGCGTTACTTCTGCGGCCTGGCTCAGTGAGGACACCCTGTACATCCGTACCTGGCTGACCGATGAATCGGTGGCTTCGGTTCACTGGAAGATGTTTTTTGGAAAAGATGGTTCCCTTACCGTCCGGATGCATAAGACGGAAGAAACAAAATTTAATGAATTCCAGGGGCTGTTAAACAGCTGACAGGAAAGAATAAGAATCACCCCCTTCAGGACTTCCCTGAGGGGGTTTTTTGTGCTAGAATCGTCACAGGTAGCAATTGTATCAGAAGTGCTTATTTATTTTGAATTTGGAGGATTTATTATGCTGGAAATCGGAACTGCTGCGCCGTCTTTTTCCCTGCCGGATCAGAACGGTCAGATGCATACACTGGAAGAATATCGCGGAAAGAAAGTGATCCTGTACTTTTATCCCAAGGATAATACGCCCGGCTGCACGAAGCAGGCTTGCGGGTTCGGTGAACTGTATCCGCAGTTTACGGAAAAGGGGGCTGTGGTTGTGGGAATCAGCAAGGACAGTGTGGCCTCCCACAAACGGTTTGAGGAAAAATACAGCCTGCCGTTTACACTTCTTTCGGACCCGGAACTTCAGGCGATACAGGCCTATGATGTGTGGAAGGAGAAAACCCTCTACGGCAAAAAATCCATGGGAGTGGTCCGCACCACATACCTGATTGATGAAGATGGCATCATTGTCCGGGCCATGGACAAGGTGAAGGCGGCCCAGAATCCTGCCCAGATGCTGGAAATCTTATAGAAAGACAGGAGAAACCCCATGAAAATCATCATATCACCGGCCAAAAAGATGAATGTGGATACGGACTCTCTGGCTGTGACGGCGCTTCCTGTTTTTCTGGAGCAGACACGGATTCTCTGCAGGTCTGTACAGGAGATGACCTTTGAGGAGGCGAAGGATCTCTGGGGCTGCAATGAAAAGCTGGCCCGGCTGAATTACCGGCGTTTTCAGGAGATGGATCTGGAAGGGAATCTGACTCCGGCGGTATTGTCTTATGAAGGACTTCAGTACCAGCACATGGCGCCGGGGGTATTTACTTGGGAGGCCCTTTCCTATCTGGACCAGCATCTGCGGATTCTGTCCGGATTTTACGGAATTCTCCGACCCTTTGACGGGGTAACGCCTTACCGTCTGGAGATGCAGGCGAAACTTTCGCCGGACGCCAAAGAAACGCCAGCAGGCGCCGGAGGATCTTCTGCAGAAAACAAAAAATATCTATATGGTTTCTGGGGCAGGAAACTGTACGAAGAGCTGATGAAGGAGAATGAAAACCGGACGATCCTCAATCTGGCTTCCAGAGAATATTCTCTGGCTGTGGAGCCATACCTTACACCGGATGACCGGTTTGTTTCCTGTGTGTTTGGTGAACTCCAGGGGAAAAAGATCCGCCAGAAGGCGACTTTGGCCAAGATGGCCAGAGGGGAGATGGTCCGCTTTATGGCGGAGGGGCAGATTACAGACCTGGAAAAACTCCGTGATTTTAAGGGACTGGGATTTTGTTATGCAGAAGAATTTTCCACGGAAAGAGAGCTGGTATTTCTTATTTAAAAGTAACAGTTCAGGACGGCGGGACGGCAGGTGCAAAAACAGGCGTTAAGCTCGCTTATAAGCATGATTTTGCACCTGCTGTCCCATCGGATGAACCTCTGATGCATCTTGACCGGCCTTTGGCCGGGCAAGATGATACGCCGTCCTGAACAGTTACAATATAACGGTAAATAATAAGCAAAAGATGAAAGAAAAGGGCTGGGGAGGAGGCGGGACACATGAAACGAGAAAAAAAGCAGCTGGCCCGGAACCAGAAGATTTCTGCTGTATCCGGTGCTGTGCTGATTATTCTGCTGTTTTGCTTTCTGGCGACGATTATTGTTGGGATACTGAATCTGATGTCCCGGCTTACCAGTATTCGGGAGCATCCTTTCCGCGTGCTGGCATCAGGAAGAGAGCTGCAGAATGATATGGATAATGTCCGCATCAGCATTGAGCAGCTGAAGCATATCAATACGCCGGAGGTAGTGACTGAACTGCGGGAGCAGATCAGCGTGTTTTATGATGATGCAGATATGCGGCTTGCAGTGATTGAGAAAAGCTACCAGGGCGGGAAGGAAGACACAGACCAGCTGCGGAACCTGCTGAATGAGATGCACAGGGAACAGGAGAGATTCTTTAATTATGCGGCAGAAGAAGATCGCAGTGAAGAGGAGATTACAGCTTACAGCGCCCGGTATCTGGATCCGGTTTATGATGAATTCGACCATTGTATAGAAAATATCATGGACTTTGCCGGCACCCGGTTTGAGTATTTTTATCAGCAGGCTTACAGGACTACCTGGCTGTCTATCGGGGCAGCCTGCCTGATTTTTGTGCTTGTACTGACGGTGTGGTTTATTTATCGGTATATGCTGAACTGGCAGAATGTGCGGCTGCAGAATCAGAATCAGCTTTTTGACCTTCTTTCCAGGACCATTGACAATATCTTTATGATCAATGAGCTGGATCACCCGGAGAGAAATTTTATCTCGGAGAATGCCGGACGGATTCTGGGATTTGAACCGGATCCGCAGAATGTTTCTCCGGAAATGCTGTTTGACTATATGGATGAATCTGAGCGAAAGGCCATTCGTGAACTGTTCCAGACCAATGGAGAGACTTTCTGGAGCGGCATTTTCCATTACCGCCATCCGAATCTTCCGGAGGAAAAGATTTTTGCCCTGCAGACATACCGGATCCATACGGGAAACCAGGAACAGTTTATTACGGTTCTCACAGATGAAACCCAGATGATCCGGACCCAGAAAGATCTGGAAGATGCCAGAATAAAGGCGGAGCAGGCAAACCGGGCAAAGAGCGAATTCCTTTCCCGTATGTCCCATGAGATCCGGACTCCCATGAACGGCATCATCGGCATGGTGATGATCGCTCAGCAGAATCTGGATAATAAGAACAAGGTGGCTGACTGCCTGCGAAAGATCAGCCTTTCCTCCAGACATCTTCTCAGCCTGATCAACGATGTGCTGGATATGTCAAAGATTGAAAGCGGCCGCCTGGAGATCAATCAGGCAAATTTTGATTTCCGCGCTTTTATGGAGTCATTAAATACGGTGATTAATGGACAGGCCCAGGATAAGGGGATTGATTTTGAGGTAATTTTTGTGGGGGATATCGATGAAACCCTTCGGGGAGATTCCCTGCGCTTAAATCAGATTCTCATGAATCTTTTGTCCAATGCGCTGAAATTTACGCCCCGGGGCGGAAAGATCCTTCTGCGGGTTACCGACATGAAAGAGCCGGGAGAGAAGCTGTGGCTGAAATTTGAAGTGTCAGACACCGGCTGCGGCATTGCGCCGGAGAATTTTGATAAGATTTTCCAGGCCTTCGAGCAGGAGAATTCCGGCATCAGCCAGACTTACGGCGGAACCGGACTGGGTCTTTCGATTTCCAAACGGTTTGTGGAAATGATGGGAGGCCGGATTTCGGTCAGCAGCCGGCTGGGAAAAGGAAGCACTTTTACGGTTACGCTTCCGCTGGAGAGGACAGAGCAGGTGCAGAAAGAAGCAAAAAGCTTCCAAGGCCTGCGGGCTCTTCTGGCTGATGACGATGTGGATGCACTGGCGCATGCCAGACTCCTTCTGGAAAAGCTGGAGGTGCAGACGGATGTAACGGACAACGGCTACGAGGCGGCTGCCAGGGCAGAGCAGGCCCAGAATCGGGGAGAGCCTTACGATATCTGTCTTATTGACTGGAAGATGCCCTTTATCGATGGAATCGAGACCATACGCCGGATCCGCTCGGCAGCTCTTTCAAAGAAACCTCAGGCCTTTCTTCTGTCTGCCTATGATACCACGGAGGTACAGGAAAAAAGCCGGGAGGCCGGCGCGGCCGGCGTGCTTGCAAAACCGCTGTTTGAATCTTCACTGATTGCCCTTTTGACCGGAATTTCCGGATCGGATGGGGAAGGGGAGCCGGATGAAAAGCAGACCCAGGGAGATTTTCGCGGGAGGCGGTTTTTGGTTGCAGAAGACAATGAATTAAACCGGG
>DVKS01000100.1 GCA_018715905.1 Candidatus Caccovicinus merdipullorum | reverse complement strand
CATTATGAACGGGGACATTAATGAACTTCTGGATGCGCTGATTACTGCGGACCAGGCGGCGAAACTCAGCCAGCTTCAGGAAACGGCGTAAGGTATGGAGGGGGTTATCTATACTACCGGCGAGTTTGCCCGGAAGGCAGGAGTGTCCGTGCGGACCATCCGCTACTATGACAAGCAGGGAATCTTAAAACCCTCCCATGTCAGCGAGTCCGGTTACCGGCTGTACACAGACGGGGATTTCGGAAAGCTTCAGAAGATTCTTACCTTAAAATATCTGGGCTTTTCCCTGGAAGAGATCCAGGAGATTTCCATGAATGATTCGGATCAGGATTTCGTCCGCCGTTCTCTGGAGCTTCAGATGGATCTGGTCAGAAAAAAGATCGAAAGTCTGACGGCGGTGGAGGCCTCCTTAAAAGAAGCTTCCCGGATGATCGGACGGACAAAAGAGGTGGACTGGAAGACGGTCCTCCATCTGATCCATCTTGTCAGCATGGAAAAAAGTCTGGCCGAGCAGTACCGCACCGGAGCCAATACCAGCGTGCGCATCAGCCTCCACCGGGATTTCGGAGTAAATCCGGAAGGATGGTTTACCTGGCTGTACCGCCAGCTGGATTTCGGGCAGGGCATGTCCCTTCTGGAACTGGGAGCGGGAAATGGAGAGCTGTGGTGGGAGAACCTGGAAAAGCTTCCCGGGGATGCCAGTGTGTGTCTTTCGGATATTTCCGCAGGCATGATGCAGGATGCCAGGGAGAAGCTGAAAGAAAGCGGTTTTTCCTTTCAATACGCGGTATTTGACTGTCACAGGATCCCCATGGAGGACCGGAGCTTTCAGCGGGTGACGGCAAACCATGTTTTGTTTTACTTAAAAGATCCGGATCAGGCTCTGGCAGAGATAGAGCGGGTGATGACAGAGGATGGCCTTTTTGTCTGCAGCACATACGGTGAAGGTCATATGCAGGAGATTTCTGATCTGGCAAAAGGGTTTGACGAGCGGATCAGCCTTTCCGAAGTCCCGCTTTCGGAAGTGTTCGGACTGGAGAACGGGGCGGAGATTCTGGGACGCCATTTTCAGGATGTGGAGATGCGCCGGTATGAGGATCACCTGGAAGTCGGCCAGGCCCAGCCCCTTATTGATTATATCCTTTCCTGCCACGGAAATCAGCGGGAGTATATACAGGGAAGGTATCCGGAATTTAAAGAATATATTCGAAAGAAGATCGGAAAGAAGCCTTTCCGGATCACGAAAGATGCAGGGGTGTTCTGCTGCAGAGGGCCGATGCGCCGGCAGCGGAATTTTATAGAAAACCATTTATGAGATGCCGAAAAAAGGAAAGCAGCTGAGCCGCAGGCGAAGCAGGCCTGCTGTCCAGCTGCTGCCAGACTGCATGCTTCCTTTTCAGGAAGGAACAGCCTGAGTGGAGGTTGTACAGAACGGATAACGAATATCCATCCATGTATCGTAATTTTATTATAAAGCAAATTGTATAGAAAAACCAGACAAGATAGCGACAACATCAAAAATAACCCTATGGGGAACCATTTTTGATGTTGTCTATTTTTTAACGAAAATTTCTCTCATAAACAGATAAAAAAAAACCCTTGACTGTTACCCTACGTCACCCTTTATGATAACATTATAAGACTTGATGATGCCGGGGGTAAAAAATTATCTGCCCCTGTGATGACGGAAGTACAAAGTATGAGGAAAGGAAGGAGAACCAATGAAAGGTATTATTTTAGCAGGAGGAAGCGGGACCAGACTGTATCCGCTGACCAAGGTGACGTCAAAACAGCTGCTGCCCATTTATGACAAGCCCATGATCTATTATCCCCTGTCGGTTTTGATGAGCGCAGGGATCCGGGATATTCTGGTGATCTCCACGCCCGATGATACGCCCCGATTTGAGGCGCTGTTAGGAGACGGAGCGCAGTTTGGCATAAGGCTTTCCTACGCAGTGCAGCCCAGTCCCGATGGACTGGCCCAGGCATTTATCATTGGTGCAGACTTTATCGGAACGGATTCTGTGGCCATGGTACTGGGAGATAATATTTTCCACGGACACGGTTTAAAGAAGCGCCTGTGGGCTGCCGCTCAGAAGCCTGTGGGCGCCACGGTATTCGGCTATTACGTAGATGATCCGGAGAGATTCGGCATTGTGGAATTTGATGAAACGGGAAAGGCTGTGTCCATTGAGGAGAAGCCGGAGCATCCCAAGTCCAATTACTGCGTTACCGGTCTGTATTTTTATGACAATAAAGTTGTAGAATATGCAAAGAACTTAAAGCCCTCCGCCAGAGGTGAACTGGAGATCACCGACTTAAACCGGATCTATCTGGAAAAGGGAGAGCTGGATGTGATCTTGTTGGGACAGGGCTTTACCTGGCTGGATACGGGAACCCATGAGTCCCTGGTGGAAGCCACGAATTTCGTAAAGACCGTGGAGACCCACCAGCACCGCAAGATCGCCTGCCTGGAGGAGATCGCCTACTTAAACGGCTGGATTTCCCGGGAGGATGTGCTGAAAACCTATGAGGTCTTAAAGAAGAATCAGTACGGCAAATATCTGAAGGATGTTCTTGACGGCAGATACGTAGATAAGATCCACGACATCTGGAACTAGGCATTGACATCTGGAGCAGGGCATTTTCGGGAACGGAAGTTTTTCCATCCCGGTATGGCCGAACATGGATAGAGAAAGGATAATGAAAGAGATGAAGATTATCGTAACCGGCGGCGCCGGATTTATCGGAAGCAATTTTGTTCACCATATGGTAAATAAGTATCCGGAAGATATGATTATCAATCTGGATCTTCTTACTTACGCAGGAAATCTGGAAAATTTAAAGCCTGTTGAGGACAAGCCGAATTACAAATTTGTAAAAGGCGATATCGCAGACCGGGATTTTATCTTCCGCCTTTTTGAGGAAGAGAAACCGGATATGGTTGTGAATTTTGCGGCAGAGAGCCACGTGGACCGTTCCATCACCGATCCGGAGATCTTTGTACGGACAAATGTAATGGGCACCACCACCTTGCTGGATGCCTGCAACAAATACGGCATCAAGCGGTATCATCAGGTTTCCACCGATGAGGTGTACGGCGACCTGCCTTTGGACCGGCCGGATCTGTTCTTTACGGAGGAAACGCCCCTTCACACATCCAGCCCTTATTCTTCTGCAAAGGCCAGCGCGGATCTGTTCGTTCTGGCATATCACAGAACCTACGGACTGCCGGTGACCATTTCCCGCTGCTCCAATAATTACGGCCCCTATCACTTCCCGGAGAAGCTGATCCCCCTGATTATCAGCCGCGCTCTGGCTGATGAGGAACTTCCGGTGTACGGCACCGGTGAGAATGTGCGGGACTGGCTCCATGTATCGGATCACTGTGAGGCCATCGACCTGATCATCCATAACGGCCGTGTGGGAGAGGTTTACAATATCGGCGGACACAATGAGCGGACCAATCTTGAGGTGGTAAAGACCATTCTGCGTACCCTGAACAAACCCGAGTCTTTGATCCGTTTTGTTAAGGATCGTCCGGGCCATGACCGAAGATATGCCATTGACCCCACCAAATTGGAGACAGAACTTGGATGGAAGCCAAAATACAATTTCGACACCGGGATTCAGCAGACCATCCAGTGGTATCTGGACAATCAGGACTGGTGGAAGCACATCTTAAGCGGGGAGTACAGCAGCTATTTTGACCGGATGTACGGAAATCGCCTGTAACAGGCGGACTTTCAACACAGATGCGGCGCGAAAAGCGCGGGCAGAAAGGAGAATCGGGATATGAAGGTGCTGGTTACCGGCGTTAAGGGCCAGTTAGGTTATGATGTGGTGAAGGAATGTGAAAAACGGGGAATTGAGGCCATTGGCGTGGATGTGGAAGAGATGGACATTACCGATGCCGCTGCCTGTGAGCGGGTAATCACGGAAGCAAAGGCTGATGCAGTGATCCACTGCGCTGCCTATACGGCAGTAGACGCGGCAGAGGACAACGAAGACCTCTGCCGGAAGGTAAATGCAGAAGGAACGCGAAACATTGCCGAAGTGTGCCGGAAGCTGGACATTAAGATGATGTATTTCAGCACGGATTACGTGTTTAACGGCCAGGGTGAAAGACCCTGGGAGCCGGATGATCCCCGGGAGCCTCTGAATGTTTACGGCCAGACGAAATACGAAGGCGAGCTGGCCGTACAGGAGCTTCTGGAAAAATACTTTATTGTCCGCATCGCCTGGGTATTCGGCGTGAACGGGAAAAACTTTATTAAGACCATGCTCCGTCTGGGGAGGGAAAGGGGAGCCGTATCCGTAGTGGATGACCAGATCGGCTCGCCCACCTATACCTATGATCTGGCCCGCCTGGTGGTGGACATGATTCAGACTGACCGGTACGGCATTTACCATGCCACCAATGAAGGACTGTGCAGCTGGTATGAATTTGCCTGCCAGATCTTTAAGGCGGCGGGAATGAATCAGGTGAAGGTAACGCCTGTGGACAGCACTGCATTCCCTGCCAAGGCCAAGCGCCCCCATAACAGCCGGATGGATAAGAGCAAGCTGGCCGAGAACGGCTTTGAACCTCTGCCTTCCTGGGAGGATGCGCTGGAGCGGTATCTGAAAGAGATTCTGCCTGCATAAAAACAGCCGGGAGGTTTTGCCGCAGAATTCTCAGCTGAAAAATTCCGGAAGAAAATCTGGAAATTTTTTGGATAATTCATCCCAAAAGCTTCCTTTTATTGTATAATGGGATTAAGAGAAGATTCGATGTGAGTCGAAAATTCCAGAAAGGGATAAGGAAGGAGGACTGGCTTATGGAAAATGTAGTGATTACGGTTGCGAGAGGATTTGGGAGCGGCGGAAAGGAACTTTCCCTGCGGCTTGCGGAGGAGCTGGGCATTAACTGTTACGAGAACCGGATCCTGACCCTGGCCTCTCAGTTGTCCGGGTACGATGAGTCGGAATTTGTGAAAGAGGACGAAAAGCTTTCAGGAGGCGTGTTTGCTTCTTTCTTAAATAAGCTTCCGATCATACGGGAACCCAGGCCGGAAAGAAAAGAATTCGTCCATAACTGGGAACTTTTCGATTATCAGGCAAAGATCATACGGGATCTGGCGGATACGGAATCCTGTGTAATCGTAGGAAAATGCGCAGATTATGTGCTGCGGGGAAGGAAGAACGTGATCAGCGTCTATATCGAGGCACCCCGTCCCTACTGCCGGGAACGGATCATGCGGAAGATGAACATCGGGCCGGCCGAGGCGGATGAACTGATTTCCAAGACCGACAAATATCGGGCAGAGTACTACCAGCATTATACCGGAGGAAATTACTGGACGAATCCCGTAAACTATGACCTGACTTTAAACAGCGAGAAAGTAGGACAGGATAACTGCATTGAGATAATCAAGCATTACATCAGCATTAAATTCCCGGATGTGAAGTTTGAGGGGAAGAAGAAATAGAGGGAGGCCCATTGGGCAGCCCTGGATCTCTGCCGTCTGACCGGCGGCAGGATTATAAAAATGAATGGCAAATGCCGGTGATTCTTAAATCTGAGAATCACCGGCATTTTTGGGAAAGTGAAATTACCCGATCACATGCCCCTGAGCCTTCATCACTTCAATGATCTCATCCACGCAGGATTCACACAGCTCTGTAGTAGGCGCTTCTGCCATAACCCGGACTACCGGCTCGGTGCCGGACTGACGCAGAAGGATGCGGCCGTCATTTCCCAGACGGTCAGCGGCTTTTTTCACCTCAGCCTGAACGGCTTCGTCATCCTGGGCGGCCTGCTTATCTTTTACCCGGACATTTTTTAATACCTGGGGATAAATCTCTACTTCAGAGGCAAGCTTCTCCAGCGTCTGCTTCTTTTCCAGAATTACTTCCATTACCTTTAAGGAAGTCAGGATGCCGTCGCCGGTGGTGGCATGCTTGCTGAAGATGATATGGCCGGACTGCTCGCCGCCCAGGCCGTGGCCGTTGGCGGACATGTTCTCGTAAACATATTTGTCGCCTACGGCAGTCTTTTCATAGCGGATGCCTTCCCGGTCAAATGCTTTGTACAGGCCGAAGTTGGACATGATGGTGGTGACTACGGTATTGTGGGGAAGCATGCCCTGCTCTTTCATGTACTTTCCGCAGATATACATGATTACATCGCCGTCCACCAGATTTCCTTTGGCGTCTACGGCAAGACAGCGGTCAGCATCGCCGTCATAGGCAAAGCCTACATCGCAGCCGCTGTCCACCACGAACTTCTGCAGGTTTTCGATGTGGGTGGAACCGCAGTTGGTATTGATGTTTAAGCCGTTGGGCTCCATGTTGATCACATGGGTTTCTGCGCCCAGGGCGTCGAATACGTTCTTTGCGATGGCAGAAGCGCTTCCGTTGGCACAGTCCAGGGCCACCTTCATGTTCTTAAAGGAGCGGGTGGCAATGGAGATCAGGTAGCCGATATAGCGGTTGCGGCCTGCGGCAAAGTCTGTGGTGCGGCCGATCTTTTCCCTGGTAGCCAGGGGGATGGGGCCGATCTCACCGTCCAGGTATTTTTCGATTTCCACAATTACGCTTTCTTCCAGCTTTTCACCGTTCCCGTTAATGACTTTGATGCCGTTGTCATAGAAGGGATTGTGGCTGGCGGAGATCATGATGCCGCAGTCAAAGCCCTCGGTGCGGACTACGTAGGAGACGCTGGGGGTGGTGGTTACATGGAGAAGAAATACATCTGCTCCGGAAGCGGTCAGGCCGGCAACCAGCGAATACTCGAACATGTAGCTGCTGCGGCGGGTATCTTTTCCGATTACTACCCGGCAGCGGGTGTCTGCATTTTTCTGGCCGTAATACCAACCCAGGAAACGTCCTACCTGATAGGCGTGTTCTACGGTCAGATCTACGTTAGCTTCTCCGCGGAAGCCGTCGGTTCCAAAATATTTTCCCATAGTTTTCCTCCCTTTACAAAAAAGTGTACTGTTATCCTATAGTTTATTCTGTATATGCGAGTATAAGGCAAAATAACTAAAAAAATTTTATGAACAGGCTCATTTTACCAGCGGGGGATAGCGCTGTCAAGTAAATGGGGAAAAAGCAGGATTTTAATGGGGAAAAGCAGGGCTTTCAATTGAGCCTTCTGCCTGCACCCCGCTGCCAGATGAGCAATCGTGTTATCCTGGAAAAACGGGTTGCTTCCGCTTTTTTGGTATGTTATAATGTAAGAACGTTGTGAAACGGAATTTATCAGCAAAGGGATGATGAAAGATGGGGTTAGACCTGTGACGGCCACCTTGTTCATTGTCAGGCACTACGGCGTGATCTATCGACTCCATAGCCTGATGAGGGCTTGAGAAGTGAGTAGGAGATGAAATGACAGGAATGAAACAGAACATACAGCCGAAAGAATGGAGGATAAGATCATGTTAAATTATCAGAGATATAAGAGAGTGCCCGTAGTGAATTTTCCAGAGAGAACCTGGCCGGACAAAGAGATTCAGAAAGCGCCGATCTGGTGCAGCGTAGATCTGCGGGACGGCAATCAGGCTCTGGTGGAGCCGATGGTAGTGGAAGAGAAAATTGAATTCTTTAACATGCTGGTAAAGCTTGGCTTTAAGGAGATCGAGGTTGGTTTCCCGGCGGCTTCCCAGATCGAGTTTGATTTCCTTCGCCAGCTGGTTGACCGGAAGCTGATTCCGGACGATGTTGTGGTTCAGGTGCTGGTTCAGTGCCGGGAGCATTTGATTAAGAGAACCTTCGAGGCTTTAAAGGGCATTAAGAAGGCTATTGTACATATTTATAATTCCACGTCCACCCTTCAGCGGGACGTAGTATTCCATAAGGATCAGGAAGAGATCAAGGAGATTGCCGTGATCGGCACCAAGCTGGTGCAGAAGTATGCGGCGGACTTTGACGGGGAGATCCTGTTGGAGTATTCTCCCGAGAGCTTTACCGGCACCGAGCTGGACTACGCTCTGGAGGTCTGCACGGCAGTACAGGAGACCTGGGGTGCCACGAAGGATAAGAAGATCATCATCAATCTGCCTTCCACGGTGGAGATGACCACGCCCAATGTATATGCGGATCAGATCGAGTGGATGAATACTCATTTTAAGAATAGAGAGAGCATTATCTTAAGCGTACACCCTCACAATGACCGGGGAACCGGCATTGCCGCCACGGAGCTGGCTCTGCTTGCCGGCGCGGACCGCGTGGAAGGCACCTTATTTGGAAATGGTGAGCGTACCGGTAATGTGGACATTGTAACTTTGGCTTACAATATGTTTTCCCAGGGCATTAACCCGGAACTTGCTTTAGATAATGTGCGGGAGGTTGCAGAAGTATATGAGCGCTGCACCAAGATGGAGATTCCGCCCCGCCAGCCCTATGCAGGAAAGCTGGTATTTACCGCATTTTCCGGTTCCCATCAGGATGCCATCAACAAGGGCATGCAGGCCCTTCGGGAGAGAAAGAGCCAGTACTGGGAAGTTCCCTATCTGCCTATCGATCCCAGCGACATTGGACGGGAGTACGAGCCCATTGTCCGCATCAACAGCCAGTCCGGAAAGGGCGGCGTAGCCTTCGTTATGGATACTTTCTACGGCTTCAAGCTGCCCAAGGGCATGCATAAGGAGTTCGCTGATGTGATCCAGAAGATTTCCGAGCAGCAGGGTGAGGTTGCTCCCGAGCAGATCATGGCGGAGTTCAAGAAGAATTATCTGGACCGCAAGGAGCCGATTCACTTCAGAAGCTGCCGTATCTCTGACACCGATATGGGCAACGGCGAGTTCGCGACCCTGGCCAGGGTTACCTACACGGACCACGGCATTGAGAAGACCTTCGAAGGCGTGGGCAATGGTCCTGTGGATGCAGTACAGAGAGGCCTGGAGGATGAGCTGGGCATTCAGATCCGCGTTATGGACTACAGCGAGCATGCATTGAGTGCAGGTTCCGGCGCGCAGGCAGCTTCCTACATCCATGTGCTGGATGTGGCCACCGGAAAGGCGACTTATGGTGTGGGCATCAGCTCCAACATCACCAGAGCTTCCATCCGCGGTATTTTCAGCGCAGTGAACCGGCTGTTTTATTAATAACAGCGAACAGGGTTTTCGCCAGGAATCAGAGCAGTTTCAGTAAAATAAAATTTAAATCAGCATGGATTTCCGGCATGGCCGGATGAAAGGCCCCGGGCGGGCTGCCGTATGCGGCAGCGGCCCGGGGCCTTTTTTACCTGCTTTTATTCTGCCTCTCCCAGCTCAAGAAACAGCGAGGAAGCATCCACTTCCTGCTGGATCATCTCTGCATCCAGCATAAAATCTGCGGTTCTCTGGAGACCGGCAATGTCATCTTCCGTAATTTCAATACTGAAATTGTAATCCGGATACATGGCTTCCACTGCTGCGGTATCCAGATCCAGCTCCTGTGCCACGATCTTTAGTGTCTCATCCGGCTGATTTTCCATAAAGTCGGCGATGGTTTCCTGGGCGGCGGTGAGGGTGTCCATCAGCTGGGGATAGGTATCGGCGAATTCTTCCGTTACAGCTACAGCGATAGTGGCGTCGATCAGGCCTTCCCCGTCTGTTACCAGATGATAGCCGGACTGCTGGGCCTGGTAAGCGGTGGCGCCTGCCACCATGGCTACATCCAGGCTTCCGCCCTCCAGGGCAGCCATAGCATCTGGGATGGTCATATTTACGTAATTTACATCGTCAATGCTCATATCCGCGGTGGCCAGGTAAGCGGCCAGCAGCTCGTGAAGGTTCGTTCCCACCGGTCCGCCGATGGTCTTTCCGGCCAGGCTTTCCGGGGTGGTCAGGGTTTCATCCTTGGTATACAGGCAGAATGCCTTGGGGGAGCGGCTGTACATGTTTACGATCTTAATATCGGCTCCATTGGCAGCGGACAGGATGACGGAGCTTCCTCCTACTGCATAGAGAACCTGTACGTCTCCGGATGCCAGAGCCTGGGTCTGATCGGCGCCGGAAGTGATTTCCGCGTATTCCACATCGATTCCCAGCTGACCGAAGGCATCGGCGAAGATTCCCTGGCTGCGCTCAATAATGCTGGGCACATTTAAGGGAGAAGTAACGTAGGTGAAAACCATCTTGTCCAGGCCGATGGCCGCAGTTTGGGAACTGCCGGAACTTTCAGAAGTTTCTTCTGATGAATCTTCTGCAGAGGAATCTGCGGCATTTTCTGCGTCGGATGCAGCGGTTTCTGCTGTCTGAGACGGTGAAGAATCAGAGGACTGACTGCTGCAGCCTGACAGGGAAAAAGCGGCTAAGCCGGCGGCGGTGAACAGTGCGAATAATGTTTTTCTCATGTGAAATTCTCCTTTTGCAACAAAGATGATAATGAATGGTTTTACAGGTTTCTTACTGGTCCAGATCCCTTAGAAGATTTTTTTTCAGGGAAATAAATTCCGGATCCAGCAGATTCCGGTCCTGCTTGGGTGCAGTTACCGGGTAGAGAGCCTTTACCGTCCCCTGTTTCAGGATGACGATCTGGTCTGCCAGAAGCAGGGCCTCGTCGATGCTGTGGGTGACGAAGAGGATGCTGCAGTGTTCCGCTTCCTGTACGCGGAGAAGTTCCTGCTGCATCTGTTCCCTGGTAAAATAGTCCAGCGCGGCAAAGGGCTCGTCCATCATGATAAAGGACGGCCGGAAGGCCAGGGCTCTGGCCAGAGCCGTGCGCTGTTTCATGCCGCCGGAAAGCTGGGAGGGGTATGCCTTTTCAAAGCCTTCCAGTCCTGCGGCCAGGA
The DNA here is from genome assembly GCA_018715905.1 of Candidatus Caccovicinus merdipullorum. Lineage (GTDB taxonomy): Bacteria > Bacillota > Clostridia > Lachnospirales > Lachnospiraceae > Caccovicinus > Caccovicinus merdipullorum. Next base: position 13,359 of record DVKS01000100.1, on the reverse strand, counting down.
TGATCTTTCGGATGTGTTCCCGGCTGTCTTTCTTTTCTTTCCGGCTGAGACCGAACCCGATGTTTCCCTCCACAGTAAGCCACGGCATCAGGCGGGGCTCCTGGAAGACGAAAGCCATCCGGCGGGAAGGGCCGCAGGAGGCGTGCCCAGGATCTGCCGCTTCCGTATCGTCATAAAGGATCTGTCCGGAATCCGGCGTTTCCAGGCCGCCGGCAAGGCGCAGGAGCGTGGTCTTTCCGCAGCCGCTTCGTCCCAGGATCACGGTAATCTGCTGACCGGGGAGGGATAAGTTCACTCCGGTTAAAACGGGAAGGGATTTTTTCTCCACCTGGAAGGATTTTTTCAGGTCGATGATCTTAATTCCAGCCATTTTCGTACCTTCCTTTCAATAACTTTCCGATGATCAGGCCGAAGACGCGGTCTGTAATGCATCCGGCTGCGCCGATCACAAAGATACCTGCGATCACCTTATCTGTCCGGGACATCTGCTGGGCAAATAAAATCAGGTGGCCAAGGCCGGTGGAGGCGGCTACCATTTCTGCTCCGATAATGGCCCGCCAGCTGTAGCCCAGTCCCACGCGCATGCCTACCAGGATATCTGCAGATGCGTAAGGAAGGGCGATTTTCAGAAATTTTTCTCTCTTTCCGTAGCCGAACATATCGCCGACTTCAAGAAGCTTCGGGTCGCAGCCGGTAAAACCTTTGACAATGTTTAGGTACATGGGGAAGAAGGAAGCCAGTACGATGATGATTACCTTTGTGGTTTCCCCGATTCCGCACCAGAGGATCAGGAGAGGAATCATACTCAGAGGAGGCACGCTGCGGAAAAACTGCACCAGGTATTCAAAATAAGGGCCGGATGCAGGAAACACCGCCCGCATCATTCCCAGAAGAAAAGCCAGCACAAAGGCGATGGAAAATCCCTTCAGCACCCGGATCAGGCTGATGGAGATATCCTGAAAGATTTCGCCGCTGGCGCACATCTGCAGAAAGGTATCCAGAACCTTTTGGGGAGAGGGCAGCACGTATGGGTTGACCAGTTCCATCCGGCAGACGCCGTACCAGACAGCCAGAAAAAGAAGGATCCCGGCAAAAGCCGGAAGGGTACGCTGCAAATGTTTCATCCTGCCGTCACCCCATCTCCATTGTGGCAGCCCTGGCTGCAGTAAAGCATTTCCACCACGCTCACTCCTTCCCATCGGCCTTCTTTCAGGTGGGTCTTTACCGTCTCCGGACCGGATATGCTGCAGGACTTTTTTATGTCCTTAAAAAATCCGGGAGGAATGGGGCTTTTTTTCAGTGCTTTGCCGGGGATGGCAGCGCCAAGCCGGTTTAAAAAGTCATTCCAGGCCACAAATTCCGTATCCGGGAGTCCAAGGAGATTCCCGGCCTCAGCCAAAGCCTGGCATGGAGTGGTAATAAGCTTTCTGCAGCCGGCAAGGTCCGGGCGGCCGCTGATTTCCCTGGCGCAGTGGAGCAGGATCGGTTCGATATCCGGCACCTTTAATCCTCCATGGCCGGGAAGGGACTGAAGGAGGGCAGCTGCAGCCGGGCAGCGGACATCTGCCACAGCCCTGTCGGAGGCATCGATGCAGGCCTGGTATTTTTCACGGACTGTCTGTCCCCAGTCTGTCCGGCACTCTATCGGGCAGAACCCTTTTTCGGCCAGGAAGCGGTTTAGGCTTTCCAGCTCATACATTTCCCGTACTACAGGATTGATCCAGATATATGTCAAGTTCTTCCTCCTTTAAGCGGTTAGTTGTATTTAACTCATAGATATCCTATCAGAACAGTATGAAAAAGTCAATGGGATTTTTACGTCATATTTTTTTGCCCCTGCTTTCCGCCGGCAGCGCATTTCAAGGGCTTCACAGACCGTCGAAAGTATAGTAAAATAAATAGCAGTTTACAAAAACGGACCTGAGATTTTTAAATTCAGAGGCAAGGAGAATAAAGAAAATGAAGAAATATGATTATGTACTGGTAGGAAGCGGTTTATTTAACGGCGTGTTTGCCTATCTGGCCCGTCAAACGGGAAAGAAGTGTCTGGTGGTAGAACGGCGGGACCATATCGGCGGAAATATTTACTGTGAGGATATGGAAGGCATCCATGTGCATAAATACGGCGCCCATATCTTCCATACCAGCAACCGGGAAGTGTGGAATTTCGTAAACAGTCTGGCGGAGTTCAACCGCTATACCAACAGCCCGGTGGCCAACTACCATGGGGAGATGTACAATATGCCCTTTAACATGAATACCTTCAGCAAGATGTGGGGGATTTCCACTCCGGCGGAGGCCAAAGCGAAGATTGAGGAGCAGCGGGCCGGCGTTGTGGGAGAGCCGAAAAACCTGGAGGAGCAGGCCATCAGCCTGGTGGGAAGAGATATTTATGAGAAGCTGGTAAAGGGCTATACGGAAAAGCAGTGGGGAAGAGACTGCAAGGATCTTCCGGCCTTTATCATTAAGCGGCTTCCGGTGCGCTATACCTATGACAATAACTATTTTAATGACCTGTATCAGGGAATCCCCATGGGCGGCTACAATGTGATCATTGAGAAGCTGTTTGAGGGCTGCGATATCGAGACCGGCGTGGATTACCTGGAGAAGAAGGAATATTATGACAGCCTGGGCGAGAAGGTAGTTTACACAGGCACCATTGACGCATACTATGGCTATCAGTTTGGAAAGCTGGAGTACCGGAGCTTAAAGTTTGAGACGGAGGTACTGGATGAGGAGAATCATCAGGGCGTTGCGGTAGTAAATTATACGGATCGGGAAACGCCGTATACCAGAGTGATCGAGCACAAGCACTTTGAATTTGGAACGCAGCCAAAGACGGTGATCACCAGAGAGTATCCGGTGACCTGGAGCGAAGGCATGGAGCCTTATTATCCGGTAAATGACGAAAAGAACCAGGCCCTTTATCAGAAATACGCGGCTCTTGCGGTAGATGAGAAGAACGTGATCTTCGGAGGCCGTCTGGGAGAGTATAAGTATTACGATATGGACAAGGTGATCGAGTCCGCATTTAAGACGGCGCGGGCGGAACTGGAAATGCAGGCATAGAATCGGAGAAGAAACGGGAAAGCAGGAAGGGGGCGGCAGTTTTGGACGTAGTATATTCCTCCAATGAAAATTATGTGCGGCATCTGGCGGTTTCCATGTATTCGCTGATGGACCGGAATCAGGCAGCTGAGGGGATCCGGGTGTTTATTCTCTCATCCGGGATCACATCAGAGAGCAGAGAGCGGCTTTTTCAGATTGCAGAGCATTTTGGCAGAGAGATCGTCTGGATCCCTATGGGGGATCTGAGAGAAAAATTTCCCTATGAGGTGGATACCGGCGGATTTGATATCAGCGCCATGGGAAGACTTTTTGTGGGAACTGCGCTGCCGGATGAAGTGGAGCGTGTGCTTTACCTGGACTGCGATACCGTAGTGCTGGATTCGCTGAGACAACTGTGGGATACGGACCTGAAAGGCAGGCTTTTGGGAGCGGTGATGGAACCTACCATATACCGGCAGGTAAAAGAGCGGATCGGACTGTGTGAGAAAGACCCCTACTTTAATTCCGGCGTGCTGCTGATCGATGTAAAAAAGTGGCGCAAGGAAGGGGCGGAGAAAGCCCTTCTGGATTTCTTCGGTTTTCTTGGCGGAAAGACTTTTGCCTGCGATCAGGATACTTTAAACGGCGCTTTCCGTGGAAAGATACGTCCCCTTCACCCCCGTTACAATTTCTTTTCCAATTACCGGTATTTTCATTACCGTGACCTTGTAGAGCAGTCGCCGTCCTACAGCGCGGTAAGCAGTAAAATGTTTCAGCAGGCAAGGCGTCATCCGGCGGTGATTCATTTTGCCGGGGATGAGAGGCCGTGGAAGGCGGGGAATCTGTGCCACTACCGTCAGATTTATAATCATTACCTGGCTCTGACTCCCTGGAAGGGAACACCTGAGGAGGAAGGGCAGAGGCTGTATCTTCTGGCCTACCATGCCATGGATTATCTTACCTGGCTGTGCCCGCCGGCCCGCCGGTTGATCAGCCGGAAGTTCGGCATGCAGGTGGTGGAGAACCGGAAGGGACAGATGGACCGGAACCGGTGTATTCAGGAGCAGGAGGAAAATGGACAGGGATAAGAAAATCAGCTGTGTGGTCTTAAATTATAATGATGCCGCCGCCACAGAGAGGCTGGTTCGGCAGATCTTCCGGTATCCGGCGCTGGATGCGGTGGTAGTGGTGGACAATTGTTCCACTGACGATTCCGTAAGCCGCCTGAAAGCCATGGCTGCAGAACTGGATCCGGAGAAGATCGTGGTCTTAAAATCATCAAAAAACGGCGGGTACGGAGCCGGGAATAATAAGGGCGTCCGCTATTCTTATGAGGTCCTTCAGATGGATTATGTGCTGATTGCCAATCCGGATGTGGAATTTTCAGAAAGCTGTGTGATCCATCTTGCCAGACTTTTTGAAAACCATGAAAATCTGGGGGCTGCGGCAGCGGTGATGGAAGACCCCGTTTACGGAAAGCAGAAAAACGGATGGCCCCTTCTGGGGTTCTGGGGGGAGCTGGCCCGGACCGGGCCGGTCTGCCGCCGGCTTTTTCATTCCTTCCTGGAATACGGAGAATCGGTTTTTAAGGATAAAAAGGCGGTTTATGTGGATGCTGTCCACGGGTCCATGCTGATGGTGGATGCGGTAAAGATGATCGAGTGCGGCGGATATGATGAGAAGGTGTTTCTCTATAATGAGGAGGCCATTTTAGGATTCCGCATGCTGGAACACGGCTATCGGACGGTCCTTCTTTTGACGGAACATTATGTGCACCGCCATTCAGAGAGCATTTCCAAGACCTACCGGGATGTGTGGGCACGCCAGAAACTGCGCAATGAAAGTGCGCTTTACTATTACAGGAATTATCTCAGGGCCAATCCCCTGAAAATGCTGGCGGCCAGAGCCTTTTTCCAGATTGTGCGGCTGGAGATCTGGTTCTGCGGGAGCGTTCTGAAGATGAAATGGTAGGAAAAGAAACGGCGCGTAACGGGATCGGACAAAGAGATGAGACAGCGGGCAGAGACGGGACGCGGAGAGGAATCAGAGAAGATGGAAGAGAGAAGAGAAGGGGCGCCGGAGCGGACTCCGGCAGCAGAGAAAACAGAAAAAAATCATGAACCATCCGGGGATGTGATCTCCATTGTGGTTCCTGTTTATAACGGGGAAGCCTGTCTGATGCGCTGCATCCGCTCTCTTCAGGAGCAGAGCTATCCGAATCTGGATATTGTTCTGGTGGATGACGGATCGAGGGATAAGTCCCTGGAGATCTGCCGCGCTGCAGCCGAAAAAGATGCCAGGATCCAGGTAATCCATAAGGAAAACGGCGGTGTGGCCAGCGCCAGAAATGCCGGAATCGCGGCGGCCAGAGGCCGGTGGCTGATGCTGATTGACGGTGATGATTATATTCACCGGGACATGGCGGCGGATCTTTTGACGGCTGCGAAAAAAAGCGGGGCCCAGGCAGCGGTCTGCGGGTTTGAGCGGGTTTTTGCTGACGGTGCGCCTGTGGAGGTCCACGCCCTGAACGGAAAGGTATGGGAAGGCGATCTCCACCGGTTCGGCGAGGAGATGTTTCTGCCCCTTTACCGGAACCTGATGCTGCGGACCCAGAGCAATAAACTTTATGACATGGAGATCATCCGCAGGAAGGAGCTTTTTTATCCGGAGGGATTTTCCATTAATGAGGATATCTGGTTCTGTGTCCGGTATTTAAGCTTTTGCAGGCGCGTGGTATGTATTCCGGGGAGTTATCTTTATTACTGGCAGAACAGTCCGGGAGACAGCCAGATCAGCCGCTACCATCCGGAAGGCGTGGAAAGCTGCTTTCTCCTTCTGCGGGCTGTGGAAGGATTTTTTAAGCGGGCCGGATGTTCCGAGCAGGTGCGGCGCGCTATGGAAAATGAGATGCTTTTCCATATCTGCGGTTTTGCGGGACATATTTATTACCGGACGGACAGCAGCCGGAAGGAATGTCTGGAGTCTGTCCGCAGTCTTGCCGGGCGGAAGGAATTCCGGCGGCTGTTAAGGCAGGTGAAGCCGAAAGGCGTGAAAAACCGGGCGGCAGCATTTCTTCTTGGACACCGGATGTGCCGGGTTTATCACTGGATGTGTCTGGTGGTTTATGGGAGGCAGAGGATGGCGCTTCGAAGAAAAATGAAATTGTGTCGGAAGGGGTGAACTTATGGAAGATGTATTGCTGAAAGAGGAATTGGATAAGTTAATCGATATAGGGAAAGAGAACGGAGGCCTGAGAACAACAACGATCATACACCTGCTGAATGATCTGGGAAGAAATGAAGATGAAAATTATCGTCAAGTGCTTGAATATATAGAAGATAAGAAAATTGTATTGATTGTTGATAATTTTGCAGAAAAAAACTTGATTTTGGATTCAAGCAAAATTGCAATTCTGCCGAAAACATTAAGTGTGGAATCCATTATAAAAAAGATACAGTATGAGGAAATTAATCTGGATACAGATTTTCAGAGAAAAAGAAGCTTGTGGAGTGACAGCGTTAAGAGCCAGCTGATTGAATCATTGATGATACAGCTTCCGATTCCGCCGATGTATTTTGACGGTCACGATCCGAATAGATGGCAGGTAATTGACGGACTGCAGCGTTTGTGTACATTGAAAGAATTCCTGATTGATAAAAAATGGAAATTAAAAGATCTTGAGTATTTGCCGGATTATAACAATTGCAGTATGGAAGATTTGCCTCGAATCTATCAGCGCAGGATCGAGGAAGGGCAGATGGCGTTTTATTTGATTCTTCCGGAAACGCCAGAGGATGTAAAATACAGCCTCTTCAAGAGAATTAATACACCGGGCCTGACTCTGGAGCCTCAGGAAATACGGCACGCGTTATACCAGGGGAAGGCCACAAGATTACTGCAGGAGCTTGCGGAAAATGATACGTTTGTAAAGGCAACAGATGGAGACATATCGTCGAAGAGAATGCAGGACAGGGAGATTGTGCTGCGTTATTTGGCTCTTAGATATCTGGGGGTAGAAGTCTATAAGGAAGGGAACGTAGACAATTATTTAAATAAAGCCATGAAATTCATTAATGATCAAACAGATGAGTTTATTGACGAGTGCAAAAAAACTTATTTTTCTGCATTGGAATGTATGTTTTCTGTTTTCGGAAAGTATGCATTCCGAAGAATATCAAAAATTCGTCCGTCGGATAAAAAGCCATTTAACACAGCACTTTTTGAAAGCTGGATGAATGGAGTTTCTTTATTGAATGGTAAGGAACAGGAGCGGCTGATCAAGAATAAGGAACAGTTAAAGGAATTATATATTGAAGAATTAGATAAAAAAAGTTCTTTTTATAATGATATCGGCTCCGGAAAATATCGTTCTCTTATCCGCCGGAATGAGACGATAAAGAAAATGATACAGGAGGTGCTGGATGCGGATTAAGGAACTTGAGATTGACAATTTTAAATGCTTTTCCAAGATAAGATTTGAATTTGGAAATCTGAATTTGCTGGCCGGATCGAATGGATGCGGGAAATCATCCGTTATACAGGCATTGTTGATGCTGCGTCAGTCATATAAGCAATTTGCGTCATTTTCTGTTCTTTCCACGTATGGGATGTATACAAATCTGGGTAATGCAAAAGACATTATCTATGAGACTGCAGAAGAGCTGCGCATGCATTTTCAACTGACCGGTGAGACGGAAGGTCGATTGGAACTGGTTACGGAATATGAGCCGGAAGCACATATCCTAAAAAACCGTGTAATGAATCATTCTGGTGAATGTATCAACTTATTCAGCGAAAGATTTGAGTATTTATCAGCAGAGAGAATTTCTCCGCAAACGATATATTCCACAGTCAGCTTGGCAGATGAATTGGGAAATAACGGAGAAAATACACTAAGTTTTTTGGAAGAATATGGAACGGAAATTCTTGTGCATCCAGTATTTCAGAAAGGTGAGCAAAAGTACTTGCTGTATTGTGTGAACGATTGGCTGGATAAAATGTTTGACGGTTTTCGACTTCAGCTTTCTCCTCTGACCGAGGCGGATGCAGTGAGTCTTCGTTATCGTGAGAATAGTAAATTAAGCAATCTGCATCGGGCAACTAATGTGGGGTTTGGAATTACGTATGTGCTTCCTGTTTTAACTGCACTGCTGAAGGCGAAGGATGGGGAATTGATTATTCTTGAAAATCCAGAAGCGCATCTGCATCCAAGGGCACAGCGCCTATTAGGAGAATTGATATCCAAGGCGGCCTCTACCGGTGCACAGATTATTGTTGAAACGCACAGCGATCATATTTTGAATGGAATTCGTATCAGTGTTAAGAATAATGATTTAGAAGCAGATAAGGTTAAGCTGTTCTTCTTTATGAGGGAGAGAGTTGCCGAAAAATACAATGTGAATGTCTATGCGCCGGTGCTGGCTCAAAACGGCGATGTGGATATTTGGCCGGAAGGCTTTTTTGACGAGTGGGATAATGCGCTGGCAGAGTTGTTTTAGGAACGCCTGCGAAAAGGAGCTTTATGATAGTTGCATTTAATGATATTTCTACAAGATATCTATATGATGATAAGTATAAGGCAATTGAGGAAATTCAAAGAGGACTGGAAACGCTGAAATACTTAAGAAAATTAAATCCTCTGTTTAAACTATATGCGGAAAGCACAATACGCTATGAACAGTTAGCGCCGGGATATTATTTTAATCAGATTTTTCATGAAAAAGACGAGGTGTTTTCGCGGAATAATAAGACATTTCTTAGAACAATATTAAAAAACTATAATAAAATTAAAGGGGAAAAGAATGTTTTTCGATTCCGGAATGAGGAATCTGTCCAATGCGCTTGGGCGTATCGAAACGGGCATGCAGTATTCAGTTTTTCTTCACAGAAGGAATTTCTTTATGAGCAGATCAAAGGCATTTACACAACGGAAGATGGGGCAGAACAGCCTGCAGCTATTGAGAATATTGCAGACATTCGTCATATTGATATTCATAAGGATCTTCTGGGGATCAGAAAATATGAATCGAATCCCAAACACAAAATAAATTATGGATGGGGAAGCGATATGGATTTGTCGGATGAGGAAGCCCAAAAGGTTTTGAATACGGCGATAGCAGCAGGCGATGAAAAGAAACATCTGATAGCGAAATATAAAGGAAGGTACTATTCGTTTCGTTGCCATTATGATAATTGTTATCATGGGTACATAGACGATACCATGCCGGAAAATCTAAAGAATAAGGCAGACAGGGGAGATGAATAAAATGGAAGAAAACAAGAAGCGGGATGCATCCCCCATCATGGTCAGCATCAGCTGCATCACATTTAATCACGAACCCTATATTGCCCGGGCCCTGGACAGCTTTCTGATGCAGAAGACGGATTTCCCCTTTGAGATCCTGGTATATGATGATGCATCCACGGACCGGACCCAGGAGATCATCCGGGAGTACGAGGCCAGATACCCGGATATCATTAAGCCCTATTATCAGACGGAAAATCAGTACTCCAAAGGGAAATATAATGTGGAGGGATTCTATAATTATCCCCGGGCAGCAGGAAAGTATATTGCCATGTGTGATGGGGACGATTACTGGACGGACGAGCATAAACTGCAGATGCAGGTGGACTATATGGAAACCCATCCGGAGTGTGCCATGTGTCTCCATGCAGCGCGGATCGAGACGGAGGAGCGGGCGGTGCAGTCCCTTAAGATCCGTCCTTACCGGAAGAGCCAGGTGATTCCGGCGGAAAAAGTCATCGACAAGCCTTCCAACTATCCTACGGCATCCCTTTTGTTCCGGACAGAATATACCAGGGATCTGCAGGATTATTATTACGTAAGTCCGGTTGGGGATATCCCCATTCAGATCCATATGGCGGCAAAGGGAACGGTGTATTACATGGACCGGGAGATGTCGGTATACCGGCAGGGTGTGTCCGTGTCCTGGAGCGCTTTGATGAAGCAGGGGAACTACAAACAGAATCTGATTGACCATCATAATGCCATGAAGGTAATGTACCGGGGCTTTTCCAAAGAGACCGGGGGTAAGTATGACCGGGCTATTGAGCGGGCATGCCGCAGGATGGATTTTCTTACGCATATCAATGTAAAAGAATATAAGGAGGCCCTGGCGCCGGGATACAGGAGCTTTTTTAAGGAACTTCCCTTAAGGACCAGGATGCTGATCCTTTTTGAGATGAAGACGCCGGGACTTTACCGGTGGGTCCGCAGGAAGGTATACGGGGAAGACCGGAGCTAAAAGAAGTTACAGGAAAGGATTTTTGGCGGATGAACGAGAGAGGAACGAAGAGCCAGATCATTAACGGCCTGTTCTGGAAGGTAATGGAGAATGGGGGATCTCAGGGGATACAGTTTATCATATCGATTCTTCTGGCAAGACTGCTTTCTGCGGAAGAATACGGTGTCATTAATCTGGTGCTGATCTTTGTCACTATCGCCAATGTGATCGTGCAGAATGGATTCGGCACGGCGTTAATCCAGAAACGGGAGGCAGATGAGCGGGATTATTCTTCGGTATTTTATGTAAATCTGGCTACCGCCTGGGGGATTTATCTGCTGCTTGTCCTTGGCGCGCCTCTCATCGCGGATTTTTATGATAATCCCCAGATGACTGCCATCGTGCGTGTACTGTCTCTGGTGCTTTTCCCAGGGGCGGTGATCTCCGTACAGAGTGCGTACGTCTCCCGGAAGATGGAATTTCGGGGGCTCTGCATTTCTACCATGGCGGCAGCGCTGGCCTCCGGCGTTGTGGGAGTGGCCATGGCTTCCCTTGGATTCGGCGTGTGGGCTCTGGTGGGACAGCAGATCCTTTATTATCTGGTGCTTATGGCCGTTTTATTCCTGACGGTTCCCTGGCGGCCCAGGGTGGTCTTCGCCCTGGAGCGGGTGGAATCCATGTTTCGGTTTGGATGGAAGCTTTTGTGTGCATCTTTAGTGGATACGCTGTTTACCAACCTTTACGGGCTGGTGGTGGGGAAAATTTACGATGAGACCACCATGGGCATATACAGCCGGGGAGAGCAGTTCCCCAAGCTGATTGTTACAAATCTGGGAACGGCGATCCAGGCGGTGATGCTGCCGGCCCTGTCTGCCAGGCAGACCCATCCGGACCAGGTGGTGAGCCTTCTTCGCCGGGCAATCAAGACCAGCGTCTTTCTGGTGCTGCCCATGATGGCCGGCCTTGCTGCGGCTGCAGACAATCTTGTATTGGTCCTTCTGGGGGAGAAATGGATGGCCTGCGTGCCCTTCCTGCAGATATCCTGTCTGGCTTATGCCGTTTATCCTATGGATATTGCCAATCTCCAGGCCTTAAATGCCATGGGGCGGAGCGATGTGTTTCTGAAGCTTGAGATTGCCAAAAAAGTGGTAGGCGTGGTCATTCTCCTTCTCAGCATGCGCTGCGGAGCGGTGGCCTTCATTGCCTGGAAGGCGGCGGGAGATTTCTTGTGTACGTTTATCAATGCCTGGCCCAACCAGCGGCTTTTGGGCTACCACATCAGCCAGATGTGGCGGGACATCCTGCCCTCACTGGCGGTGTCTTTGCTCATGGGGATGATCGTGTATGCCGGCCGGTTCGTGCTGCCGGCGGGAATTGTGGGGCTGGCAGGCCAGGTGGCCTTGGGAGTCGGCGTTTACCTGTTTTTATCCTGGATTTTTAAACTGGAAAGCTTCCGCTACCTGTGGGGGATTGTGTGGGAAAAGCTTTCGGGAAACATGTACAGTCAGTAAGAAGGCGTCAGAATCGTGGGTTTTCCTGCAGCCGATCCACGTTCTTGGTTAAAAGTGGATCGGATCAGAACAGAGAAACCACAGATTGCCGCTCTACGATTTCTACATCCATCTGCACATGCCCCGACTGAGACAAGGCGCCGGAACGGATCTGCTCCAACAGCAGAGTAACTGCGGTTTTTGCCTTCAGCGGAATATTCTGGGAGATGGAAGTCAGCTTGGGAACGGTATACTGGCACAGCTTCAGGTTGTCGAATCCGATGACAGAAAGGTCGATGGGAATCCGGTAACCGCTGAGCCTGGCGCCTTCCATCACTCCAATGGCGCAGATGTCGGCGGTGGTTACCACCGCCGTTATTTCATTTCTGCCGCCGGCAATCTTTTTGCCGGCTTCAATTCCGCCTTCGTAGGAGGGGGTAAAGGGGAAAACGTACTCCGGACGGAAAGGGATTCCGCTTTCTTCCAGGGCCTGGAGATAACCGGAAAAACGTCGGGTCAGGATGTCGTTCCCCTCATAATCCGCTACGAAAGCAATATGGCTGTGGCCATGGTTGATCATGTATTTCGTGGAAAGGTACAGTCCTTTTTGGTCATCTGAAGTAATATTGATCAGGTTGGGCAGAGGGATCGTTCCGTCAAATACAGCCAAGGGGCAGCCGGACTGGGCATAAAGGGACTCCAGATACTCCTGGAAATCGGGATGGAGAAAGATAATGCCATCCACATTCCAGTTTTTCAGAATTGTCACAATATCAGACTGCTGGTAAACGGTGCGGACCATAGTGTAATACCCATTTTGCCGCAGTTCCCGTTCAATGGTTCCGATCATGGTGCTGATATAAGGATTTTCCAGATAGTTGTCCCCATTGTCATTTGTATATTCGGTGATCAGCACGCCGATGATGTTTGAGGTTTTATTGGTCAGGCTCCGCGCGCTTAAATTTGGCACGTAGCCGTATTCTTTAATAATTGCGTTTACTTTTTCAATTGTCTTTTCTGATACCCGGTTGTGTTTCCCGTTGATTACGTTGGAAACAGTCATCATGCTGACGCCGGCTTTTTCTGCAATATCTTTCAATGTCATAAAACTGTTCTCCTTTTCTTCCCGGACTGCCGTTTGTTAAGACGGCATCAATACAGGGATGCCAGGTGCGTCCGCCAGGTTTGCGGTTTTAAACCTGAATAAAATCAAATCGAAGTTTATAAATATAGTATAACTTTACCGGAGAAAAAAGTCAATCCAGAGGCCTAAAGAGGAAATAGGAAATATTGCACAATCAAAACGAAAAATATATGTAAAAAACGATGAAATATAAAAAGAATGTTGACAAAATAAACAATGAGTGATAGCTTTATTATAGATTTAGCGCTAAACTAAAAACGAGTAAAGAAACGATGGCAACCGGGATAATTGGAGAAGGGAAATGAAAGGAGAGGTATTATGATGAAAAAAAGAGCAGCGGCATTAACATTAGCGGTATCCATGGCAGCAGGATTGTGGGGATGCGGCCAGGGAGGATCTGCAGAGGAAACAACGCCCATCGAGGTTCCTACCG
>DVKS01000099.1 GCA_018715905.1 Candidatus Caccovicinus merdipullorum | reverse complement strand
TTTCCGAGGAAGAGGATAAGTTCAATAAGACCATTGACCAGGGTCTGGAGATCCTGTCGCAGATGGAAAAGGAGATGGAAAAGACCGGAAGCAAGGTCCTTTCCGGGGCCAATGCATTCAAGCTGTATGATACCTACGGATTCCCGCTGGATTTAACCAGAGAGATCCTGGAGGAGAAGGGTCTTTCTGCAGACGAGGACGGTTTTAATGCCGCCATGAAGGAGCAGAAGGAAAAGGCCAGAAAGGCCAGAAAGACCACCAACTATATGGGCGCCGATGTGACCGTTTACCAGTCCATTGATCCGGCCATTACCTCCGAGTTTACGGGCTATGATAAGCTTGACGGAGAAGGAAAGGTTTTAGTGCTGACCACGGAGGATGAGATCGTGGAAGCGCTGACAGACGGCCAGAAGGGAACCATCATCACCGATAAAACCACGTTCTATGCCACCATGGGCGGCCAGCAGGGAGATGTAGGTGAGATCTGCGGCGCAGACGGCCAGTTTAAGGTGGAGGATACCATTAAGCTGCAGGGCGGAAAGATCGGTCATGTGGGCGTGATGGTAAAGGGCATGATTCAGAACGGTGAAACGGTGGAGACGAAAGTCTGCAGCCAGACCCGTCTGGCTATTGCCAGAAACCACAGCGCTACCCATCTGCTCCACAAGGCTCTCCGCACGGTTTTAGGAAGCCATGTAGAGCAGGCCGGTTCTCTGGTGACGCCGGATCGTCTGCGATTTGACTTCACTCACTTTTCCGCCATGACGCCGGAAGAAATCAAGAAGGTAGAAGATCTGGTAAACAGCCAGATTCAGGCTTCCCTTCCGGTAGAGACAAAGATCATGGGGCTGGAGGACGCCAAAAAGACCGGAGCCATGGCTCTCTTCGGTGAAAAGTACGGCGATGAGGTGCGTGTCGTTACTATGGGCGATTTCTCCACAGAGCTTTGCGGAGGAACCCATGTGTCCAATACCAATACTATTTCCTGTTTCCGGATTCTGTCTGAGGCAGGAATCGCCGCAGGCGTGCGCCGTATTGAAGCTCTTACTTCCCAGGGACTTCTGGATTTTTACCGTCATGAGGAAGAAGAACTTCACGAGGCAGCAAAGGCAGCCAAGACCACGCCGGCCGGACTTGCCGCAAAGATCGAGGCTATGATGGAGGAGATCCGCAGCCTTCATAATGAAAATGAGAAGTTGAAGAACAAGATGGCGAAAGAATCCATGGGCAACGTCCTTGACCAGGTGAAGGAAGTAAAAGGCGTGAAACTTCTGGCTGCCCGGGCAGACGGTACGGATATGAACGGCCTGCGCACCCTGGGGGATCAGCTGAAGGAGAAGCTGGGCGAGGGCGTGATTGTCCTGGCCTCTGTCACCGACGGAAAGGTAAATCTGATGGCGACTGCCACGGACGGAGCTATGGCGCAGGGAGCCCATGCCGGAAATCTGATCAAGGGTATTGCCGCTTTGGTAGGCGGAGGCGGAGGCGGCCGTCCCAATATGGCCCAGGCCGGAGGAAAGAACCCTGCCGGAGTGGACGGGGCGCTTGCCAGAGCCGAAGAAGTACTGGATGGACAGCTGAAAGGTTAAGAAGCGAAATAATTTAAAAAAAATGAAATTTCGGTTAAATTTTTCTTGACGTACTGCAATTTTATGTTATAATTACTCCAGTGCAAAAAATACCCAAACAGTTGTATTTGAAGTTATAAGCACAAATACCACAACTGGAGGGAGGTTAGGTGTGAGCTATGTCAAACGTAATTGTTAAAGATAACGAGAGCCTTGACAGCGCTTTACGCAGATTCAAAAGAAACTGTGCAAAGGCTGGCATTCAGCAGGAAATTCGTAAAAGAGAACATTATGAGAAGCCCAGCGTAAGACGTAAGAAAAAGTCTGAAGCTGCCAGAAAGCGTAAGTACAACTAATACTTATGGGAGGCTGCTGCAGGAGCTGTTCTGGCCGGATTAACCGGCAGAGCGGTTTGTGCAGCAGCTTTTTTTCTTTCTCCGGGAAAGTTCTAAGCCTCTTCTCCTTTTCATATCTTGTAATAACAGCGTTGGGGGAGGTGGGCGGCCTGGGTATAACTCCAGAGACAAAAGAACGGATGATGGCCGCCATGAATCTGCCGCGGGATGTGTTCCTGGGTGATATCCTGGTCTCCCTGATCGGACGCAGGACTGTGCTGATTGAAAATTACCGCTCCATTCTCATGTACACAGATACCACCCTGAAAATCCAGGGCAAAAACTGCCGTCTGCAGATCTGCGGAAAACACCTGCGGATTGAATACTATACAGCCGATGAGATGAGGGTAAACGGCGTGATTGAGTCGATTGAACTGAAGTCTTAGGAGGGAGGCGGCAGGCGGATGGAAAAATTTTACCGCTGGGTGGGCGGATATATGGAAATGCAGATGACCGGGTATTCGCCGGAGCGTTTCCTGAATCTTTGCAGCGCCAGAGGCATAGAGATCTGGGATCTTTGGCATGCAGGGGAAGGGTATGGATTTTTCATGAGGCTTAAGGATTTTCGCCGAATACGGCCGCTGGCTAGAAAATCCGGCGTCCGGCTTAAGATCCGCCAGCGAATGGGACTTCCTTTTTTTTTACGGAAAAACAGGAACCGAGTTGGTTTTACCGGTGGAATGTGCCTCTTTTTTGTCATTCTTTACAGCCTTTCCCTTTTTATCTGGGACATCCAGATCCAGGGTAACCGCCGCTATACCTATGAAACGGTTACGGATTTTTTGCAGGACAGGGAAATTACCTGGGGAATGTTAAAATCCCAGGTGGACTGCCAGGCGCTGGAAAGTGCCCTCCGCGATTATTTTCCGGAGATTACCTGGGCGGCGGCCAGAATTTCCGGCACCCGTCTTCTGATTTCTGTTAAGGAAAATGAGGCACTTTCACAGATTCCCGAGAAACAGGAGACGCCCTGCGATGTGGTGGCTTCAAAGGACGGGATAATCTCCAGCATTGTTGTCCGTCAGGGGATCGCTCAGGTAAAAGCCGGGGACACAGTGAAAGAAGGACAGGTTCTGATCAGCGGCGAGATTCCGATTTATGATGACAGCGGTCAGGTGGCTGCCGTGCGGTATGTGCCGGCAGATGGAGATGTAACGGCGGTGACCCGGTACGATTTTTCTGAGCAGTTTCCCAGAATCCACACAGTGCAGTGGGAAACCGGGCGCAGAAAAACGGGTTTTTACCTTCAGGCGGGTCCCTGGTCCTTTGTTTTTCTTTTGCCGGAAGGGGAAAAAGAGCAGTGGGTCTATCTGACGGAAACCAGTCAGGCCAGGCTTTTTTCGAATTTTTACCTTCCCGTTTACTGGGGAGAAATTCAGGGAAAAGAAGTGGAATATTACGAAAGTTTCTATACAGAGTCTGAGATGGAGCAGGTTTCTGAGGGGATCTATCAGAATTTTGTTAAGAATTTAAATGAAAAGGGGGTTCAAATTATTCAGAATGATGTTAAAATACTAGAAGATGAGTCTGTGTGCAGGATGGAAGGAACCATAACGGCTCTGGAATCTGTTACACGGATTCAGGAGATTACAGAGCTTAAGGAGACAGAAAACTTAGAATATGAGCGTAGTGGAGAATATCATTGACATTCCCGTGGAACATGAGAAAAATGTATGCGGCCAGTTTGACGCATATTTAAAGAAAATTGAGAGGACCCTTCATGTGACCATGGTCAACCGTGACGGCGCATTGAAGATTATCGGGCCGGAGCAGGCGGTTTCCCGGGCAAAGAGCGTATTCGGCAATCTGATCGAGCTTTCCAAACGGGGGAACACCATAACGGAACAGAACGTGGATTATGCCCTGTCCCTGGCTTTTACGGAGAGCGACCATCAGATCCTGGAGATTGATAAGGATATTATCTGCCGTACGGCTATGGGAAAGCCGGTAAAGCCAAAGACCATGGGACAGAAGCAGTATGTGGATGCCATCCGCAAGAAGATGATTGTATTTGGGATCGGACCTGCCGGTACAGGAAAGACTTATCTGGCCATGGCCATGGCAATCCAGGCCTTTAAGGACGGAGAGGTAGGACGGATTATTCTGACCCGTCCGGCTATCGAAGCGGGGGAAAAGCTGGGATTTCTTCCCGGTGATCTGCAAAGCAAGATCGATCCGTATTTAAGACCGCTGTATGATGCACTGTACCAGATTATGGGGGCCGAAAGCTACCTGCATAATTCTGAGAAGGGACTGATTGAAGTGGCGCCTCTGGCTTATATGCGGGGGCGTACGCTGGATAATGCTTACATTATTCTTGATGAAGCCCAGAATACCACGCCGGCACAGATGAAGATGTTTTTGACCCGGATCGGATTCGGCTCCAAGGTGATCATTACTGGCGACCAGACGCAGAAAGATCTTCCGGCCGGCACGGTAAGCGGCCTGGATACAGCTCTGCGGGTCTTAAAGCGGATTGATGATATCGGCTTCTGTTATCTGACCAGCAGCGATGTGGTCCGCCATCCGCTGGTGCAGAAGATTGTACAGGCCTATGACGATTACGAGGCAAAGAACCGGGTAAGCGACCGTCTGACCAGAGGAAGGTCAGGAAGGCGGGGCGATTAAGGATTTTCAGGAACCGGACGGCCATCGTCCGGCTCCGTATGAAAGGCTTACGAAAGAAAGGGAAAGGTTATGACGATAAATATTGACTGTGAGACTGAGGATAAGCTGGAACTTCCGTACGAGGAGATTATCCGGAATGTGGTGCTGTCTTCTCTGGAGTATGAAAACTGTCCTTATGAGGCGGAGGTGAATGTTGTTCTTACGGACAATGAAGAGATTCACAAGCTGAACCTGGAATACCGGGGGATTGACCGTCCCACGGATGTTTTGTCTTTTCCCATGCTGGAGTATGACACACCATCGGATTTTTCTCATGTGGAGGAGGATTATGAGGACTGTTTTAATCCGGAGACCGGAGAGCTGATGCTGGGGGACATCATCCTTTCCGTGGATAAGGTCCGGGAGCAGGCGGAAAGCTATGGCCATTCGGAAACCAGGGAGCTGGCATTTTTAGTGGCTCACAGCATGCTTCACCTCTGCGGCTATGACCATATGGAAGACGGAGAGAGGGAGGAGATGGAACGGCGTCAGCATGAGATTCTGGAACTTGGGGGTTACCGAAGATGAAAAAAGGGGTATTGTGGGGGATTGGCCTGGCACTGGCTTCCGTCATGCTCTGGGGCTGTTCTCGGGATTATATTGAGACGGCAGTGACCGAGGCGGAAAGTACACGGGCAGAAAGTACGGCGGAGATCGTGATTGTGCAGGAGACGGAAACGGCGGCAGAAGAAGAGAAAGATACGGGTTTTCAGGGGATCCTTGACCTTTCTGACCGGACGGCGCAGGATGGAATGGTGCGCAGCTACCTTACCGGTCAGTGGGTTCCTGCAGAAGCCGGAAATCGAAGGCCGGTGGCAGTTATGATGAGCAATGACAAGGCGGCTCTTCCTCAGTATGGGATTAACCGGGCCGGCGTGGTTTACGAGGCGCCGGTGGAGGGCGGCATGAACCGGTACATGGCCATTATCGAGGAATACGATGATCTGGAGAGGATCGGCTCTGTCAGAAGCTGCCGGACTTATTATACGTATTTTGCCCGGGAGTTTGATGCGGTTTATGCCCATTACGGACAGAGCACCTTTGCCGTGCCTTACCTTAAAAACGTGGACAATATTAACGGCATTGAAGGAATCGGAAATACTGCATTTTACCGCTCCAAAGACAGAAAGGCGCCCCATAACGCCTATACCAGCGGCGAGCGCCTTAAAAAGGCCATTGAGACTCTGGGCTATTCCAATGAGTACGCAGAAGATTATGCCGGCCATTATCAGTTTGCAGATGGAGAATACGATCTTTCTGCAGAAGAAGGGGCAGTGGCTGCGGCGCAGGTAGTTCCCGGATATGATATGAATAAGCCGCTGTTTGTGTACAAGCCGGAGGACGGCCTGTATCACCGGTATCAGTACGGCGATATCCACGAAGGGAACGAAGGGCCCATTACTGTGAAAAATCTCATTATCCAGTACTGCCAGATGGGGTATTATGCCACCACGGAGTACCGGAACATCAATGTTCATACTTCCGGAGAAAACGGGTATTATTTTACCAACGGATACGGCATTCCCATTACCTGGGAAAAGGACGGGGAGTTTGGTGTTACCCATTATTACGGACCGGATGGAAAGGAAATTATCTTAAACCAGGGAAAGACATGGATCTGCATTGTGGACGCCCTGGATGAAGACAAACTTGAGATCTATGAAGAATAACGACGGAAAACAGAAACACAAAAGTACAGGCGGAGGATCTGATTTAAAAAAGGCAGGGGCCAATTTTGTGGTCCAGGGAAGCATCCTGGCTGCGGCGGGCATCCTGGTGCGGATCATTGGCCTGTTTTACCGGATTCCTCTGATGGGGATCATCGATGACAGAGGAAATGGATACTATACATCGGCATACAGTATTTACTCGATCCTGTTAATTATTTCTTCCTACAGCCTTCCCACGGCCGTATCAAAGATGGTGTCTGCAAGGATTGCCCGGGGACAGTATAAAAGTTCCGTGCGGATCCTGAAGGCATCGATGGTCTATGCCATGGCTGCAGGAGGCCTGGCAGCTGCTGTTATGTGGTTCGGCGCGGATTTCTTTGCCGGGGCCATGCAGATGCCGTACTCCAGGTATGCACTGCGGACCCTTGCACCGACGATCTGGATCATGGCTTTTCTTGGAGTGCTGCGGGGGTATTTCCAGGGAACCGGCACTATGGTTCCTACGGCAGTGTCTCAGATCATCGAACAGATCGTAAATGCGGCAGTCAGCATTGGAGCTGCCTGGTTTTTGTTCCAGGAAGGACTGAAAGCGAATCTGGTCCGGGGCGATACAGAATATTCCTACGCCTTTGGTGCAGCCGGCGGCACCATCGGTACCGGTGCGGGCGCCCTTGCAGCCCTGGCTTTCTGCGCTTTTTTGATGTTCAACTACCGCAGGACGCTGCGGCGTCAGTGCCGGAAAGATCAGACGGGGGTGGAGGAAAGCTACGGAAGGCTTTCTGCCATCCTGACCATG
>DVKS01000098.1 GCA_018715905.1 Candidatus Caccovicinus merdipullorum | reverse complement strand
AATGGTCCCGGCACGGTTCTGGTACTTGGAAACGGTAACACCTTTTGCCAGGGCGCCTTCAATGGCAGTTCCATTGGCCCGGATAAACTGACCGTTCTGAACAGTCAGCTGTTCTTCCAGACGGGCAAATGCCGGAACAGCAAACATCTGCATGGAAAGAACCCCTGCAAGAAGGGTTCCCGCCACCCACTTTTTCAAAAATCTTTTTTTCTTCACGTTTCACACTCCTCATATATTTACAAAACGAAAACTGCTTTGCAGGTCCCTCCGCCTGCCTTGTGCCGCATCCGCGGCATCTTTCAGTTAAACCGCGCTTCCTCTCATTTTCACTATAAAAAGATTCCAGGCAAAAAGCAAGGGAATTTGTATTACAATTTCTTTACGTTTGCAGAGAGGCGGGGGAAGGGCAGCTAACTGCATTATTGTGTTAACCATTTTCTGCGTTCTGCATATTCTATTTGATACCGTCCTGCAAAATGTATATAATCAAAATCAGAAGGAAATCATCGGATGGTGGTACCAGAATGATGACGGGAGTTATCCCTTCAATACCTGGCAGTGGATCGACGGTAATTATGACGGCATTGCCGAAAGTTACTTTTTTGATGCAAATGGATACTGCCTGATGAATACAGTCACACCGGACGGATATACGGTAGATCTTAATGGCGCCTGGACTATAGATGGAATTGTTCAGACACAAGTCACTGCCGATACTTCCGTTTCCGCCTCACAGACTGCTTCGGCAGCACCGATCCAAGAAGCATCACCAGTTTCTTCGGCTCCATTTGATGGATATACGATTGTGGTAAACACAAATACGCTGAAATACCATACTCCTTATTCTCTTCTTCCGGGATACTGCGGCGAAACCGGAACCCTCACGGGAACTCTTTTTCTTTTGGGACTGGGAAGCAGTCCTGGAAACAGGCTGTCCACTACATCTCTTACCTTGCTGCCGGTCTCCGTATCCAACCAATCATTTGCTCTATCTGTCAATGCGTCTATCCACATATTGTCTGCCTCCTTATCTTATTTTTGTTCGATAAAAAGAGTATAGCAGATTCCAGGATATTTTCTGTGACTTTCTCACGAAATAAGTGTGAATATTTTATGTCCTGGTTATGGCAGGAATCGGATCGCAATCCAGGCTGGCTTATTTTTTCCCGGATAGCAGTTTACTTGTTTGATTTCTTTTCTGATTTCCTTAAATAATCCCTCCAAAATCCGACAAGACGTATCACAGGCGCGTCTTGCTGGATACTTCGTAATAAAATATGCCCGAGATCTCCGGGCAGTTAAAAATCGGGTTGATGTATCTTGCAATTGAAATTTGCATATGCTATAATGCCGGTAGGCAAAGCGATAGAGTGTTCCATGCGGAACAGCGAAGGCCCAGGAGGTGCGAACTCCTGGGCCTTTTTCCTATTTTGCGTAGTTAGGCATCTACAGGCTGGTTACCGGCTACTTGTCGCCATCCAACCATTACACCCCCTTCCTGTTGCCAGTATCGGGGCGGTAACATTGGCATTATAGCATGGCTGCAGCTATCCCGCAATTAGAAACGGCCCCGGGAGTATCCCAGGGCCGGGTTGTACCGGTTCTTCTTTTCTGTTCCTCTCTCGACAATACATTCCAGGATATAACGAACAAAGTACACGGCCACCGCAGTCTGGAAGATCTGAGAATCGAGATCGAAAAAATCCAGACAGATTTGTGACTTTTTTGTGACCAATAGGCCCCAAGATGGTGCGGGATTTCCGAAGGTTACGGAAGGTTTCGAAATGCCGAAAATCCAGTAAAACCGGGCATTTCCGATGGCTTTCTTTCATAACTATCAAGTTTTTAAATCTCCCTTATCTTAATTTCATGTTAAGATTCCAGGTTCCTCTTGACGTACTATACGTTAAATTTTTATAATAGGAAGTAACTGTCCTGACAGTGACTCATATTCTATACTGCATTCTGTCATGAATGGGAAAGGACGCGGCACAGCCGCTTACAGAAGATGGATTCAAATAAAACTGAAATTCGAAGAGCTTTTATCATTAACTTTGTTTATTTTATACTGATCGCAGGAGTTGTTCTTTTCGTTCTGAGGAATCTGCTCCCCATGTTTGCTCCCTTTTTGATTGGTTTTGTAGTGGCTTCTCTGCTGACACCTCTGATCCGTTCTATCACGTCCAGATGGAAAATCAGCCGGTCTCTCATTTCGATTGTATGTCTGCTTCTGTGCTATGCTGTCATTTTTGTCATCATCTGGTTCTTTGGAAGCCGCTTCATCAATGTGGTTCAGGAGCAGGCTACCCGGCTTCCTGAATATTATAACCGTTTTCTGGAACCGGAACTGCTCAAACTTTCCGATAAGATCCTTGCCAGCTTCCCGGATTCCCGGCAGACCATTGAAGAACTGCTTAACAGTCTGGAAAGCAGTATGCAGGATGCCATCCGAAGCGTATCCGGCATGATCATCAGTCTGGGGGCATCCTGGATCGTAGGTTTCCCGGGATTTTTAATCCAGCTGATCTTCACCATTATTTCTTCCTTTTTCTTTACATTGGATTACGATACGGTGATCAATTTTGTTCTGCGGCAGTTTAAACCTGCCAAACAGGAAATGCTTGTGGAGATTGTTACCAGCGCTCGGACCGTGATCTGGAAGATTTTGCGGGTATATGCGCTCCTTATGACAATTACCTTTTTCGAACTGTACGCAGGTTTTACCTTATTTAAAATCCCCATGGCTCCCCTTCTGGCATTCTGCGTAGCTATCGTAGATATCCTGCCGGTGCTGGGAACCGGAACGATCCTGATCCCCTGGGGAATCATCCTTCTGATTCTGGGAAATACGTCTCTGGGAATCGGCATTCTCCTTCTCTATGTGCTGATTACAGCAGTCCGGCAGTTCCTGGAACCAAAGATCATCGGAAGTCAGGTGGGCCTTCATCCCATCGTAACGCTTTTATGTATTTTCGCTGGAGCCCAGCTGATCGGAGTCATCGGAATCTTTGCATTCCCGGTTATTGCCACCATCATCAAAAAGATGAACGATGAAGGAACCATCCATGTGATCCATTAGCATTTTGAAACCTTCATAGTCAAAACCTCTGACTTAACCGGAAACAGGCCCCTGGCCCAACAAAAAAATGAGAAGCCGCACCCGTTTACGCAGTGCGGCTTCTCCCATTTATCCATAATCCAGGAAATAAAATGGCTGTCAAAATTCCATCTTTCCTAAAGTCTTTCGTCAGCGCCCGTTATCGATCACTTCTTTTGCAAACGCCGTCAGATCTTCCAGTGTCACATCGCCGTACGTATATAGCTGATACCGAAGTCCATCTTCCATCCATGAAACGCTTTTGAATGTCCGGCGCTCCTCTTCATCCGTGCCGTAGCTGATGTAAAGCTTTCCTTCTTCTTCCAGCTTCTTGTCTTCTTCCGACGGCTCCGCATCCGGCGGAAGGAACAGATATTCATCGCTGCTTCCGCTGATTGCGATCCCCTGGTACGCTTCCAGCACCTGGGCCGAAGGATTTTCTGTTCCTTCCAACGGTTTGGATACTGAAAACATAAGTTCTTCCGCACCGCTGTACTCTGCACTGACCTCGGGATAGCTTCCTACCAGCTGTCCGTTCTCGTCTGCCGCATCTATCATGGTTACAAAGCCTCGTTCAAAACTCTGGCCGCCGGAAAACTGCTCTGCAATCTTCGGCTCCTGTCCCAGGCTGGTCTCACCCTGTTTTTTCAGTTCCTCATAGGAGGCAACTGCCGCATTAAGACTTACACTGCTTGATAACGATGCAATCCTTCCGGCTCCCACTGCTGTAATGCTTCCCAGTACCACAAGTGCCGCCGCAACTGCCAGTCCAGTCTGCTTTTTGGTTAATCTCATTGTCCGTCTCCTTTCTCCTACGCTGCTATGGATCCGGTCCAGCATCCGTCTGCTGTCTTCTTCTGGGAAAGCAGCATCGGAAACCGCTTCCGTTATGACCTGCCTGATTTCTTCTTCCCAATCCGCTCTCATAACAATGCCTCCTTCCATCCATCGGAACCCTTTCGGCCTTTTCTCTCCAGCCGCTCCCGCAAAAGCTTCCTTGCCTTATTCAGACGGGATTTTACAGTTCCTTCAAAGGTTCCCGTCACCTGAGCGATCTGCCGGGTGCCCAGCCCATTGTAGTAATAAAGCAGGACCACGGTCCGGTACTTGATATCCAGCCGCCGGATCTCATCAAGGAGTTCACGGCTGGTTTCTTTTCTCAGGATCTCCGATAACGGGTCCGGTCTGGAAGCATCCTCCTGAAGCTTCTCCGCCTGGCCGGCGCTTCTTTCCCTGGCTTCATCGAGAAGGCCCTCGTAAGAAATCTCGCCGTTTCTTTTTTTCTTTTTTTCCATATGCCAGGCAGTGCGGACCAGAATCTGGTAAATCCAGGCCTCAAAACACTCCGGATCCTTAAGTTCCGCTCTGTGCAGATAGCATTTTACAAAGGTTTCCTGCAGCACATCTTCACTGTCATTTCGGTTTCCAGTAATAAATAACGCCATACGGTACAGCTTTCCGGAACAGGAACGGTATACTTCATCAAATGCCCCGTCGTCGCCTTCCATCATTCTGGCGATCACGGCTCTTTCTCTGTCATCCATTGACCTTTTTCCTTTCCTTTTTTGATGCATCTGTTATATAAGAGCACGGAACCTTTCTTTTGGTTCACTTTTTTCTTCATTATAGCAGATTTTTTCTGGAAAAAGCTTACGGACTGTTACCTTATTCAAACTGGCTGTAATACAGTGCAGCATAGGCGCCGTTCTTTGCCAGAAGCTCCTGGTGGCTGCCCTGCTCGATAATGTTTCCATGTTCCATAAACAAAATGGTGTCTGCATCGCGGATGGTGGAAAGACGGTGCGCAATCACAAAGCTGGTCCTTCCCTTCATCAGCTTCTGCATGGCCTTTCCGATCTCCACCTCAGTTCGGGTGCCCACACTGGAAGTGGCCTCATCCAGAATAATAATAGGCGGATCGCAGAGAAATACCCGCGCAATGGTAAGAAGCTGGCGCTGTCCTGCAGAAAGATTTGCCGCCTCATTATCCAGTATGGTATCGTATCCCTGGGGCATAGTCCGGATAAAGTAGTCCACCTTCGCTGCCTTTGCCGCCTGAACGATTTCCTCCCGGGTGGCATCCGGCTTGCTGTAGGCAATGTTCTCCGCTACCGTACCGCCGAAAAGCCAGGTATCCTGAAGCACCATTCCGAAATTCTGCCGCAGTCCCTTTCTGGTCTGCAGGCTGCATTCTTAATGGCATCGATCAGATTTGCAAAGAGAAGTTCTCTTTGATCCGGCTGTTTTCCTGGCCGGCAGTACACAAATCCCTTCACAGCACATTCCTCCCTAAAAGGCATAAAAATTTTAAATTCCCCGAAAACAAATGTAACAGTTCAGCCTAACGGCTGAACTGTTACGCTGAATCCAGCAGGTTTTTATCTTGGTTTGTCGGGAACATCCTGACAGCAAAGTTTCCTTAAACTGTCCGTGTATGGTATAACTCA
>DVKS01000014.1 GCA_018715905.1 Candidatus Caccovicinus merdipullorum | reverse complement strand
ATCCTTGTTTTCCCGTATCCGCTTTCTCTGGCTGTCTAAAGCAATGAAAGAAAACGTCCTTATTTGAGATTCCCTGAGCACCGCGGTTTCTGTAATCTGTAAATTTTTCATTCTTTCATCTGCGGCAGCCATCAGAGCAAAATTAGAATATATCCGGGGGCTTTACTCTGATAATCTGCCGCCGGATAGGCGGCATGTATTCAGGGATGCCAAATGCGCCGCCAGACTTTTGCGGGATGGCTGGTGCATCGACCGCCGGTGCATGATGGTTTACTCTGATCGCAGAAACAAATTTACATAATTTCTTCTTTGCTCTATAATTGAAGCAGTGGGATATTTTTTTATGGCTGCAGAACAACTTTGGCGTCTGGTCTTGTATTTTTTCCAATATCTGGTATTATTAAAATATACGGAAGATAAAGGGGCCTTTTAGATGAAGAAGGAAATTGTATGTTATCATGGTACAGATTGGGGCGCTGCACAAAAAATCCAGGCAGAAGGTTTTTCTTTCCGTCCAAATAAAGAACACTGGCTTGGAAATGGTATCTATTTCTTCCTGGACCGTTCCCTTGCCAAATGGTGGACCAAAAAGCCTTCGGCAAAGTTTGGCACTCATATTGCAAAACCAGTTGTTTTGCGCTGCAGCATTGAAATTGATACGGATGATTTAATGGATATTCGAGATTTGGAAGATTATATGGATTTTTGTAAAATCTACAAATCCATATATTTTCCTCAATATATCGAAAAAGTTAAAAACCGGCATCCTTCTGACACCTTTATCAATTACAAGCAGATTCGCTGCCAATATTGTGATTTTTTAAAAATATACAAAGGTTTGAAAGCAATCACAGGAAATTTTTATCTGCCGAACCAGCCGTATCTTCCCCAAAACACAACAACGATAATCAAGCATTTTCAAATTGCATATACTGAAATACAGCTCTGTGTATTTGATCCATCTTTAATCAAAATCGAAGAAATTGTTAAATTAGTTTAGTAAAGAGGTGATATAGAATATGAGGGAAAAAAACGTATGCTCCGTTGAAGAAGCTATGCTTGCAATGGCAAGAGAACACAAACTAACCTATGATCCTGATGGTTCAAATAAGGACCTTCTGGTAAGTACAGAAAACAACTTGGTTAATTTCCATATAAATGACAACAAAAAAATCGATACAGAAATATTGTATCCAGCTGCTTTTCATACAGAAGATGCAAATAATATCGAGATTCAGGCAAGCAGAAAAACTTCTCTTAATAAGGAATTCAAAACGTTTGAAACCGTTTATGATCCCCCCAGAAAGATTCCTTTAAAAGTCGTAAAATCATCTAAAGCTGCATCCTATGCAGTTAAGAGATCGAAAAGAAATACTCGTAAGCAGATTAAGGCAAACTTTAATCACATGGAATTTAAAAAATCCGAATCACAGTAATCCGAATAGAACGGCGTATTCTGAATAACATTTTTCTGCGCGGCTTGCAAGAAAATCGAAAGAGACGATAGCAGCAGTACTGAGATAAATATTTTGCTGCGGCGGAATGTTTCTCTGGAACACTGTGTTTTCAGATATGCAGATGTTAAAATAACGGCCCGGTAAAAGCTGTATCCGCCTTTGCCGAACCGTTATTTTTCGTCTTTATTCTGCTGTATTTTCTGTCTTTTTCCGTTTCCAGTACATGCCGCCTGCCAAACCGCCGCTTACCAGCAGGATCGCCAGCAGTGCTGCATAGGAAATCGAACCGTCTCCAGTCTTCGGGAGAACTGCAAGCGGTACTATGGTGTCTACGATCTGGTCGATCACATCGCCAGGCGATAAGGGTACATCGCCATCGCCAATCTGCGCGGTAGGTGTACCGGAATCGGTGATGGTAATGGTATCATCGGTGGTCAGGTCGGTTCTTCCGCCGCCACCTCCACTGCTGCTTCCACCGCCGCCGCTGTTTCCGCCGCCTCCGCCGGTAGAGGTATAAGTATTGTTAAATACCATATCACCCGTCTTTGCAGAAGACCCTTCTTTGCCGATAATGATATTGGCAGCCAGTCCGCCGCTGCTGTCATTTGTAATCTGGACTGTTATCGTATATACCGTGTTATCATAAGTAAACCGGTCTTTTTCCTCAGAATCCTGATAAATCCGGTACTGATAATCATCCGGCACCGTATACTGGATCGGACCAAAGGAAGCGTTTCCGCCATCCTTTATGGTAATCACGTTTGCTTCCGGCATGGGAGCATTATTCAGTCCCTCAATCACCAGTTTATATTCCGTATCTGCCGGAACGCTGCTTCCGCTGACCCGGATTTCCACCGGAATGGTTACTGATACCGGTTCCTGGGCAAATGCCGCAGCAGGAAAAAGCATTGTGCCAACCATTGCCAGCGTAAGAATTGCAGCCAGGCTTTTTCTTATTTTCTGAAACATATCTTGCTCTGCACCTCCTTCATGTGCGCTTATTTCTCTTCTAAACGACCAAACAGGATCGCACGCTCCGTGGTCTGGGCATCCACGCAGGTGGAAAGGCCCACAATCTTGTCCTCCGCCGTCTCCTCGGATTCCTGGTAAATCAGTCCCTCACCGGATTCTTCACCGGCCTGTCCAGGACCGCCGCCTGCGATGATCTGCTCATACTCCTCACCGGATCCTACATCCTGGAAGATGGCATCTTCCTTATTGATGTATCTGCCGCTGAATGTCAGTACGCCTTCGCTGATCGCCTGGTCGGTATTGTTTTTCAAATACAGCGTCATGGATGTGGTGTTTCCCGGGACTGCCCTGTTATCATCGGCAATCACGTAAATATCCACATCTCCGCTGTCTCCCTTCCGGTACTTTGCATTGCTTGCCGTGGCCCATACACCGCTGTCGCGGTCTGCATTGCTTGCCGACGCAAATGCGTCAGAAACATGCATCCGGAGGCCGTCTATGGATAACGGCATATTTAATATCATAACTGCCGTCAATACCACAGCCAGTACCGAGCTCAAGCGTTTTTTCCACGCCTGGTGGGTGTTTCGCCTGCGCGACCTTCCTCTACCCTCCATACTGTTTTCCTCGCTTTCCTTTTTGTACCATTTATAGCTTCCGCGCGCATTTCTTCTCTTCATGAATTTCCGCCTGCAGGCTTTTCCGTTCTCCGGAACTGCCCTTTTGCAAACTTCCTATTAAGGAAGAAACGGCCGGGATGCCATCGATGTTTTTTGTCCCTGCCCGGCAAAAAGCCGGAGCTTTTTAAACGCTGCCGCAGGGATTGTCATTGAAACAGACTTTTGATCCGTTCCTTTTCATACTGACGATTCCCGTCTAACTTTTCACTTCGTTTCCTGCCGGCTGGGACTCCTGACCTGACTGAACGGCTTCATCCATCAGCTTGATCAGCTCCAGCAGGCTCCGGAAACTCTTTGTCTCTTTTTCATCCAGCCAGGTTACCTGCCCCTGCCATGTGGCGTTTTCCTGGCTGATCACATGCACTACAAATGTCTCTTTCTTCTGCATCCATGCACCCCTCTGTCCCGGAACCTTCCACCGTATATACCTCGAAGCTGGCCTCGGTCTTTCCGTCCCCGCTGATCTCCTTCCATCTGTTTTCCAGGCGCCGGGCCACCTTCTGCCCGTCTGTCTCTTTTGCACCGTTTAAAAGCACCAGATACTGGTTCCTGCTGTAGCGGGTATACACATCTCCGCTCCTTACGCCTTCCCGTATCACCTGGCGGAGCATTTCCATCTTCCGTTCAAAATCCGGAGGTCCGGATACGGAACCGGCATTTTCCCTGTTTTCCTCTTTCCCGGAAGACTGCAGATACGCCCCATCCTCTCCCAGTGCCGCTACCATTAACGTGCTGCTCATTTCCAGCCGCTCCTCGTTTCTTGATATAATGTGATAAATATCCAGGAAACTGGGATAACTGCATTCATAGGCGCCCTGGATTTCTCCCGGCTCCCGAAGGCCTTCTTTTACTCCTGCCAGGGCATTGGCTGCATACAGCATCTGTCCGCCGTCATTCCGGTATTTGGCCATTACCTGGTCCATGGAACTGACGCCCAGTTCTTCGTAAAAAAGGCGGGTTGCATCCTCATAAACTTTCTGCGCCTCTTTGTACCGGTGCAGGAACATCAGGCAGTCGATCTGCATGGCCTGCCACTCATCGTAAGGATGCATCTGGCTGGCTGCCGAACAAAGTTCCAGCATGGTTTCGTATTTTCCCTGTTCCTTCAACATTCCGCACAGACGATTCAAACAGTGGAAATACCACTTCTGGTAATAGGCGGCCTCAACGGTGGCCCATTCTTCCCCGCTTAACATAGGAAGAAATTCTCCGGTATAGTGCTGGCAGAAGTCCATCAGAAGCGACTGATAAGCATCCTGCTTTCCTTCCGCTAAACCTTCCTCCGAAGGATCCTGTTCCTCTGGTCCGTTTCGTATGGGAAGAAGGAGCCGGTCCAGATAGCCGGTATCCGTCTCCACATGATATTCAGGAGAAAAATAATACCGCGATTTTTCCAGGACAATATATCTGCCCGGAGGAAAATCAGAGCGTGCTACGGCTCTCCGCAGAAGATAAATCTGCTGGCGCAGGTTATTCAGGCAGCGTTCCGGCACATCCTCTCCGATCTGGAGCATTTTAATCAGTTCATCCCGGGCAATGCCTTCATCACCGGCTTTCAGGAGCAGCAGAAATATCTGCATGCTTTTGCTTTTTATATTGATGTCAAGCCGGATTTCCCGGCTGAAATAATTCAGGGAATAGCTGCCCAGAAACCGGGCATAAAAGCCTGTATACGGCCGTTCTTTCACGAAGTTCCTCCTTTCTCCGCAAAAAGTGTCAACTAAAGTACACTTTGGTTGACACTATATCGTCTTGTTCGAAGTGGGGAAAACTCCATGAAAAATCAAAGAAATTTTAAAGAAAACCACAAAAAAAGCCCCGAAGTGGGGCTGAATTAAAGAAAATGGACAAAAATCCGACCGTAAACAAAAGTGTACTTTGATTTACAGCCGGACCGTTCTCATTGAGGACAGTATAGCACAACAGGCGTCACAGAAATCATTTCATCTCTATGAAAAAATAAATTTTTTTACGAAAATCAAAAAATTTTATGAAGGAATCTGCAAAAAAATTAACGGTCCGAAAGAAAAAGGACCGTTCCTTCTTCTTCCGGACCGTTATTTACACGGATCTGCAATCCCATCTTATCCGTCTGCAATGGGTATGTTTTGCTTTTTGCAGGATTCATCCGCCTGTATGGCGCTGAGGTCAGATGGATTTTGACGCAA
>DVKS01000097.1 GCA_018715905.1 Candidatus Caccovicinus merdipullorum | reverse complement strand
GCATGGAGATACTATTGTTTAATGCCGTATCAAAAGCCTGATGCACATTTGCCGTAGGGGATTCAATAGCGCCGTGAAGATACAGGTCACAGGCTCCTTTTGTGGTCAAAAGCAGGTTCTCCATAATGCATCGATCATCCATAATTGTCCTTTCCCTCCTTATATAAGATGATATAGATTGCTGAATATCTGGTCATGTTTCTGGACCAGCTGCTGGGCATAGGCCTTCAGATCCGGATCCTGAAGGTTTTGGGCCGCTTCTGTACACTGGGTCTTCATAAATGACTCATGTCCCAGAGCATCTTCAATGTAGGATAATTCCTTTGGACTCATTTTCTCACCTCCTGCACACCTTTGGAAAGATTATCACAAACGGCACATTTCCGGCCGTCTCTTTACTGAAAGTCCGCCGCCGAATAGGCGGCATTCATTCAGGGATGCCAAATGCGCCGCCAGACTTTTGCGGGATGGCTGGTGCGCTGCCCGCCGGCGCATGATGGTTTACTCTCATAGTATGGCCGTTTCAGAAGGCTTTATACCTGCCGCTATTCTCCCTTTTCCTGTTCCTCTCTCATGCTGCAGATATGTTCCCAGGCTTCTGCATCAAATTCCCGGTCCTTGAAATAATATTTCCGGTCTGCTTCCGTAATCGTTTTTACCACCCGGCACGGGTTCCCCACCGCAACCGTCCAGTCGGGAATGTCCTTGGTCACCACGCTTCCCGCGCCGATAACCACATTGTTTCCAATATGAACACCCGGAAGGATCACTGTATTTCCGCCGATCCACACATTGTCTCCGATGGTTACGGAAATTCCGTATTCATACTGGGAATTCCTTGAATCAGGATGGATGGGATGGCCTGCCGTGTAAATGGCCACATTGGGAGCCATCTGGCAGTTGTCGCCGATGGTCACCTCTGCCACATCAATGATGGTACAGTTATAATTGGCAAAAAAATTCTTTCCCACCCGGATATGTGAACCATAGTCACAGTAAAAAGGCGGATTGACAAAAGCATTCTCCGATTTTCCGAATAATTCCTTGATAATCCGGCCAATCTCTTCAAAATCAGACCAGTCCGCCGTGTTCAGACGCTGAAGGATCCGTCTGCACACCTTCTGCTCTTCCATTACCGATTCATCGGAAATGTAGGGAAGTTCCTTATCTCTTCTCGTTCTGTTATCCATTTGCCGTTTTCCTCCTTATTTCCTTTTCTTATCATTGTAGCCGTCATCTGCCCGAAGGGCAAGTATACTTTCCATTCCGCACAGCTATTATGGAAAATGTTTTCAAGAATGCTACGGATGCAGCCCGAATCCGTATCGAAAACGGCTGTAGGGCGATGCGTCTTTCCCGGCAAGTTCTCCGGTAAGTGCATCGGCCTGCAGCCGTCTTTTTTAATTATGTTCTTGTTACGCTCTGCGCACTCTGGCCATCTCTGCCAGCTGCTCCTGCCCCAGTCCGTAAATCCGATCCAGAAGCTCTGTCTGAAAGCTTCCCGGTCCTTTGGCATATTTCTCAGCCATCTCACCGGCAGCGCCCATCAGAACCGCTCCCAGAAGTGAGGCCAGGAAAGCATCTTTTCCAGGCAGAAATGCCGCCGTAAGGGCTCCCAGCATACAGCCGGTTCCGGTGATTTCCGAAAGCTTTGCTGTACCGTTTCCCACCAGAACCGTCTCGTTTCCATCTGTAATGAGATCCTCCGGCCCCGTAGCCATCACCACACAGCCAAGTCTATTGGCCAACCCTGAAAAGGCCCGGCATACCTCAGAAAAGTTGCCACCCCTTAAAGCGTCCTCCGTTCCCGCGTCAATTCCGGTACTATGGGAAGGCATTCCTGCCGCCGTAAGGATCTCCGACATATTCCCCTTTATAACGGAAATACCGCCGATCTCCAGGAGATGCTGGGAAAAGTCATTTCTTAAACTGCTGCAGGAAACCCCTACCAGATCCAGAAGCACCGGAATCCCGGCTTTTCTGGCAGTTCTCAGCGACCGCTCCATAGACTCCATCCGTACATCCGTAATATTCCCCAGATTCAGCATCAGCGCCCCCGCCGTGGCGGTAATTTCCTCTACCTCCAGGGGATGCTCCGCCATAATGGGCCTTGCTCCTGCTGCCAGGATAATATTTGCGCAGTCATGGATGGAAATAGGATTTGTGATGCAGTGAATCAAAGGCTTTTCCTCTTTAATACGCTTTCGCAGGTCTCCCAGACTCTCTTCCCTTATCATATACTTTCGCCCCCAGGCTCCACTGAAATTTTGCAAGCAGACCGGATCTGCTTAAAGACTTTAAGAAAATGTAAGCCACAATGCCCCCCATGGTTGTAGCAGAGAGAAACATGGGCGTATAATAAAATGCCGTCAGGCCATCTCTTCCCATAATAAATGCCATAACCGGGTAAGACACAATGGAGCCGATAATGCCGGTTCCGATGATCTCTCCGATCACTGCACAGATAATCTTTCCTTTAGAAAGACGGTATAAAACGCCAGACAAAAACGCACCAAAAACTGCGCCGGTCAACGCCAGGGGCGGAATTCCCATAAACATCATGCGGATCACACCGATCATCGTAGCACATAAAAGAGAATACCAGGGTCCCAGAAGCACAGAGCAAACAATATTTACCAGATGTGCCGTAGGACACATTCCCTCGATGCGCAGGATCGGTGAAATTACCACACCGATAGCCACCATCATCGAAAGCATTACCATGCGAAGCGTATTCATTTTTTGTCTTTCCATTGTTTTTCCTCCTCATCTTACGGCTGCAGTTCCCTGCCGCCTGTCTCTCGAATGAGCCGGAAATTAACGGAACAGATCCCGCATCCCGCCGCTGGGCATGAAAAAAAGCGACAGAAATCCCGGCACATTCGGTCGGTCGAAGTTCTATTACTTCCTCTCACTCCGAAACACGGATTCCCATCGCTATCTCAAATCTTTCTGCCCGGCCAAAGGGCGCTCCCCCTCCAGCCTCCTTTTCCAAAAACAGATCAGCCTCTGCTTCTGTGCAGTCGGATATGTTTTTTAATAGGGAACAAAGTTCCCTATTAAACCAAAAAAACGCCTCCGGGGCATACCCGAAGGCGCAGTCATCATCTGCTATGCGTTCTCCCTCCGTTGGCATTACCCAAATCAGGTACGGTCGAAGATCCATCTTCCTCTCAGCCTGTCACACAAGCTCCCGCGCACGTTTTTAACACCAAATATCTTACTACACTTTTAAGAGCATGTCAAATTCTTTTTGGTTCTGTTTTCTGCCCTATCCTTCCAGCTCGCCTTCATTGGCCTCCTGCAGGGTACAGCTCTCACCGGCAGGATTCCTGTCAAAAGTCACTGACAGCACTGCCTGGGGCCAGTTCAGGCGCACAGCAGCATACCGCTCCTTTTCCCTGGCTGCCTTCTCAATGGCCTGCAGAAGCGCTTCCAGCACCTGGCGGGTAAGTATACCGCCCCTCCAGTGAAAACAGAAAATCTTTCCTTTTTTCGCCGCCTGTCCGGCCCTTTTGGCAACTTCTTCCACACGGGTAAAGGAGAGTTTCTTTTCCCGATAATAAAAATGCCTGTCATCGCCGCACAACGGCACCGGATAAAGGGCCGGCTCATGATCCCGGAAAACATGGCCGTCATCCAGATTAAAATAATCGTACCGGATTTCTCCCTCTGCTCCCAGACTGTTGTCAAAGGTAGCATCCAGGTGATAGGTCTGCCCGCCCATGCGGATCAGATTCCAGGCATGGCGGTATTTGATCTTTTTCTCCGGATTTGCATCGGATATCACAATAATGCACCAGATCCCCAGGCGGTCGCAGAGAATCTTTACTGTCTTGGCAATGCCCTCGCAGACACCGACTCCCTGCCCCAGCGGACCGATGATTTCATGGGAATAGGCCTTTTTCAGTTTATCGTACCGCACAGAGGAGCAGATAAAATCATGGATATACCGCTCCTTCTCCCATTCTCCAAGCTCCGTAGCCGGCCGGATGATTTTGGAAATTCTCGACTCCATGGCCTTCTGATGCTCCCGCACCTTTCCTTTATCAAACAGATACTCCGGCAGGATCTGGGCATTTTCACTGCCCGGATAATAGCGGAAACGAAAACCGGAAGCCCAGAAAATCTCCGGGCAGTCCAGACGAAGGCGGAAAAATACATCCGATAAGATCCGCCCATCTGTACAGGGCACGGAAAATTCCGTCTCCAATGCCGTAAGGCCGCTCTTCATGGCCCGGTAGACTGCCTGCTCTGCTTTCGTCATCTGTTCGTAGTAATATGCTTCCATTTCCTTACTCCTCTCCCTGCAGCATTTCTTTCTTGAACTAAAAGTCGGATTCCTATATGGTAATCCAGAACGGCCTTCTGGTCAAGTACGGAAAAGAAACTTGGAAAAGCCCTCTCTTGCTCTGGCATCCTGATGAAACTATGGTAAAATAGAATTTATTAAAGAAAGGAGGCGCTCCCGATGAACAATGAAAAAGTCTATGCCATGCCCTTTGCAAAAGTTTACCCCCTTCTGCTGGCGAAAGCAGAACGCAAAGGCCGCACAGGCGGCGAAGTAAACGAAATCATCTGCTGGCTGACCGGCTATCCCCCGGAAGAAATCGAAAATGCAGCCGCCGGTTCTGTGACTTACGGCGATTTTTTTCAAAACGCTCCGGATCCCAATCCAAACCGCCGGCTCATCAAAGGCACGGTCTGCGGCGTACGGGTGGAATCCATTGAAGAACCGCTGATGCAGGAAATCCGCTATCTGGATAAGCTGATCGATGAGCTGGCCAAGGGAAAATCTATGGACAAAATCCTTCGGAAAGAGAGGTAACATTTATGCTGGAAATCACTCCCTGGCAGATCCGGAACTTCCGTCTCCGCACCCACCAGCTGGATTCCTCCCCCTCTTCTTCTCTGACCTCCCGGATCATCCGCGCTGCCGGAATCTGCGGCATTCAGAACTCGCCGCCCGGCGCCTGGGAAATCAGTCTTTTTTCCCGTGTGCCGGACTGCACCAAAAAAGATCTGGACCATTTGCTGACAGAAGAAAAATCCCTCCTGCAGGCATGGAGCTTCCGGGGCGCACCTGTAGTTTTCCCTGCATCAGAAAGCGCATCTTTCCTTCAGGCTCTGACAGCCCGGGACGGCGAAGAGTGGATCTACACTCATGGCATCACCCTGGCCCTTGATTTCCTCTCTCTGCCCTTTCCGGAACTGCTGGAAATGCTGATCCAGGTTCTCCCCGGTCTGGATCAGGTGACAATAGCAGGCAAAAGCAGCCTGGACCAGACCCTGGCCCAATGGATGCTCCCTCTGCTTCCGGCTTCCCGGCGCGATTTGTGGAACCGTCCTTCCATGTACGGGGATCCCCAGCGACAGACCGTGGGTGGAGCCGTAGTTTCTTTTCTCCTTCGCCCCTGTTCCTTTCTGGGACTTGTGGTCTTTGGACAACGCAAAGAAGGGCTTCCCACCTTTACTTCATACAAAAACTGGACCGGTAAGCCTTACTGTCCCCTGGAGCCCGATGAGGCTGCGAGACGCCTTGTCCGAAAATATCTTCACGCTTACGGTCCGGCCTCATCGGATCAGTTTGCTTCATGGCTGGGCTGCACCAAAAAACAGGGGCGGCGCATGTGGGACACCCTTTCCGGTGAGATGGAGTCGGTTTCCGTCCTGGGGAAAAAGGCATATGTCCTGAAAAATGATCTGGAGGATATTCTCTCCCCCGTTTTGCTGAAACGCCCCCTTCTGATGCTGGGGCCCCACGATCCTTACCTTGACAGCCGGGACCGCCTGATCCTGCAGCCGGATCCTGCCCTGCACCGTCAGATCTGGAAAACCGTCTCCAATCCTGGAGCCATCCTCCGGGAAGGAGAGATTGTCGGCATCTGGAACTGCCGGAAAAAGCCAAAAGGACTGGAAATTCACTTCCAGCTCTTTTCTCCCTCTGCCGCAGCTTTTTCCTGCACCGGCAGCCCGGAAATCACGCCCCTGCCATGCAGGCAAGAACTTTCTGACATGGCGCAGCAGTACGCTGCATTCCGCGGTGAGCCTGTTTTTAAGCTGGATTTTTCATAGCTTCCGGATACTTTGTAATTAAAATATCATCAACTCCCACCTGAAACAGCGCTGCCAGTACCACCAGATTATCGATGGACGGCAGCGCAGCTCCATGCTGCCACTTATAAATGGCCTGAGGCGTCTCAAACCCGAATACCTGCTGCAGATCTTTCACTGACAGATTCCGCATCTGGCGCAGATGCAGGATATTCTTTCCGGTCTCCTTTACATCAATCACCGGCATGACGCACATCATGGCACTCTCCTCCCTTCCTTCCGGCTGCTGCCGGCTCTCCGGTCAGTCGGCAGCTTTAAAATTATATACAGGTTTCATTACCATAAGGACATCCACCGTTTCCCGGATCACAGGCAGAATATCCTCCATAGATTTGTAAGCAAAGGGCGCTTCGTCCAGGGTCTCCATATTTACGGAAGTAGTATAGATCCCTTCCATGGCCCTCCGATAATCCTCCAGATTAAGGCATTCTCTGGCTTTGGAGCGGGATAAGATCCTCCCTGCCCCATGAGGCGCCGAATCATTCCACTCCGGATTTCCTCTTCCCACAGCCAGAACGCTTCCGTCCCTCATATTAATGGGAATCAGCACTTTCTCGCCTTTATGCGCGGCAATCGCCCCTTTTCGCAGGATCATTTCCCTGGTATCAATGTAATTGTGAACGGTGTGGAAGCCGTCTGTTCCCGCAATCCCGGTTCGCTCAAGCAGAATCCTTCCGATCAGTTCCCGGTTCCTTAAGGCAAACTCCTGGCAGATCTCCACATCATGCAGATAATCCTCCATCCAGCTTCCATACAGCCAGCACAGATCCTCCGGAATCAAAAGTTCCTTGTGCTTCCAGTGCAGCTCCTTTAACGCGCTCTCAATCTCTCTGCGTCTCCCTGCCGCTTTATACTCGGCAATCAGCGCATCCTTCTTCCGGAAATACTCCTCTTTTCCCTGGTGCAGTTCTGCCGCCAGATTCTGATAATACTCCGCCACCTGCTTGCCCAGATTCCGGCTTCCCGTATGGATCACCAGATACTGTCCGCCGTCCTCCGCCCGGTCAATCTCAATAAAGTGATTGCCTCCGCCCAGCGTACCTAGGCTCTTTTCGATCCACTTCGTCCGGCTCAATGCCCGATAACAGCGCAGGCGGGTAAGATCAAAACGCTCCATCCGTCCCTCCCAGGCATTCTTCCCGGAAGGCACGAAATGGCAGGCCTCATCGAACCTGGCCAGATCGATCTCCTGTGTCCCGAGACTTACCGTATACATACCGCAGCCAATATCCACCCCTACCAGGTTCGGCACGATCTTATCCGTCACCGTCATGGTCGTGCCGATGGTGCATCCTTTTCCCACATGCACATCCGGCATGATCCGGATCCGGCTTCCCGCCGTAAACTCCTGATCACAGATCCTCTGGATCTGCCGGACCGCCTCATCCTCGATCACATTGGCGTAGCATACTGCTGTGTTATTTAATCCTTTAATCTCCATATCTTCTCCCCTTTCTGCAATAATGTTTCAGCAGCTGAAACTTCCCCCTCAATACCCGGAGCGGGATTCGAACCCGCAAAAACCGGTTTCTAAGACCGGCACGTATGCCAGTTCCGTCATCCAGGCAGTTTTTGGTACAAAAAAACCGCCTATCCCGTAAGATAAGCGGTTCAGAAATGTCTGTGGAACATCCATATGAAAAAAGAGAACAGCTCTCAGAATCCATATCTGCGCCTGAATCTGCCCGACTTACAGGAATGCATCACAAGAAAACCGTGGTCTTTCAGAAGATCACAGCTGAGTTCCAGTTCCGGTCTTGCCTGTAAACAAATTATTCTCTCTCTCATCACGCACTCCTTTCCCGGACGCCCTCCGCCCGCAGATTTATTTCTTTCAGAGAAAATGCTGCCGCAGTTTTCTCTCTTTTCGGTTATAGGATAGCATACTTTATGGGGTTTGTCATTATACCTGTGGTATAAAATTTTCATATTGAGACAGCCGTCCTTTCCCCCGCCCAAAAAAGAAAAAAGCCCGTAAAACCAATGATTTTACAAGCTTCTCTCCACATTAACCAACTGGGCCAGCTGGATTCGAACCAGCGAGTGCAGGAGTCAAAGTCCTGTGCCTTACCGCTTGGCGATGGCCCACTATACTTTTAAAAAACCGCCAAGCGCTGCGCTTAGCGGTATGAAAGGGTGGGTATAGGGATTCGAACCCTAGGCCTCCAGAGCCACAATCTGGCGCGCTAACCAACTGCGCTATACCCACCATATCCAGTTTTCATCCCCTTCAATAAAGAAAAGGGAAACGAGCCTGAAGGGATTCGAACCCCCGACCCACGGCTTAGAAGGCCGTTGCTCTATCCAGCTGAGCTACAGACTCACTGTGCAGACGCTGTATCACGCGGCTGACAGTAATATACTATACAGCATCTGACGAATATTGTCAAGAAAAATTTCATTTTATTTTTAATTTTTTTCACGCTGCTGCCGCGCCGCATTTCTTCAGCCAACTTCCCTTCCAGTAATACAGCATAATGGCCACACTGGTAATGGCCCACGTAGCCGGATAGCCTACCATCAGCATATCCAGACTTCCCTGTGCCAGCGCCACAATGCCGGTCCAGATTACCCTGAGAAGACATACACCTACAGCAGTGATCACCATGGGGATGAAACTCTCTCCGCAGCCCCGGATGCCGCCTGCATAAATCTCCGTAAAAACATAGGTAATGTAAAATGGCGTCAGTTCCACCAGAAGACGGCTTCCAATCTCGATTACCGAAGCGTCTGAGGTAAACCATCCCATAAGGCTTCCGGAAAAAGCAATAAAGGCGCCGGAAAAAAGCACAGCAGACACAGCCGCCATGACACAGCACTCCCGCATGCCCTTTCTCACCCGGTCCATCTTTCCCGCACCGAAATTCTGTCCGCAGAACGTGGTGATGGCCATGCCGAAGGAAGTCATAGTCATCCAGAAGAAGCCGTCGATCTTTTCGTAAGCCGACAAGGCAGCTACCGTATCTGTTCCGTAAGTGTTTACCTGGATCTGCATGATCAGATTGGCAATGGAGTACATATCCGACTGGATTCCCGAGGGAATGCCGATGTAAAATATCTGCCGCAGAATGCCCCCGTCCGGCCTCGCTCCGCGAAATGTCAGCTGGAAAGGATACCGCTTATCTGCCAGACGCCACAGCACCAAAACTGCGCTGATCAGCTGCGCGATGGCCGTGGCAGCAGCCGCTCCGGCTACTCCCCACTGGAAAGGCACAATAAACACGTAATCCAGCACGATATTCACCACACAGGCCGCCACAAGAAAGTAAAGGGGACTGCGGCTGTCTCCCGCTGCCCGTATGATCCCCGCTCCGACATTGTAAATGCAGCAGGGCACATAGCCAATGGAGTAAATGACAATATAAACAGAGGCCAGCTCCAGGATCTCCTGAGGCGTTCCGATCATTTCCAGTATTGCCGGTGAAAGCCAGATCCCCAATATGGTAAAGAGGATTCCCACCGCCACCGATAAAAGCATGGCGGTCTGGATCACTCTGCGGAAATCTTTCATCCTCCCGGCGCCGTAAGCATGGGAGGCCGCTACCGCTGCACCGTTGGAAACACCCATGAACAGATAAATAATCAGATTGATCAGCATATAGGTGGAACCGCCCACCGCTCCCAAAGCCGCTTTTCCCAGATATTTTCCTACAATAATGGCATCCACCGTATTATAAAGCTGCTGAAAAAGAGAACCGATAAGAATCGGGAAGAAAAAGATCAGCAGCTGGACTGCAATATTTCCCTCCAGGATCGGGTTAAAACTGCCGTCCGGCTTTTTTTGCCTGAGCATAATGAAAAACATCCTTTCTGTAAAATGTTATCCTGTTTTTGGGCACAAAAAAATCGGGGTGACAGGATTCGAACCTGCGGCCTCCTGGTCCCAAACCAGGCGCTCTAGCCAAACTGAGCCACACCCCGCGACGCGATAATTCATTATAGCTTATGCACGCCGGAAAGTCAATATCTTCCAAAAAAATTCCCTTCAGTCCAGAAAATGGGGGTAAAAATGCGCCTGTCCGCTCTCATCCAGCTCCATGATCATATAAGAAGGCTTCCTTCCCTGCTGTCTGGGATAGGAAAGGCTTCCTGGATTCAGCACAATGATCCCCTGGCTGTCATCCAGATACGGGCGGTGTGTATGGCCGAACATAACAATGTCAAATCCACGCTCTTTTGCATCTTCGGTAATCTGTTCTGTTCCCAGGGATACATTATAGTAATGGCCATGGGTCAGCAGGACCCGGTATTTTCCGATATAGATCTCCCTCTCCCGGTCCAGAGCAGAGAAAAAGTCATTATTGCCCCGGACCATCTGCATTTCGCACTGAGGATTCACCCACTCCGGAATAAAATTCTCGCTTCCCTCCGCGTCTCCCAGATGGATCAGCATATCAAGAGGCAGATTCTCCTGGATAACCCGCTTCAGATTATCGTCCTTCCGGTGGGTGTCACTTACAATCAATATCTTCATACTACCGTTCCTCCCCTCCAAATCTTGCACGCAGTTCCTCCTTCATCGCTTCCAGCGCTTTTCCTCTGTGGCTGATCCGGTTTTTCTCCTCAATGGTCAGCTGGGCGCTGGTCTTTCCGAATTCCGGAATATATAAGATCGGATCGTAGCCGAATCCCCCGTCTCCTGCCGGCTCTTCCGCAATCAGGCCTTCCATGGTCTTTTCCGTGTGAAGAACGCTTCCGTCCGGCAGAACCGCCGCGATATTGCATACAAACCGTGCGCTCCTCTCATTTCCCTGCGCACCTTTCAATCGCTCAATGATAACCTGGTTTTTCACAGCATAGGAAGTATCTTCCCCCATGTAGCGGGCAGAATAAATCCCCGGCTCTCCTCCGATGTAATCCACCACAAGGCCGGAATCATCTGCCAGCACAATGCCTCCGGTCTCCTCCCAGACTGCCCGGGCCTTGATCTCGGCATTTTCTCCAAAGGTTTTCCCATTCTCGCAGATATCCGGATTCGCTCCAGCCTCTTTCATAGAAAGAATTTCCATGCCCAGATCGGCCAGGATCAGGCGGATTTCCTTCATCTTTCCTTCATTTCCAGTAGCAAACACAATTCTTTCTCTCATAATCTTCTCCCATTCCATCTTCCGGGACAGCTTATCTTATGAAACTGCCGTTCTGTTCATTCCCCTGTGTAAGCTTTCAGACACAGATTTGCATGCTGGGTCTGTTCTGCACTGACCCAGTTGATCCCATCCTGGCTTAAATAGCCGTCCCCGTCAGTCAGATCCACCTTTCCGCCTGTATCCGGCGCCTGATACTCGATGGCCACCGGATGCACCGCGCCCGGGGTATGGATCCGGACGGCAATCCGGAATTTTCCGCCGCTTTTAAGAGGCAGCTCCGCAGAAAGAGGCACCGTATAAAAACCGGCATCTGTAAAACTCCCGGAAGCCAAAGGCTTTGACAGATCCATTTCTTTGGGATCCTCGCATTCTGCCTGGGCATAAACTTCATAAGAAGTGCCCGGCATGGTGGCGTAAAACCCCACTGCCTTTAATATCTCATCCCTCTTGGCTGTATATCCGTTGGAAAACCAGGCATCCTCCTGACCGTATCCCAGCTGTCCAATCCA
Source organism: Candidatus Caccovicinus merdipullorum (assembly GCA_018715905.1). GTDB lineage: Bacteria > Bacillota > Clostridia > Lachnospirales > Lachnospiraceae > Caccovicinus > Caccovicinus merdipullorum. The sequence continues at coordinate 1,310 of DVKS01000097.1, read as the reverse complement.
GCCGCACAGATCCGACTGGTAAATGCCGGTATAAGAATCCGGATCCGTAATTCCCGAATAAAGCACATTTACCGCTCCGATGTTCGTGTCATAATACGATACATAAAAGCATCCGTCTTCTCCAAACCGCTCGCCCCAGCTGTTAAGACAGATAAATGCGCCGTCGCCTTCCGGCTGTACCGTAAAATTTTCTTTCGGGTACTCATCATCCCAGCCAATAATCACCACATTATGGTTGGCCTTTTCCGCGCCCGGATAATAATAGCCGCAGGTTTCCCGGTTATAATACGGGTCTGTGCTCTCGTAATTCTGCAGGGTGGTATACAGTGAACTCTGGACGCCCCCTGTCTCATACACAGCTTCTTTGATCCGCTGATAATCTTTCTCCTCCAGAATGCGGATCTCCTGCACATGCTTTGCCGGTTTTAATCCTTCCGGCGAAAATCCGTCTCCGTAAGGGTCCTCCTCTTCCAGCACCGGCCCCTGCCAGGCCAGAAGATAAGCCATGGACATGGCATACTGGCCGCCCTCCTCCTGTGTCAGAGAAAAGCTGTTCATCCGGGACATGTGGTCTTCAGAAAAATCCCAGCTTTCTTCCGGAAGAAGTGTGCTTTCCATGGCCATCAGAGAGGCAAAGGCCCAGCAGGTTCCCAGTTCTCCCTGATCGCCTGCCGGCGGCAGCTTCCCGATTTCCCGGTAATCAAAACGGGCCGGCAGTGTCTCTATCACATCCTCATCCAGAGCCTCTCCTGCGCCGCCTGCAGTTTCGGAACTGTCTGCTGTTTCAGGATCATCTGCCGCCAAAGAACCGGATTCACTGTCTGTTATCTCTTCCATCCGGCTCTCTTGCGTTGGATTATCCTGTCTTAAAAAGGAACTGCAGCCGGAAGCAGACAGCACTGTCCCGGCCGCAGCTGCGGCCAGAAGCAAACGCATCTCTGCCATTCCCCTTCCGCGCCGTCCTTTCTTTTTTATGCAAAATCTCAAACTCCGTCTCCTGTCTTTTTCCTGGGAGGTTTGGGTCCCAGGAACTGATAAAAATACGTCTTCATCATGCCATTATAAATCTTTCGGTTTTTGTCTGCTTTCCGTCCGATGTATTTTTCTGCATCTTCATAGGAAGTAATCAGATACGCCGACCAGGAATCCAGATGACGGAAACGCTCGCCGATCTCCCGGTAAAGAGCAGGGAGACTTTCCTTCTCCTCCAGGCGCTGGCCGTAAGGCGGATTCGTGATCAGGAATCCGTATTTCTTTGGATGGCTTAAGCTGCTCACCGGCCGCTGCTGAAAATGGATCAGGTGATCCAC
>DVKS01000013.1 GCA_018715905.1 Candidatus Caccovicinus merdipullorum | reverse complement strand
GCAGACTGGTCTACCAGCTGATGATCGTACGCCTTTAATGTGATTCTCATTACTTGACTTGCCATAAAAAAAGTCGCCTCCTTTTCGCACTTTTACGAAGTACGACAAGCGGTGACTGTACACGTTCCCGTGTGTGTCGCAACCGATCACACACTCGTTTCTGCTTCTTTTCAGCAGATGTTTAATTGGTACAGTGACTTGTCGCCAGTTTCCTAACTTGACATTCGCTCCACGGAAAACCTGCCGTATCTCGGGCAGCAACCTCACGCTTCATCGCTATCATGCCACAGCCTTTAAAGAATAGCATACTTGTTAGAATAATGCAAGTACTTTTTTCATATTTTTTCAAGGTTTGTAACAGTTCAGCCTAACGGCTGAACTGTTACCAAGGTTTTTCGCGTTTTTCCCGGTGACGCTCCATAAGATAAAAAGACTGTTCTGCGCCAGATACACAGAACAGCCCTTTATGTCTTGAACCTATGGTAAAATCCGTTTCTTCTATATTATATTACCTGTTAGTTGGAATACCAGTCATCGGTTACGTAATTCGGTTCCTCCGGATCGATGCCGGTTACTCCGCTTACCTCTTCTCCGTCGATCTCGATAACCTGACCGGAGCTGTTGGTCTTATATTTAATGTCGTCGGAATTCTTTACTGTGGTGCTCTTCATAACTTTTCCGGAGGAATTCACCATAACGGCATAATCCTTTCCGGGAACATTGATCAGTTCGTACTTGTCGTTCTGAGCCACCTGAAGTTTTCCCACATAATATAAGTAATTATCCTTAATACCGGTAAAGCCGCGGCCTGCGGAGGTGAAATAATAGGTGTTCTCTTCGCCGCTGTCTTCCTCTACCTTAATCTTGCCGGAATGGGCCCAGCAGTCATTATCGTCCTCACCAAAGTAATAGGATGTGTAATTGCTCTCATCCTCCGATTCTCCTAAATAAACCTTGCGAAGTCCGTATACGGGATTTCCAACGTTGTTAAACAAGTAGGTCTTTCCATTGATGGTGAGAAGATCATCCTTGGTGGGAATGCCATCTTCGTCTGCCTTCGGCACGCCTTTGGAATTGAAATAATACCAGTGAATCTCATCGCTGCTGTCATCAATACCTCTGGGCGCTGCCAGAGAATACCAGCCGGTTACCATCTTGCCGTCAGACTTGAAATACTTGTAGCTGGTGATGCTGCTGCCTCCCTCTACGTTCTTCCAGCCGTACTGCAAAGCTCCGTCTGAATTCATGCAGTAGTAATCTCCGTCAATGCGGACCGTGCCGTATTCGTTCCCGCTGTCCTCATCCGGAGTTACCTTTCTTCCGTTGGACTTAAAGTAGTACCAGTACTTTCCATCATTATCTGCCTGGGTGAAGGGATCGTACTCTTCCTCGTCATCCTCGTCATAGGAGACATCCTCCGGCGGATCCAGAAGCTGCCATCCGGTAAGCATCTGTCCGTTTTCATTGGTATAATACCGGTTCTCATCTACCCAGCCAGTCTGCATCACGCCTACATCATCGAAATAATACCAGACATCATCGATCTTCTTCCAGCCTTCCTTTACAGCCTGGCCCCTGCTGTCAAAATAATACCAGGCAATGCCGCTGTCTGTCTCAGAAGAACAATCCTCCCGCAGCCAGCTGTCCGTCACCATAATGCCGTCACTGCCTACATAATACTCGTCATCAATCCAGGTACTCACGGCAATGTAGCCGGAGCTGTCCAGGTAACGGTATTTTCCGTCTGCGCCTTTCTGCCACTCATTTCTTACAATATATCCGTCCCTGTCCTGGTACTGCCACTGACCATTATTCTGTACCCATCCGGCGGCTGCCCATGCAGAAACTGCCGCCCCCGCACTGAGCATTGCAGTCAGAGTCAGAACTGCACATATTTTTCGCTTCATTACTTATACGCTCCTTATCTTCCCAGAACCGTGCAAAAAGCCGTATCCTGCAGATGTATACCATTACGCACTCTGTTAATAATACTACTATATATAGGAAATTTTAGCAAGTTTTTTCCAGAGATGCAACAAATTTTCTTTTTCGATTTTATTACGTTTTTTCTACGCCGGGGACAGAATGGAACTTTCTCTGTGACATCTGCCGAAAAAGAAAAGGAAAACCCGCCGAAAAAGGATTCTCTTGACGCTCTGCCGGGCATTAGACTATAATGAAGTGACGATACACAGAAAGGAAACAAAAGATATGTGGAAAGCAGATAAATGGAAAGATTACGAGGTGATCGACTGCTCCCGCGGTGAAAAGCTGGAGCGGTGGGGAAAGTACCTGCTGATCCGTCCGGATCCGCAGGTGATCTGGGATACCCCCAGAGAACACAGAGGTTGGAAGAAACCCAACGGGCATTATCACCGCAGCTCCAAAGGCGGCGGCGAATGGGAATTTTTCGATCTGCCCCAGCAGTGGTCCATCCATTACGGCAGCCTGACCTTCCACTTAAAACCCTTCAGCTTTAAGCACACAGGGCTTTTCCCGGAACAGGCGGCAAACTGGGACTGGTTCGGGGATAAGATCCGGAATGCCGGACGACCCATAAAAGTTCTGAATCTCTTCGCCTACACCGGCGGCGCCACCCTGGCGGCGGCGGCAGCCGGAGCTTCCGTCACCCATGTAGACGCTTCCAAAGGCATGGTGGGCTGGGCCAAAGAAAATGCCAAAGCAAGCGGCCTGGAAAACGCCCCCATCCGCTGGATCGTGGATGACTGCGTAAAGTTCGCGGAACGTGAGATCCGCCGGGGAAATCATTACGATGCCATTATCATGGATCCGCCCTCCTACGGCAGAGGACCTAAGGGAGAGATCTGGAAAATCGAAGACTGCATCCATCCCCTGGTAAAGCTCTGCGCCAATCTGCTGTCCGATGAGCCGCTGTTTTATCTGATCAATTCCTACACCACCGGCCTGGCGCCTTCTGTTCTTTCCTATATGCTGGGAACCGAAGTGACGAAACGGTTCGGCGGAAAAGTCATGGCAGATGAGGTGGGCCTTCCCGTCTCCTCCAATGGACTGGTGCTTCCCTGCGGCGCTTCCGGACGCTGGGAAGCGTAAATATGTTGTTGTCTGAAAAGTGTTGCCTGTAAATCAAAGCTTTACCTGTAAATATGTCTTTCCAAAAAATGAGCCAGGCCGGTACAGTTTCATACCGGTTCCTGGCTCATTTTCTGTTTTATCCTCTTAGAATGCCGCATCAAAGATAGCAACAATATCTTCCTTGGTCAGCGGAACAAAGCTTCCCTTGCTTCCCGCCTCTGCCTTTGCCGCCATCTCCTGGAAATGGGTCTTTTCCGTAATGCCTACTGCACGCAGGTTCTCCGGCATGCCCATGGTCTTAAAGAAGAATTCCGCAGTCTTGTCGATGGCTTCCTTCGCCGCCGTCTCGTCATCTCCCTCGATACCCCATACATTCCGGCCGTAAGCTGCCATCTGCGCAGTCTTGGAGGGATCCTTCTTCAGCACAAAGCGCATCCAGACCGGCGTAAGAATGGCAAGGCCTTCGCCGTGGGTAATATCATAAAAAGCAGAAAGTTCATGCTCCATGGGATGTACGCACCAGGCCACTTCTGCGCCGCCGTTTAACAGACCGTTGATGGCAAGGCTGCCGGCCCACATGAGATTGGCTCTGGCCTCGTAATTCTCCGGATCATTCAGAGCAATGGGGCCGTACTGGATACAGGTCTTTAACACTGCCTCGCACAGATGTCCCTGAAGAGCGGCTCCCTTTACATTGGTAAAATAATTTTCAAAAGTATGGCTCATCATATCAGCCGTACCTGCCGCCGTCTGTTTCCTGGAAACGGAATAGGTGTAGGTGGGATCCAGAATGGACATCACCGGCTTAACCAGCGGAGAGGCCGTTCCCCACTTCTCGTTCTTCGTCATGTCGCTGATGACAGCAAACGCATCCATCTCGCTTCCCGTAGCAGAAAGAGTCAGAACCGAATAAACAGGAAGAGCCGCCTTGATCTTGCTGCCGTCCAGCACCAGATCCCAGGCATCGCCCTCATAGCAGGCTCCTGCTGCAACTACCTTGGCACAGTCAATTACAGAACCGCCTCCCACAGCCAGGACCATGTCGATCTGATTCTCCCGGCACAGCTTAACGCCCTCTCTCACGGATTCGATCCGTGGATTCGGCTCTACGCCGGAAAGCTCCGTTACGGATAAGCCGGATTCCTCGAGAATCTTTACTGTCTGGTCATACAAACCGCTCTTTTTAATGCTTCCCCCGCCATATACCAGAAGCACCCGGCTTCCGCTTTCCTTCAGCTCAGAAAGATGGCCCAGCTGATCCTTACCAAAATAGATGGTAGTCGGAATCGAATACTTAAAGTTATTCATAATGAAACTCCTCCTTCACTGCATCGTCGCCCTTTTACGGCTGCTTCTATCATACCACAATGAGTGGAAAATGGAAGAGCAGATATCGTTGGCATCTATATCTCTATCAGATTCGCCGCTCCAATAATCCCCGCATCATTCCCCAGACAAGAGGTAACAATGGGAGCGATCTGGCCATGGCGGCCCCCAAAGCACATACATTCTGTCTTTTTCTGGAGCGGGGCTGTAAGATTTTCTTTCTGGGCAGCTACACCGCCGCCTAAGATCACCATTTCCGGGCGGAAGATATTGATCAGATTGGCAATGCCGAAGGCCAGGTGATTCTCATATTCTTCCACTACCTGATACCCTGCCGCATCTCCGGCTGCAGCTGCATCAAAGGGAATCTTTCCATTCATCTTTTCCAGGTCGCCGCCGCACATTTCATTCATAACAGACTCCGGGTGCTCTGCCGCCGCTTTTCTTGCCATGCGCAGAAGGGCGGAAGCGGAAGCATAGGCCTCCAGACATCCTCTGCGGCCGCAGGTACACAGCTGACCATTCTCCACGATCGCCATATGTCCCAGCTCACAGCCGCCAGTCACACCGCCCCGGAAGATCTTTCCATCTAAAACCACACCGCCGCCGACTCCGGTTCCCAGAGTCAGAAGGATGGCATTTTTTGCTCCCTTGGCTGCGCCGGCGCAGACCTCGCCCAGAGCTGCCGCATCGGCGTCATTTGCAATATCCATAGGGATGGGGCCCAGATATTCTTTAAGGATAGAGAGAATAGGCACATCTTCCCAGGAAAAATTATTGGAATACAGGATACTGCCGGTCTTCTGGTCTACAGTTCCCGGACTTCCGATGCCGATCCCTTCCAGTTCTTCTGTTTGCAGACCATACTCCCCGGCAAGCTTTTTCACTGCCTCCGCCATGTCATGGATCATTTCTCTGGCCGGCACATCCAGCCTGGTGGGAATCACCAGTTTTCCCACAATCTCATTTTTTTCATTTACCAGTCCCAGCTTGGCAGACATTCCGCCAAGATCAATACCGATTCGCATTGCAGCTGCCTCCTTAAATTTTATCATGATTATATTTCCGGTTAATCTCCACTACCCTGCCGGACAAAGCCCAGAGCGCAAGGGCATTGGGAATGACCATCAGACCATTAAAGAAATCCGACAGATTCCACACCAGATTTACCTTAAGGGTAGAACCAATCACCACAAACACCACCACCAGGAGAGAATACAGGCGGCAGGCCTTATCGCCAAAAAGGTATTTTACATTTACCTGACCGAAAAAGTGCCAGCCAAGTATGGTGGAAAAGGCGAAAAACAGCAGACATACTGCCACGAAGATGTCCCCCAGACCGGCAAAGCTGGTATCAAAAGCTGCCTGAGTCAGGGCGGTTCCTTCCTTTCCGCTGCTGATGGCTCCTGTGGTCAGGATGGAAAATACCGTCAGATTCAATATGACAAACGTATCGATAAACACGCTGATCATAGCTGCCAGCCCCTGCTGATGGGGATTCTTTGCCCTGGCTCTGGCATGGGCGTGAGGTGTGGAACCCATACCAGCCTCATTGGAAAAAAGTCCTCTGGC
>DVKS01000096.1 GCA_018715905.1 Candidatus Caccovicinus merdipullorum | reverse complement strand
TATGAAGAAATCGGGCCTGGACCGGAAGGAGATCTTTCTGGAGACCAAGCTGTGGCCTTCCTTTTATGAGCAGGAGGATGCGGTGGAGAAGACTCTTCAGAGGCTGGATACCGATTATATCGACCTTCTGCTGATCCATCAGCCGGCGGGAAATTATACGGCCGGGTATCGTCTGATGGAGAAGGCCTATAAGGAAGGCAAAGTGCGTGCCATCGGACTGTCGAATTTTACAAAGGCACAGATCCAGGAAATTTTGGCTCTCTGTGAGGTAAAGCCGGCTATCCTGCAGACGGAGATTCATCCATACTCCCAGGAAAAGGAAATGAAGGAGTTTTTGACTTCTCAGGGCATGGTGATCCAGGCCTGGTATCCTCTGGGACATGGGGACAAGACGCTCCTTGAAGAGCCGTTATTTGCCAGACTGGGAAGAAAGTATGGAAAGAGCAGCGCCCAGATCATTCTGCGCTGGCATCTCCAGGACGGAAATGTGGTGATTCCCGGTTCCAAGAATCCGGATCACATCCGTGCCGATTTTGACCTTTTTGATTTTGAACTGACCAGGGAAGAGATGGCGGAAATCGCGGCTTTGAACAAAGATAAGCGGTATTACACCAGCACTCCGGAAATGTTAAAAAGATATGCGGAAATGGTGCCGCCGGTAGACGAACAGAAGTAAGCCGGCGCAGGAAAAAGCGGTCCGGCGGGCCGCTTTTTCCATTGCAGAATACCCGGAAAACCCGAGGCAGCGAGCTTTGCCGGGTTTAGAAAGAAGGCAGAAATCCATTATGACAAAGTATACAGAAAAAGAACTGTTTGAGTCCGTACCCGTGCCCAGGGCTGTGGCCACGCTGGCTGTTCCCACAATCATCAGCCAGGTGGTGACCATGATCTATAACCTTGCCGATACTTTTTTTATCGGTCAGATCGGCGATCCGTATATGGTGGCTGCGGTATCGCTGGTATCCCCATGGTTTAATCTTTTGACCGCTCTTGGAAACCTGTTCGGTCTGGGGGCCGGCAGCCCGCACACCGATTCTGCAGTTCCTGGGAGCCAGCCCGGATACCATGGAATATGCCCGCAGCTATCTGAACTGGGTGGTGGTGATCGGAGGCGTGCCTACTATGGTCAGCCTAAGTCTGGGGCACCTGCTGCGGAGCGAGGGCTATGCAAGACCTGCCAGCATCGGCATGATGTTCGGAGGAATTTTAAATGTGATCCCGGACCCCATCCTGATTTTCATATTTCAGATGGGAGTAGCAGGCGCTGCCGTAGCTACAGCTTTTTCCAATACCATGTCGGTGGTATTTTTTATCATTCAGTATCTGCGTCTGAAGGGACAGGCGTCGGTTTCTTTAAACCCCCGGTATTTTACCTTCCGCTATGTAAAGCAGATTTTCTCCGTGGGCCTGGCCTCCGCTTTTGCCACTACCCTGGGAAATGTATCCAATATGGTAATCGTAAAACTGGCTGCCGGCTACGGCGATATCCCGGTGGCGGCATACGGTGTGGTTAAAAAGATCGACCAGCTTCCCTTAAATGTATCCATGGGCCTGTGTCAGGGATTTATGCCATTAGTAGGGTATAATTACGCATCTGGAAATTATAAGAGAATGCGGAAGATTTCCGTGTTTTCCTGGAAGACGGCGGCGGTGATGTCGGCCTGTTTTGTGGCCTGCTTTGCGGTATTTGCGCCGGAGATTCTGGTGCTGTTTATCCGTGAGGAGCAGACTGCCGCGCTGGGAGCCGTTTTTCTGCGGATCGCCTGCCTGGCCGTGCCGCTGACCTCGATTAATTTCCTTATCAGTTATACGCTGCAGGCCATGGGAAAAGGAACGCAGTCGGCGGCATTAACATTCAGCCGGCAGGGACTTGTGAATATCCCTCTTTTGATCCTGCTGAATCAGATTTTCGGCCTTTACGGTATGATCTGGACTCAGCTGGTAACAGAACTGATTATGCTTCCGATTTCCCTGGGAATGTACTGGGCCACATTCCGGAAACTTCGCAGTCATGTGACGGCGGCAGACTTTCACAGAAAGCAAATCGGATGAAACCTTTAAGTATATAGAGAGAAACTTTTTCAGACGTTCTTCCGTGAAAATCAAGGATTTATAATAAAGACAACAGTTAAGAAATTCCAGATCAATGAAAGGAGAAGCAATCATGCAGAAGTTTGTTTATGAATATCCTACCAAAGTATATTTCGGGGCAGGTGCAGCGAAAGAGCATCTGGCTTCGGCAGTATTTCAGTACGGTACCAACGTGATGCTGGCTTACGGCGGCGGTTCCGTAAAAAAGAACGGGATTTACGATGAAATAAAATTTATTCTGGAAGGAGCCGGGAAAAAGGTATTTGACTTTTCAGGCATTATGTCCAATCCTACCTACGAAAAGATACAGGAAGGGGCAGAACTGGTAAAAGAAAATCAAGACCGGCATGGCCGCTGCAGCTCCCCGTTTTGCCATCCTTCACCCGGAATATACCCGATCGGTACCGCAGATGCAGGTGATCTCCGGAGCTTTTGATACTTTAAGTCATGCCATGGAGACTTATTTTGGAAATTCTGATCAGGACAATGTATCGGACGATACAGCGCTGGCCATTATGAGAAACACTGTGGCAAATATGCGCCGCCTGATGAAAGATATCAATGACATGCAGGCCAGAGGAAATCTGATGTGGGATTCTGCCATGGCAGAGAACGGAATCCTGAAAGTGGGAAGGACAACTGATTTCCAGGCCTATCAGATTGAACATCAGTTAGGCGCCTACACGGACTGCAACCATGGTCAGGGACTGGCGGTGATCCATCCGGTATATTACCGCCATATTGTGAAGGATGCAGAAGAAAAATTTACCCGGTTTGCCAAAGTGGTATTCAATGTGGACAGCGCCCAGATGGGAATCGATGCTCTGCGGGATTTTATCCAGGAATGCGGACTGCCGTTAAAGCTTGGTGAGCTGAAGTCGAAAGTGGAGATTACGCCGGAACTTTTGCGTCAGGTGGCAGATACCTGCAATGGATCCAATGTAATCCCAGGCAGCTGAGCCGGGATGAGATTTATGAGATTCTGATGGAGTGCATGTAATTTAATTGCGGCAGAGGCAGTTATTTGTTGTTATTGAATAAAAATGTACAGGAGGAAACAATATCATGGAATATGTAAGACTGAATAATGGAATAAAGATGCCGAAGCTGGGATTCGGCGTGTTTCAGATCAGGGATGCCGCACAATGTGAGCAGGCGGTGCGGGATGCCATTGATGTGGGTTATCGTCTGATCGATACGGCAGCTTCTTATGGAAATGAGGAAGCTGTGGGAAAAGCCATAAAAAGCTGCGGCGTGGCGAGAGAGGATTTGTTTATCACTACGAAGCTGTGGATATCGGATACCAGCTATGAAGGGGCAAAGAAGGCATTTCAGAAGTCTCTGGACCGGCTGGGACTTGATTATCTGGATCTGTATCTGATCCACCAGCCGTTAAATGACTATTACGGAGCATGGAGAGCCATGGAAGAGATGTACGAGGCAGGAAAAATCCGGGCCATCGGCGTATGCAGCTTTTATCCGGACCGTCTGGCGGATCTGATTGCGTTTAATAAAGTGGCGCCGGCCGTAAACCAGGTGGAAGCCAATGTATTTTTCCAGCAGAAGGAGTCACAGAAATATATGGAGTCCAAAGGTGTAGTCATGGAAGGATGGGCGCCTTTTGCGGAAGGAAAAAACGATCTGTTTCACAATGAGACGCTCCGGGGCATCGGAGAAAAGTATGGAAAAACCATTGCCCAGGTGGTGCTTCGCTGGCTGCTGCAGAGAGGCGTGGTATGCATACCAAAGAGCACAAAGCGGGAGCGGATGGAAGAAAATTTCCAGGTATTTGATTTTACCTTAAGTGAAGAGGATATGGAAACCATCGCAGCCCTGGATACAGGAAAGAGCTGTTTCTTCGATCACCGGGATCCGGCTGTGGTGGAAAACCTGGCCGGGATGGTAAGAAACGTATAAAAAGGCCAGCCTTTTGTGCAGAAGCATGAAAGCAGAATCAGAAAAAGGAGTGGATATAAGACAATGAGAAAGAAAAAAATCTTAGTACTTGCAGCAATGCTTGCAATTTCACTTTCCGCCTGTGCCGGCAAAAACCAGGCACAGCAGACCACCCAGGCCCAGAGCCAGGAAACTTCCCAGCCCCAGGAAACAGAATCTGCCGCTGCGGCTGTTGAGGCGGCAAAGATCACATCCATGGAAGAGCTGACCTTTCCGGTGGGAGAAAAGGTGTCCGGAGCTTTTACCGGTACGGCTTACCTGATTCCCATGATCATGAATGATGAGGAATATAATTTCCCTCAGACTAATAACGTTACTTTTGAGCCGGGGGCCAGAAGTTACTGGCATTCCCACGGCGGGATGATCCTGGTGGGAACCGGCGGCATGGGATACTATCAGGAGGAAGGAAAGCCTGCCCAGATTATCCGGAAGGGTGATGTGGTGGAATGCCCCGAGGGGGTAAGACATTGGCACGGAGCGGCTCCGGACAGCTGGTTTTCCCAGATGGTAATCTATGATTCCCATTATACGCCGGAGGGTGATGTTCCCGAGGAAGCGCCGGTGACGGATGAAGAATACGAAAATCTGGAAGTGGCAGATTATACGCCCCAGGTAAGCCTGGATAACGGGTTTATGTTCCAGCGGGCCAAGGAGGCCATGGAATCGGATACCTTCAGCGGCCCTGCATACGTTTCCAATATCATCGGCGATGACAATGTGGCTGATGCGCCGGGTCTCCACTATGTGGTATTTGATCCAGGCGTAATTAACAACTGGCATACCCATGAAGGAGGACAGATCCTTATTGCCACAGACGGCATCGGCTATCATCAGATCGAGGGACAGCCTGTGGAAGTGCTGTATCCTGGTGATGTGGCGCTGTGCCCGCCTGGTGAGAAACACTGGCACGGAGGAAGCGCAGACACAAGTTTTGCCCACATTGCAATCAATACCAATCCGGAACTGACGGGCCTGGAATGGTTTGACCGGATTTCCGATGAGGAATATGCGTCTCTTCCCACGGAAAAACCGGCAGAATAGGTTTTGAGAAAAGGAATAACAGAATCTGTGGTGTGAGAAGCAGACTGAAGAAAGAAGGCGGCGTATGACAAGAGCAGTGCTGACATTGGGCATTCTCCTTATGCTGGCAGGCTGCGGCGCCGGGAATCCGGCGCCGGAGGCCGCAGGACAAACAGCATCTGTGAATGCGGAAGCAGGGACGGAGGATGCAGTTCGGGCAGAAGGATCGGAGGCGGCCGGAGAGGAGCGTGCGGTTCATACAGACGGAGCGGAGGAGTCCGGGACGGAGAATGCATCCCGGGCAGAAGAGCAGGAGCGGTCCGGGACGGAAAACTGGGAAGAGACGGCAGGAACGGAACAGTACCGGAATTTTACAGTGGATAATGTACTGCATGTCCCGGATCTTGGTGAGATCCATTACTGTGTCTATATTCCGGACAGTTATGACGGAAGCAGGCCCTACAGTCTTTATCTTACACTTCCCGGTTACCAGGGACTTTATTTCCAGGGGGCGGGGGAAAATATCCGGACGGAGGACTTTGCCTTTGCAGCTATGGATTACAATGATGAGATGATCATTCTTGCGCCGCAGCTGGAAGACTGGGGAGAGACTTCGGCGGACAAGACCATCGCTCTGACGGAATATTATCTGAACCAGTACAATATCGACCCGAACCGGGTTTACATCAACGGGTATTCCGGCGGCGGGGAAACGCTGTCCCTGGTGCTGGATAAGCGGCCAAAGCTTTATACGGCGGCTCTGATGTGCAGTTCCCGGTGGGACGGCGGCTATCAGGCTGTGACCGATGCCAGGACACCGGTTTACTTTGTAATCGGGGAGTCCGATGAATATTATGGCTCGGAGCCCTTTATACAGGCTTATGAGGAAATCCGGAACCGGTATGAAGAAAAGGGGCTTTCAGAGGAAGAGATTGACCAGCTGGCAGTTCTTGATGTAAAGCCTGCTTCCTACTTTGCCGAGGGCGGCGTATCAAACCAGCACGGCGGCGGAGCCCGGCTGTTCAGCCGGGACGATTCGGTGATGGGATGGCTGTTTGGTGAATAAGATGTCATGATTGACGGCGGCAGAAGGAACTTTGGAAAGCACAGGATGCAGGAGGGATTGCATGATGAAAAGAAAAATGGTTTCTACATTATTGGGAATCGCACTGCTTTCGGCAGCAGTAAGCGGGTGCGGAAGCGGTGCATCTGAAACGGCCGGGCAGACTGCAGCGGCACAGGCGGACACGCTTTCGGACGATTCTTTGACGGAAAGCGGGGAAACAGAAGAAGCAGCGCCGGAAGGGAGGGAAACAGCCAGGGAAGACTCCACCGAGACAGGATCCGGAGAGACGGAAGGAGACCAGGATACCGGAACGGACGGCGGGGACGTTATTGTGACCAACGGCGGAGAAGAGATCGCTCTTTCCTCCCTGGAGCATGAGGATCCCAGCTCGGATTCCGTGGTGTATTTTACTTCGGAGATCAGCCCGGAGGCTATGGTAGCCATGTATGACGCACTGGGAGATGGTCTGACGGGAGAGAACATAGCGGTAAAGCTTTCAACCGGAGAACCGCCTGCCAGCAATTATCTGGATCCGGCTCTGATCGCGGATCTGGTTCATCAGGTAAACGGTACCATTGTGGAGAACAATACGGCTTACGGCGGCCAGCGGGCCGGCACAGCCATGCATTATCAGGTAGCAGAAGATCACGGATTTACGGATATTGCGGATTTTGTAGTGATGGATGAAAATGGTTCCGTCAGCCTGCCTGTGGAAGGCGGTACCCAGCTGACAGAGAACCTGGTAGGTGCGCATTTCCCGGAATATGACGGATATCTGGTTCTGTCCCATTTTAAAGGTCATGCCATGGCCGGATTCGGCGGAGCCATTAAAAACATTTCCATCGGTATGGCGTCCCAGGAGGGAAAATGCCTGATCCATACGGCCGGTGAGAGCCATACCAGCCCCTGGGGAGGAGAGCAGGACCCCTTTACGGAAAGCATGGCCGAGGCAGGAAAGTCGGTGGTAGACGCGCTGGACGGAAATATTCTCTACATCAGTGTTATGAACCATCTGTCTGTGGACTGCGACTGCAATGGAAACCCGGCAGAACCGGATATGCATGACATGGGAATCCTGGCGTCTGCAGATCCCGTGGCACTGGATCAGGCATGCGTGGATCTGGTTTATGCTTCCGGAGACGATACTGCCGCTCTTATTGAGCGTATGGAATCGCGGAATGGCGTTCATGTGCTGGAACATGGCGATGAAATCGGACTGGGAAGCCGTTATTACCGGCTGGTGAATACCGATGAATGAGATACTGGACGTTCTTCACCGGGAGTTTGTCTACATCTGGTACTATTTTGATGTACAGCTGCGGCAGATCTTCTGGTACTGGGTATTCGGCATTATTCTGGGATCCTGCGTGTCGGTGTTCCTGAAAGACCGGATCCACGGTGTATTAAAGAAAATGAGCGCCAGCCGGATGGGGCTTTTAGGAATCGTTCCCGCCAGTCTTTTAGGGATCGCCTCGCCTCTGTGCATGTACGGGACCATCCCGCTGGCGGCTTCGTTTTCCCGAAGCGGCATGCGGGATGAGTGGCTGGCATCCTTTATGATGTGTTCCATCCTGTTAAATCCGCAGCTTATTGTCTACAGCACGGCTCTGGGCACAACAGCTCTGGCTGTCCGCATTGTATCCTGCTTTTTCTGCGGGATCGCCGCGGGGCTTCTGATCCGTTTTCTGGGAAGAGGAAAGCCCTTCTTTCATTTCGACGGATTTGATGAGCCAAAAAGCCGGGATACGGATCCCAACCTGCTTTTTCGCCTGGTCAAGAATATAGGACGGAATATTAAGGTGACAGGCCCGTACTTTCTCCTTGGAATCTTTCTTTCCGCACTGTTCCAGCGCTATGTGCCTCAGGATTTGATGACAAGATTTTTCGGCGGAAACGAAGCCTTCGGCGTATTGATGGCAGCCACCATCGGCGTTCCGCTCTATGCCTGCGGCGGCGGGACGATTCCTCTTCTGCAGGCCTGGCTTCAGGACGGTATGAGCATGGGGAGTGCGGCTGCGTTCATGATTACCGGTCCGTCCACAAAGATTACAAACCTGGGAGCATTAAAGATTGTGCTGGGAATGAAGCACTTTCTGTGCTACGTGCTTTTTGTTATGATATTTTCCCTGATGACGGGACTTGCTGTCAACTTATTGTAAAAAATAGGCTTCTGTCATTTTCTGTATGTCTGAAAGTTCTCCCTTGACAACAACCAGATTTTTATGTTTTTTGGAAGCGCTGGAAAAGTGGGCGCTGGAATATGAGGCGGAATGTGCGGATGGGGCCAAATGTCCGGAGACGCAGCCGGATAAATGAAAAAACTGCTGTATCGGCCGGGTTTTTCGGTTTATTTCTGTGGCAGATTGTACAAATGAAGAAAACGTGATAAGATCAAGAAAGAATAATATCTGCGCCGGATACCAGAAAAAGGCGCGGTAAAAAATGTACAAAGGAGAGGGCCATGGGAATTGAATTAAAAACAGAACAGGCGCAGAAAGTCTCTCAGGATACGATCCGGCAGCTGAATCTCCTGCAGATGAGCGCCCAGGAACTGACGGACTATATGAATGCGTTTTCACTGGAAAATCCGGTGGTGGAATTAGAGGGCGGAGAGCCGGAAAATAAGGAGCAGGACCGGTTAAGGAAACTGGAATGGCTGTCTGAACTGGATGAACAAAACCGGGTGTATTATGAACGTGACAGAGAGGATACCGATGAAAGTGAGATTTCCAATATGGGAAAACGGGAGGAAGAGACGCTGGCGGACAGCCTGATGCTTCAGCTTCTGGGCGGGCCCTACAGTCCCCGTCAGATGGAAATCTTTAAATATATTGCGGAATCACTGGATAAAAGCGGATATTTTACCGATTCTGTCAGGGATACAGCTGTTTATCTGAATGTCAGCCAGGCAGAAGTCGGGGAATGTCTGGATATTATGAAGACTTTGGAGCCGGCAGGTGTCTGTGCCGGCGGTCTTTCCGAGTGCCTGTATCTGCAGCTGGAGCGGCAGGAAGAGGAGGATGAATTGGCGGTGGAAAAAGCGATCGCAAAAGATTATCTGGAACTTCTTGGAAAAGATCAGCTGTCTGACATCGGAACGGCGTTAAATCAGCCTCTGGAAAGGATAAAAGAGGCAAAAAAGCGGATACAGGATTTAAACCCCAGGCCGGCTGCCGGCTTCGGGAACGGGGAACGGGCCGAATACGTGGCGCCGGATGTGACCATCGTCAAACTGGAGGGATATTTTGAGATTCTGGTAAATCAGTATTCTCTTCCTCAGCTGCGGGTAAATCAGGATTATCTGCGGCTTTTAAAAAGCGGTGAGTGCGATCCGGAGGTATCCGGCTATCTGACGGAAAATATCCGCCAGGTCAAACAGGTCCGGGAATGCATTGCCAGGAGAAATTCGATCCTGGCGCAGCTGACCCGTTTTCTGGCAGAACGGCAGAGCAGCTTTTTCCAGTACGGAAAAGGAAATTTAAAGCCGCTGGGGCTGCAGGAGGCTGCAGCGGCCCTGGAAGTCCAAGAGTCTGTCATCAGCTGCTGCGTGAAAAACAAATACCTGCAGTGCTGCTGGGGTGTGTTCCCCATGGAGTATTTCTTTACAAAAGAAGCTGCAGAGGCAGAAGCGCCTTTTAAGAAAGAATAACAGGCTGCAGTACCCGGAGCTGTCTGCCACCAGTGTGCTGGCATGGAAACGGCGCCAGTTTTTCCCGGCGGCAGCTTTTAAATTTATGGAATATGCCAGGATGACCCTGGCAAAAGGTCCCGGATTTTCTGAAGATGTTTAATTTTTGTTCCTGCAAAGCCCTGAGGGCAGACCGGTTTTGACCGGCCTGCTGCTTGGGGCTTTTTGTATGTGTTTAAGTTATACTGTGCTGTCTATTTGGCATTGTACTTTTCCGGTGATGGCCATTAAAATGAAACCATAAATAATAAAAAACATTCACGGAAGGGATTTGAGAGGAGGCGTTCTGAATGAAACGGCTTATGGCCGCGATTGTGCTGATGCTTGTGATCGTATGCTGTGTGACAGCGTGTGCCGGTTCGGATGTCTCTGCAGTTAACAGGAAAACAGACCAGGAGATCCGGCCGGAGGAAACTATGAAAGAGCCGGAAACCACAGCCAGAAGCAGCGGGGATACCGGCGGAGACACTGCACGGCAGGAACAGACGGAATATATCGGTACAGTGCCGGATGCCTGTTTTGAAAATGCGAAGCAGCAGGGACAGGTTACGGAAATCCGCTATGAGAGCCGGGATTACACGGCAGACGATGAGCCGGCCATTGAAAAGACGGCGTACATTTACCTGCCTTACGGATATGACGAGGATGATTCGGAAACCCGGTATGATATTTTATATCTGATGCATGGATGGACCATGACAGCCGGAGATTTTTTCCAGGATCCCCAGAGCGGCATTGTCAACATGCTGGACCATATGATCCAATCGGGAGATATCCCGCC
>DVKS01000012.1 GCA_018715905.1 Candidatus Caccovicinus merdipullorum | reverse complement strand
CGATGCGCCGGAGGGAACCATCACCATTGACGGTGACAATCAGCATATTTACAAGACCGTCCGCATCGGCCGCATAAACAGTCAGGGACTCATTGATGAGGTCTGGGCTACCGATGAACCCATTAAACCGGATCCCTACTTAAGCGGATATGACTGGGCCGAGGGCCTTTCCGGAGAATCATAATCATCGGATCAGCTGAGAGAGGAGAGCGACTATGGAAACATTTCTGATGCAGATATTTAACGGGATCAGCGTAAGCTCCATCTTCCTGCTGGCTTCCCTGGGATTGGCCATCACCTTCGGCCTGATGGGCGTCATCAACATGGCCCACGGGGAATTCATTATGATCGGAGCATACACCGCTTACGTCATTCAGAATCTGTTCCGGGCTTATCTTCCGGCGGGAGTCTTTGACGCCTATGTTTTTGTGGCCATAGCCGCATCCTTTCTGACCGCCGCCCTTTTCGGGGCGGTGCTGGAGCGGCTGGTGATCTGCCGCCTGTACGGAAGAACGGAAGACAGCCTTTTAGTGACCTGGGGAGTCAGCCTGGTGCTGCAGCAGCTGGCCCGCTCCATATTCGGGGCGCCGAATGTGGGCGTGGACGCCCCTTCCTTTATGGAAAAAAGCCTGCGGGTGACCAGTACCCTGGCTTTTCCCCTGAAGCGGATCTTCATCCTGGCCATCGCCCTGATCTGCCTGGGCGGTGTGTATGCCCTGATGTATAAGAGCCGCCAGGGCAGGAATATCCGGGCGGTTATGCAGAACCGGAACATGGCTGCCTGTCTGGGCGTAAATACGAAGCGGATCGACTGTGCCACCTTTGCGGCAGGTTCCGGTCTGGCGGGCCTTGCAGGCTGCGCACTGACCTGGATCGGTCCCATCGGCCCTACGCTGGGAACCAATTACATTGTTGATACCTTTATGACCGTAGTCGTGGGAGGCGCGGGAAGCATCCTGGGAACGGTATTCGGCTCCGCCTTTATCGGTGTGGGCGAGACCACCTTCGAGTTCTTCACCAATGCTTCCGTGGGAAAGGTGCTGATCTTTGCCTGCATCATCCTGCTGCTGCAGTTTAAGCCAAAAGGAATATTCGCCGTGAGAAACCGGGCGCTGGAAGATTAGGAGGTAGGAATATGGCAGGAAAACGTTTTAGACCGGATGTGACCGTGGTGCTGGCGGTGTGCATCTTTCTGTTTCTGGCGGCGTGCCCATTCTTTCTCTCCATGTTCCGGGTAAGCCTGATCGGAAAATATATGTGTTACGCCATCGTGGCCCTGGGCCTGGATATGATCTGGGGATACACCGGCATCTTAAGTCTGGGCCACGGCGTATATTTCGGCCTGGGGGCCTACTGCATGGCCATGTACCTGAAGCTGGAGGCATCGGGAGGAAGCCTTCCGGATTTCATGATCTGGTCGGGGCAGAGCAGTCTTCCGGCATTCTGGAGGCCCTTCGCCAATCCGGTTTTTGCCATAGTTATGGTGGTGGCGGTTCCGGTGGTGCTGGCGGTGATTATCGGTTATCTGACCTTCTTAAACCGGATCCGGGGCGTGTATTTTTCCATCCTGTCCCAGGCCCTGGCCATGATCCTGTCCGTTCTTCTGATCGGCAGCCAGGAGTACACCGGCGGGTCAAACGGCCTGACGAATTTCACCACTATGTTCGGCCAGAGCTTAAGCAGCCCGGCAATGAAGATCCGGCTGTATTACGCGGCCCTGATCGCTCTGATCCTGATCTTCTGCCTGTGCAGGTTCCTGGTCAGCCGGCGTATCGGAAAGATCTTTATCGCCATCCGGGACGGAGAGAACCGGGTGCGTTTTACCGGATATAATACAGCTGTCTACAAAGTGTTCGTCTACGGCCTGTCGGCGGCCATTGCCGGAATAGCCGGTGCGCTGTACGTAAGCCAGGTGGGCATCATTACCCCGGCGGATGTGAATATCACCCCGTCTGTGGAAATGATCATCTGGGTGGCCATCGGTGGAAAGGGAACCTTGGCCGGTCCCATGCTGGGCGCCCTTCTGGTTAATGCCTTAAAGACTACGGCCAGTGAGAGCTTTCCGGAGCTCTGGTCCTATTTCCTGGGATTTGTCTTTATCCTGGTGATCCTGTTCATGCCGGGCGGTTTTGTTTCCCTGAGAAGCATTCCGGGCAGGATCCGGCAGAAATTTTCGAAAACGGCGAAAGAGGAGGAGTTTGCATGACGGCAGAAGTGAAGAACGGAGCGGGGACTGCCCCGGAGGCGCCCCTTCTCCAGATCGATGATGTAAGCATTCAGTTCGGCGATTTTAAGGCCATCAGCCATGTGTCCACCACCGTGGGAAAGAATGAGATCCGTTTTTTCATCGGCCCCAACGGAGCGGGGAAGACCACGATCCTGGACGCCATCTGCGGGAAAAACCATGTAAGCGGCGGCCGGATCATCTATAAAGGCGAGTACGAGGTCAGCAAGATGAAGGAGTACGTGATCTCCAATCTGGGCATCGGCCGGAAATTCCAGGCGCCCAGCGTCTTCAACGGCATCACCATCGGGGAAAATATGGAGCTGGCGGCGGCCAGGAAGCATACCCTTTATTCCACGACCTTTCACCGCCTTTCCAAGGAAAAGCAGGAGTACATCGACTACTGCCTGGAGTTTGTGGGACTTATCGACAAGCGGTTTAAATATCCCACCCGTCTCTCCCACGGAGAGAAGCAGTGGCTGGAGATCGGCATGCTGATGGCGGCCAGACCGGAATTAATGCTCTTAGATGAGCCGGTGGCCGGCATGGGACGCAAGGAGACGGAAAAGACCGCCCGCCTTCTGGAAAAGATTAAGAAGGAATGCTCCATCATCGTGGTGGAGCACGATATGCAGTTTGCAAGAGAGGTTTCCGACAGCGTGACCGTATTCCATGAGGGCCATGTGCTGGATGAGGGAACCATGGATTCCGTATCGAAGAATCAGACGGTAATCGACGTGTATCTGGGACGGGGAGGTGAATCCTGATGCTGCAGGTAGAATATCTGAAAGCAACTTACGGGGAAGGCACGGTTCTCCATAATGTGAGCCTGGAGGCAAAGCCCGGCATGGTCACCTGCCTCGTGGGCCGCAACGGCGCGGGAAAGAGTACCACCCTCCGCTCCATCATGGGCCTTATCGAAACGCCCTCCGGCGACATTCTTCTGGACGGAAAGAGCATCATGAAATCCCCGCCTTATGACCGGGCCAGGGCCGGCATCGGCTATGTGCCCCAGGGAAGAGAGATTTTCCCTCAGCTTACGGTGCGGGAAAACCTTCTTTTAGGGCTGGAGGCCGGCGGGCGGAAGCTGCGGGAGATTCCCGAAGAAATTTTTGAGACTTTTCCTATATTAAAGGAGTTTCTGGAGAGAAAGGGCGGAGACTTATCCGGCGGTCAGCAGCAGCAGCTGGCGATTGCCAGGGCGGTAATCGCTTCGCCGAAGGTGCTGGTGCTGGATGAGCCCACAGAAGGCATCCAGCCTTCCATCATCCAGGAGATCGGCCAGGTCATCACCCGGTTGAAATCCGGGATGGCGGTGCTGATTGTGGAGCAGTATCTGGAATTTGTCATGGAGATTGCCGATTACTGCTACGTGATGGAAAACGGGCGGATCATCATGAAAGGGGAGCCGGATTCCCTGGATCAGGAAAAACTCCAGGCGACCATGTCCCTGTAAGAAAAGGAGGAGGAAACAGAATGAGGCTTACGCCGCAGGATCAGGAAAAGCTTCTGTTCCATCTGGCCGGGATGCTGGCCAGGGAGCGGAAGGAGAGAGGATTAAAGCTTAATTATACGGAGGCAGCCGCCTATATCAGTTCGGAGCTTCTGGAGCTGGCACGTGACGGAAAGGAGGCGGCGGAGTTAATGAACCTGGGAACGAAGCTGCTGAGCACGGAGGATGTGATGGATGGCGTGCCGCAGATGCTGGAGCAGGTGCAGATCGAGGCCACATTCCCCGACGGCACCAAGTTAGTGACGGTGCATCATCCCATACGGCCCCGGCAGGAAGAAGCCTCATCGTCCTTTACACCGGGTGAAGTGATGGTGGGAGCAGACCCGATTGTCTTAAACAAAGGAAAAGCCGTTAAGACCATCCGGGTGGCGAATCTGGGAGACCGCCCCATTCAGGTAGGCTCCCATTATCATTTCTTTGAGGTAAACAAAAGCCTTTCCTTCGACCGGAAGGAGGCCTTCGGCTTTCGTCTGGATATCCCTTCCGGCACGTCCGTGCGTTTTGAGCCGGGGGAGGAGAAAACGGTGAACTTAACGGAGCTTGGAGGAAAGCAGGAAGTGTTCGGGCTAAACGATCTGACCAGAGGCCGGGACCGGGAAGCAGCAGAGAAGGAAGCAGCGGAAAAAGGATTCTTCGGGGAGGGATACGATGAGCGTTGAGATCAGCAGAGAAAAATATCAGGCCATGTACGGCCCGACAGCCGGAGACCGGATACGGCTGGCGGACACGGATCTGATCATCCAGGTGGAGCGGGATTATACCTGTTACGGGGATGAGGTAAAATTCGGCGGCGGAAAGACCATCCGCGACGGCATGGGCCAGGCGGCTTCCCATTATCAGGCGGAGGAGATCCTGGATCTGGTGATCACCAACTGCGTGATCCTGGACTATACTGGGATTTATAAGGCGGATGTGGGCATCCGGGACGGAAAGATTGCCGGAATCGGCAAGGCCGGGAATCCGGACATTATGGACGGGGTGACGCCGGGAATGGTGATCGGTGCAGGCACGGAGGCCCTGGCGGGAGAAGGGCTGATCCTGACGGCAGGCGGGCTGGATACCCATATCCATTTTATCTGCCCCCAGCAGATCGAGTGTGCCTTAAACAGCGGCGTGACCACCATGATCGGCGGCGGAACGGGACCGGCAGACGGCACCAACGCCACCACCTGTACCCCGGGTGCCTGGAATATGGCGGCCATGTTAAAGGCAGCGGAGGAATACCCCATGAATCTGGGATTTCTGGGGAAGGGAAACAGCTCCGATGAGGAAGACCTGGCTGCCCAGGTCCGTGCCGGAGCCATGGGCCTTAAGATCCATGAGGACTGGGGCGCCACCCCGGCGGTAATCGACCACTGCCTGAATGTGGCCGACAAGTACGATGTGCAGGTGGCCATTCACACGGACACGTTAAATGAAGGCGGCTTTGTGGAGGACACCATCCGGGCCATGAAAGGAAGGACCATTCATACGTACCATACAGAAGGTGCGGGAGGCGGCCACGCGCCGGATATCATCCGGGCGGCGGGAGAGCCAAATATCCTTCCTTCCTCCACCAATCCCACCATGCCCTTTACCGTTAACACATTGGATGAGCATCTGGACATGCTGATGGTCTGCCATCACCTGGACAGCCGGATCCCTGAAGATGTGGCCTTTGCAGATTCACGGATTCGCCCGGAGACCATAGGAGCGGAGGATGTGCTCCACGATATGGGTGTCTTCAGCATGATGAGCTCCGACTCCCAGGCCATGGGCCGTGTGGGCGAGGTGATCGTCAGAACCTGGCAGACCGCCCATAAGATGAAGCAGGAGCGGGGGCCTCTGCCTGAAGATATGGGCCATGGAAACGATAATTTCCGTGCCCGCCGCTATGTGGCCAAGTATACCATTAATCCGGCCATCACCCACGGCGTTTCCCGGTACGTAGGTTCCGTGGAGGTGGGAAAGATGGCGGATCTGGTATTGTGGAATCCGGCATTTTTCGGCGTCCGCCCGGACATGGTGATCAAAGGCGGAATGATCGTGGCGTCCAAGATGGGCGATGCCAACGCCTCCATTCCCACGGCGGAGCCGGTGATGTACCGTCCCATGTTTGCCGCCCATGGAAAGGCGAAATATGAGACCTGCCTTACCTTCGTGTCCCAGGCGGCCATGGAGGAGAAGATCGGGGAAAAGCTGGGGCTTCAGAAGCGGGTGGTTCCCGTGTCCGGCTGCCGGAATATCGGAAAGAAGGATATGAAGCTGAATGACGGCCTTCCGGTGATCACCGTGGATCCGGAGACTTACCAGGTGACGGCGGACGGAGAGGAGATCTCTTCAAAACCGGTCAGGACGCTTCCCATGACGCAGCTTTATCATCTGTTTTAGAAGCAGTACATTCAGGAGAGATCAGATATGGTATATGAAACGATTACAGGAAATGTTGAAGATAAGGATCTGGCCGGCCGTTCGGTGGATTATGTGGATTTTGAATGGCATGAGCTGCATAAAAAACTTCACCGGAAAGTAAGCCGGGGCGGAGAAGAATTCGGTCTGCGTCTGGGTGACTGGGTTCTGGCAAGGGGCCTTCGGGAAGGAGACGTGCTGGGAACCACGGAAGGCGGCGATCTTCTGGCTGTCCATGTTCTTCCGGGCCGGACCGCGGTGATCCAGGGAAATCCGGAGCATCCGGGAGCCCTTGTGCGGGCGGCTTATGAAATCGGAAATACCCACGGCGCCCTTTTTTACGGAGACAATGATTACGAACTGCTGACTCCCTACACCGAACCGGTTTTCCGGATGCTTCAGGAGATTCACGGCGTAACGGTAAGCGATGAGATGCGGACCTTTGATTTCAAAAAGGCGGTATCTTCTCCCGGCCATGGAAGCGGCCACGGACACCATCACTGAGCAGGAGGGGCGGCTTATGGAGGTAAGAAAAAAGCTGCTGCTTCTCCAGATCACCGATTCCGCCTTCCCCATCGGCGCCTATTCTCACTCCTTTGGTCTGGAAACCTATATCCAGAAGGGAATGGTCAAAAGCCGGGAAGAAGCCTGGAATTATATCCGGCAGAGCATCCGCTATTCCCTTACCTTTACGGAGCTTCTTGGAATGCGCCTGGCCTGTCAGGCAGCCTGCCGGGGCGACCTGGAAGAAGTCTTTGAAACGGAACAGTACCTTCTGGCGGCCAGGACGCCAAGGGAGGTGCGGGAAGGTTCGCAGAAGCTGGCGGCCCGCTTTATCAAGACGGCGGGGATGCTTCTTAACGAGGAGGAGAAACCTCTCTTTGCCCGTTATGGCGGGGAGGGGAACCGGCATATGGTAAATACTGCTTACGGCGTGTTCTGTGCGGCAGCGGGAATCGAGATCAGGGAAGCGCTGACCTGCTATCTTTACAGCCAGGTATCCGCCATGGCAGTAAACTGCGTGAAGGCGGTTCCCTTAAGCCAGACCGATGGCCAGCAGCTTCTGGCACGTTCCCACGCCCTCCAGGAGGAGGCTGTGGCGCGGGCCATGGAGGCGGATGCGAAGCTTCTGGGCCTGTCCATGCCGGGATTCGATATCCGGTGCATGCAGCATGAAACGCTGTATTCCCGGCTGTATATGTCCTGACGAAGGGGGAAGGAAAAGAGGAAAGCGGGAGGCTTCCGGGATTTTTGAGTGAGCAAAAAGGAAAGGTGTGAGTGTATGTCATACGTGCGAATCGGCGTGGCCGGACCGGTAGGTTCCGGTAAGACCGCCCTGATCGAGGCGCTGACCCGTGTCATGGCCTCGGAATACAGCATTGGTGTAATCACCAATGATATTTATACGAAAGAAGACGCGGAGTTCCTCTGCAAAAACAGCGTTCTTCCCCGGGAGAGGATCATCGGTGTGGAGACAGGCGGCTGTCCCCATACAGCCATCCGGGAGGATGCATCCATGAATCTGGAAGCGGCGGAGGAGCTGATCACCCGCTTTCCTGACATTCAGATCATGTTTGTGGAAAGCGGCGGGGACAATCTGTCTGCTACCTTCAGCCCGGAGCTGGCGGATGCCACCATTTTCGTCATTGACGTGTCGGAGGGAGATAAGATCCCACGAAAGGGCGGTCCGGGAATTACCCGTTCCGATCTGCTGGTGATCAATAAGATCGACCTGGCTCCGTATGTGGGCGCGGATCTTGGGGTTATGGAACGAGATTCAAAGAAGATGCGGGGAGACCGTCCATTTCTTTTTACCAATATCCGTTCCGGAGAGGGAATCCCCCAGGTGATCCGGTGGATTAAAGAAAATATCCTGCTGGAGGGACTGTAGAGAGGAGGAAAGTCCGTGGAAAATTCCTTTGGAACGGAATCAAGGCTTTCCATCACCGCCGGGCGGCGCGGGGAGAAGACGGTGCTTGAGGACTGTTTCTTCCGCGCCCCCTTTAAGATTATGAAGCCTTTCTGCCCGGAAGGCACAGAGGGGATGGAACTGATGATTATGAGCGTGTCGGCAGGCATTCTGGCCGGGGACAGTCAGGAGATTCAGATAGAGGTAAAAAAAGGCGCCAGACTTTTCCTTACCACCCAGTCCTTTGAAAAGGTGCATAAGATGGAGCCCGGCGGCCGTGCTTTCCGCAAAAGCCGGATCCGGGTGGAAAACGGCGGTTTCTTAAGCTATCAGCCTCTCCCTGTGATTCCCTTTGCCGGGGCGGATTTTTCCGGGGACACGCAGATCCTTCTGGAAGGGCCGGAGGCCGGTCTGATCTACAGCGAGATCCTCTCCTGCGGGAGAGCAGCCAGAGGGGAGAGATTCCTCTACAGAAGATATCAGAACCGCATTCTGGTTTCCTGCGGAGATGTTCCGCTTTATGCAGACAACACCATTTACCTTCCCCGCTGCCAGGGCATGGAAGAAAAAAAAGAGGAAGGGGGGCTTTCGTTTATGGATATGGAAGAAACCGGATTTTATGAGGGGCATACCCATCTGGCAAATCTCATTCTCCTGAATCTGAACCTTCCGGAGAACTTTATCAACCGCGTGCGGGAGATCCTGGAGGAGGCCGGGAAGCGGGGGATACAGGGAGGTGTGACGGAAACCGGTTCGGATGGATTTGCGGTAAAGATCCTGGGAAATCAGGCGCAGAGCCTCAGCCATCTCCTGGGGGAAATCCGGGATATTGCTCTGGGCAGGTGATATAACTTCACGTTGACGATTTTTGCCGTGGGTGCTATGATAAACATACAGTTGGACGAAGGTCGGAGAGTAAAAGCCGGTGTGCTTCTCTCCGATTTTTGTTACGAAATATTCAGCAAGACGCGCCAGTGACGCGTCTTGTCGGATTTTGCGGAAAGCAGCGCTTTTTGCAGAACAGAACGTTCCGACAAATTCCCGAGAGGAAGGTTTTTTGATGACAGAAAAGGACATGCAGAAGGCAGAAACAACCGGCGCCATAACCAGGGCGCAGCCGGAAGATACGGTAAAAAGACTGGCTCTGGCGCTGCAGCAGAATGATATTATTCCGTTTTCTTACCTGATGGAAGAAGATACACTGATTGTATACAATGCTTCCATGGAGGTGGTGCAGAAAGTACCTGAGTATCTTTCTTATCTGAAGGAGTATACACAGATTCATCCGGAGGACCGCTGGAAGGCCATTGAATTTTATGAGGGACGCATGCGCGGCCCCATTGAGGTGCGGACCATCGAGGCAGACGGGAGGATCAGCCGAAAGCTTCTCAGTGCGACCCGGTGGAAGGATCCTGCCTTTGGTAAAATTGTTCTGGCAGGCAGTGCTAAGGATGTTACGGCACAGAAGGACCGGGAATCTGTTCTGGAAGTGCAGGCGAAGCGGGACTCTCTCACCATGCTGTATAATCATACAACAGGAAAAGAATTGATCAATGAATACCTGAACTATAAGAATCCTTACGCATCCTGCGGCATGATGGTGGTGGATATTGACTATTTCAAGAGCATTAATGATGTTTACGGCCATCTGTTCGGAGATGAGGTGCTGACGGAGACGGCGAAGCTTCTTTCTATGATTTTTGATGAGAAAGATATCCTGGTGCGGGCAGGCGGCGATGAGTTTGTGATTTTTCTGAAGGATATCAGCCATGCGGTGCTGGTGAACAAGGCCATGCAGCTGGTAAAGGCAGTGCAGAAGCTGCGTTTTTCAGAGAGCAGCTACTCCATGACCTGCAGCGTTGGCGTATGCTTCCTTCCGGAAAATGTGTCCGGCTATACGTACGAGCAGCTTTTTGAAAATGCGGACTGGGCCCTTTACCGGGCCAAGGAAAACGGCAGGAACCGGTATGAATTCTGCGATGATCTCCAGCGGTTTACACTTTCAGAAAAAGAATGGAAGCGGACGGCGGCAAACATTGACGCCAGGTATCTGCGCAATGATGTGATCGCTACGGCTTTTGAGATTTTTGAAAAGATGAATAATTTCAATGCCGCTCTGGAACAGCTCCTGGCCGTGATCGGCGTTCGGTTCAGCCTGGACCGGATTACGGTTGTGCGGACCGACATCAAGGCCATGAATGCCGGAAGGCAGTACCAGTGGACTTCTGCCGGCACGCCTCAGGCCCTGACCTCTCCCGGCGGATTTGACAAAGAGGATTTTCTTACGCTTTTTCACAGCTATGATGAATACGGCACCACTGTACTGCAGTATGACAATATGTCCATGTATTCGCCTGGGGCCCGGGCTCTCCTTATGCAGGGAGATGCCAAGACGGTGGTGTATGCGGCCATGTACTGTGAGGGGAAATATACTGGCGCCATATCCTATGTGGTGTGCGGCCGGAAGCGCTACTGGTCCAGGCAGAACCGAAGCCAGCTAGGCGAGATCACCAAGATCATCTCGGCCCATCTGGCAAAAAGCCAGGCACTGAACGCATCGAACCAGAGCAGTGCCGCCGCTCCCGGCTATGACACCCTCACCGGCCTTTTGTCCTTCCCACGGTTCAGGGAAGAAGTGGAGCGGATGATTGTGGGCGGCTATGCCAGACACCATATTCTGGTCTATACGGATTTTGAGGATTTTAAATATTTTAACCAGAAGTATGGCTACAGCATGGGAGATCAGGTGCTGAAAGAATTCAGCAATTACATTATCGGCCGTCTGGAAAGAGAGGAAGCTGTGTACTTTACCCGGGTGGTATCGGACCAGTTTATTTTGTTCCGCCCCTATGATCCGGATGAAGATCTGGAGGAAAGCGTGCGGCAGGCTAACGAGGAATTCATAAAGCGGCAGGAGGAGCGGTTCCCCGATGTGCGTCTGCGGATCCGCAGCGGCATTTACCGTGTGGCCCAGGACTGCTTAAGTGCATCGGCGGCCATCGATGCGGCGAATTTTGCCAGAAAGCAGGTCTCCTGCCGAAAGGGCGCTTTTGCCAGGCTTTACGATGAAAGCTTAAGCCGGAGGCAGACGCTGGAGACAGAAATTATCAATGGTCTGGAAAAAGCATTAAATGAAGGGGAATTTCAGCTGTATCTGCAGCCGAAATTCTCTCTTAAGGACTGCCTGGTGACGGGGGCAGAGGCCCTGGTCCGGTGGAAACGGGCGGATGGAAGCATTCTGTATCCCAATGCCTTTATTCCTCTTTATGAGAGAAACGGAAGGATTGTGGATCTGGATTTTTACGTCTTTCAGCAGACGGCAGCTTTTCTGGCAAAGAATCAGGCTCTGGGACGGCCCCAAATTCCCATATCGGTGAATTTTTCCATTCTCCATGCCTCGAATCAGGAGGTGGTGGGCCGGTGCATGGATATTCTGGAAAAATACGGCGTGGATCCCTCTCTTATTGAGATCGAGCTTACAGAGACGGCTACGGTTTCGGATTACAGCAATGTAAAACGCC
This sequence comes from Candidatus Caccovicinus merdipullorum, assembly GCA_018715905.1. Classification (GTDB taxonomy): domain Bacteria; phylum Bacillota; class Clostridia; order Lachnospirales; family Lachnospiraceae; genus Caccovicinus; species Caccovicinus merdipullorum. The sequence goes on along the minus strand of DVKS01000012.1, from coordinate 3,540 downwards.
TTTTCCAGCAGATTCAGAAAATGGGGATGAAGACGTCTCTGGATGATTTCGGCGCCGGGTATTCCGTGCTGAATACCGTGATTGACATACCGGTCAATACCGTTAAGATCGACCGCGGCTTTATCAGCAGCTGCGTGTCCAGCAGCAGAGGGATTTTCTTTCTGCAGCAGATCATTTCCATGGTCAGAGGACTGGGCTACGATGTAATCTGTGAGGGGGTGGAGACAGACGAGCAGGTTCGTATCCTGCGGGATGCCGGATGCGAGAAAGGCCAGGGATACTGGTTTTCCAGGCCGCTTCCTCTGGAAGAATATGAGAAATTCGTATATGGCACAGAGGAGGGCGGAGAAAGATAAAGGCAGCATGGATGGAGACAGCACAGACAGGGAAAAAACAAAAACAAAAGGTGCAGGAGGAATGAAAATGAAGAAACTTGGATTTGGGTTAATGCGTCTTCCGGTGACGAATCCGGATGACGCGGCAAGCATTGATGAGGCAAGGTTAAATGAGATGGTGGATACCTTCCTGGCGAAAGGTTTTACCTATTTCGACACGGCCTATCCCTACCACAAGAGGATGAGCGAGCATGCGGTTAAAAAAGCTCTTGTGGACCGGTATCCAAGAGACCGCTTCCAGCTGGCAGACAAGATGCCGGTATGGCTGGTGGAAAAGACGGAGGACTATGAGAAGATTTTCGGCGAGCAGCTGGAAAACTGCGGCGTGGAGTATTTTGACTATTATCTGATGCATGCTCTGGACAAGGACCGCTACAGCCGGCTTAAGGAGTTAGGCGGCTTCGACTTCGGACGGAAGATGAAGGCGGAAGGAAAGATCCGCCGTCTGGGCTTCTCTTTCCATGACACGGCTGACGTGCTGGATCAGATCCTGACGGAGCAGCCGGATCTGGACTTTGTCCAGCTGCAGATCAATTACATCGACTGGGACAGCGAAAAGGTTCAGTCCCGCTTATGCTGGGAGACGGCCAGACGCCACGGAAAAGACGTGGTGATCATGGAGCCGGTCCGGGGCGGCGCCCTGGCTAAGGTTCCTAAAGAGGCGGAAGCGCTGATGAAGGCGCGGGAGCCGGAGCTTTCCGTACCCTCCTGGGCGATTCGTTTTGCCGCATCCTTAGACGGCGTCATCATGGTACTCAGCGGCATGAGCAATATGGAGCAGCTGGAGGACAATACCGGCTACATGGAAGACTTTAAGCCTTTGGATGGAGAGGAACAGGAGATTGTCCGGAAGGTAACGGACATTATCCGCAGCACAATCGCCATTCCCTGTACCGCCTGCGCTTACTGTGTGGACGGATGTCCCCAGAATATTCCCATCCCCCGGTACTTCGCCCTCTATAACCAGATGGAGCAGACAAGGGATAAGGGAACCCAGAAGGAGGCCTATCAGGCTCTGATAAAGGAGGGCCACGGCGCCGCCTCCCAGTGTATCGGCTGCCGCCAGTGTGAGGAGCACTGCCCTCAGCATATCGATATTACCGGATGGCTGGCGAAGACGGCGGAGGCCTTTGCGTAAGGAGGCTGCCAAAGGAGGAAGCCAGGGACGGAGGATCCGGAGGGACGGAAAGGAGCGGGAAAAGATATGGATAAAAATCAGATGCTCGGACGAAAGAAGAAGCTTCCCATAGGAGTTGACAATTTTGAAAAGATCCGGACAGACGGATTTTATTATGTCGATAAGACCGGTTTAATTCGAGACCTGCTCAACAACTGGGGCGAAGTGAATCTGTTTACCCGTCCCAGAAGATTTGGGAAATCATTGAATTTCAGTATGCTGAAAGCTTTTTTCGAACCGGGATGCAGAAAAGAACTGTTTGCTGGGCTGGCGATTGAGCAGGAAAAAACACTGTGTGAAGAATACATGGGAAAGATTCCGGTAATTGCAGTCAGCCTGAAAGATGTGGACGGCAATAATTTTTCAGCAGCAAGGGAAATGCTGTATGCGGCAGTACGCAGCGAGGCCCTTCGTTTTCCTTTCCTTGAAGAGAGCAGCCGGCTCAGCCCGGCACAAAAGGCGCTTTACAGCCGGCTGACTGGACCGGCGGAAGCATCCGCAGCCGGTGATGCCCTGCTGATGGAAAGCCTGAAGATTTTATCCTCTCTGCTTGGGACACATTACGGACAAAAGGTGCTCATCCTGATCGATGAGTATGATGTGCCTCTGGCCAGGGCAAGTGAGAAGGGATACTATGATTTGATGGTTTCTCTTATACGGAACCTTTTCAGCGCTGCCTTAAAGTCTAATGAGAATCTTTATTTTGCCGTTCTCACGGGATGTCTGCGGGTGGCTAAGGAAAGCATTTTTACCGGAATGAATAATTTAAAAGTTCTTTCTGTCCAGGATGTGCGTTTCGATGAGTACTACGGATTCACGGATGAGGAGGTTCGGATGCTTCTGGAGTATTACGGACTTTTGGAACATAATGAGACGATCCGTGACTGGTATGACGGATATCAGTTCGGTAGCCTTAAGGTGTATTGCCCCTGGGATGTATTAAGCTACTGCGATGAGCTTCGGGCAGATCCGGAGGCAGAGCCGAAGGATTACTGGTCGAATACCAGCAGCAACGATGTGGTCCGGCATCTTATTCAATGCGCAGAAAACGTTACGGTCAGGCGGGAGATCGAACGTCTGGTGGCCGGTGAGACCGTATGGAAGGAAATCCATCCGGAATTAACCTATAAGGAATTATATTCTTCCATTGAAAATATATGGAGTGTCCTTTTTACCACAGGCTATCTGACTCAGAGAGGGAAGGCAGAGGAAGATCGATACTGTCTGGCAATTCCTAATATGGAAATCCGAAGGATTTTTACCCGGCAGATTATGGCGTGGTTTCAGGAAAATGTATCCCGGGACGGAGAAATGCTGGCCGGTTTCTGCGGCGCTCTCCAGAATGGGGATGCAGGAGGGGTGGAACGGTATCTTTCCGCTTATCTGAGAAAGACGGTCAGTATTCGGGATACGTTTGCCGGGAAATCTGCAAAAGAAAATTTTTATCATGGTATGATCCTGGGGCTTCTCCGGTTTAAAGATTCCTGGGGGATTTTATCAAACCGGGAGGCAGGAGAAGGATATGCAGATATTCAGGTGGAGATTGATGAGGCAGAGCTGGGGATCGTCATCGAAGTAAAGTATGCCCATGATGGAGATCTGGATGCGGGATGCAGGCGGGGATTAGATCAGATTGTTCGAAAACACTATGGTGACGGACTTTATGAAAACGGAATGAAGCGTGTATTGATGTACGGAATCTGCTTTTACCGGAACAAGTGCCGGGTTATGGTTCTGGAAGAGAAAATGACGGAAGACCATGACAATGCGGCCCAAGGAGGGGACAGATGACCAGTATCAGAACCATGGAGTTTCAGGATTATGACAGGGTTTATGATCTGTGGATCAATACCCCGGGAATGGGTCTGAATACGGTTGATGACAGCCGGGAAGGCGTTCAGCGGTATCTGAGACGAAATCCCAAAACCTGCTTCGTGGCGGAGGAGGACGGAAAAATCATCGGCGCCG